>NZ_JAVTIZ010000011.1:0-141732 GCF_031843845.1 Microbacterium sp. WCS2018Hpa-23
TGCTCCCACGACCCAGTCATCACAACCAGGCCCGAAGGGCAACTTCTCTATCTTAGCCACCCTGTCTCGCTTGTCAAATCAGCGCGCCGGCAGATCTTGGATCCGCTGCGCAGCTTGTGACAGCCGCAGATGGGGTGGACCTCCCATCCTAGACGCAGGCGCCTGTTCTCACAAGTGAGTGGAGTGGGAGGTGGTTCTCCGCTTGAGGGGGGTGAAGCTCTCGGCCTCTCCGCTTCCCTGTGGGGCGAACAAGTAATAAGTTACGTGGGTTCTGGGGTTCTGGCAAATCGAGGCACCACCCCCGGGCGTGTCGCCGTCACTCCGCGCCAGGATTTCCCCAGTCCAGAACCGGTTATCGGCTCGGATCGGCGTCACGAGTACGATCGCAACGTGACGCAGCCCACTGATCCCTCCCCCTCGGCAGCCCTGTTGGAGCGGGTGTTCTCCGATCTCGGCATGGCGGACGACATGTCTGACGTCGACGCTGTGCCACCGCATCCCGTCCCCCTCCCCTCGCGTCTCGCCACCGCGGATCTCGCGTGGGCGAGCGCGCACGCGGTCAGTCTGATGGTTGGCATCCGAGAACTGCCGGATCCGGACCGCATCGCCACCGCCTACAGGAGCGACCGCGTTCTCGCGGTCGACGGGATCGCGCCCGACGTGTGGTCGGCATACTCGGGGTTCTGGCGTTCGGCAGACGGGTGGGTGCGCACCCACGGCAACTATCCACACCACGCCCACCGGCTCCTCACCGGGCTCGGACTCGATCTCGGCGCGAGCGGCGACGCAGTGCGTGCAGCCATCCTGGAGCGCACGACCGCCGAGGCGGTCGGAGTCATCACGTCCGAGCGTGGCCTCGCCGTTCCCGTGCTCCGCGAGGACCCTCACCTCGATGCGCGGTGGCGCGCCACTCCCCTGCTCGAGGTCACACGTCGGGATTCCGGGGAATCCCGCATTCGCTCCCGCCGCGGTCCGCTCGTGCAGGACCGTGACGCACCGCTCACCGGTATTCGCGTCCTCGACCTCACGCGCGTGATCGCGGGCCCGGTGTGCACGCGGACTCTGGCGCTGCTCGGCGCCGACGTGCTCCGAGTGGATCCGCCCGACCTCCCAGAGCCCGAGTGGCAGCACCTCGACACCGGCCATGGCAAGCGAACGACGCTGATCGAGGCGAGAAGCGAGCGCTTCCGCGAACTCCTCGCCGGCGCGGATGTGGTCGTGCTCGGATACCGCCCGTCATCGCTCGACCGCCTCGGCCTGTCGGCGGCCGCGCTGACCGAGCAGTATCCGGGGGTGGTGATCGCCCAACTCAGCGCCTGGGGAATGGGCGACCCGGATCGCGCCGGCTTCGACAGCCTGGTGCAGGCCGAATCGGGAATCTCGCTGATCGAGTCGCCTGACGGCGATCGGCCAGGAGCACTCCCTGCCCAGGCGCTCGACCACAGCGCCGGCTACCTGCTCGCGACCGCTGTCATCGCGGTGCTGGAGCGGCGTCAGCGCGAAGGCGGCAGCTGGACGGTGCGCACGTCACTGCGTCGGGTGGCCGCTGAGCTGCTCGGGATGCCGCGCACGGATGAACCGGGATCGGAGCGTGAGTTCGACCCCGGCGCACACTCCGCGCCGTTCGATGTCGCCGGACGGAAGGTCACCACCGCGAGGCCGGCACTTCCCGGGCTCGAGTTCGCGGCTCCGCATCGGTGGGGGTCGGATCAGCCGCGCTGGTGATGGCGGCGGAAGAGCGGCAGGGCGAGGCACAGCGCCAGGGTCAGCGCACCCCACAGTGCGCAGGCCGGAGGCAGCATCCGATACGCGAGGTGCTGGTACGTGAACTCCTCCGTGAACGGACCGTACGCCAAGTACCCGACGATCGAGGCCGTTACCAGCACCACGGGAAGCGACAGCCACCACGAGATCCGGACTCCCGCCGGCAGCGTCCGCACCAGGTCACCCCGCGGTTCGGTTCGACGCAGTCGCAGCGCCGCCCAGATCCCGATGACCACAAGACCGACCACACTCGACCCGTGCTGGAGCCACTTGTAGCCGGTCAGAGGTCCCCACATCTCTTCGAGCGCGGGGAATGCGTCGACGCCCCAGCGCCCCTCATGCGTGAAGAGATCCCAGAGGATGTGCGACAGCACACCCAGGATCAACGAGACGGCGAGCAGCACCGGGTACAGCGGGCGCTTCGACCCGGCCCCCACCGCGGCGCTTGCCGCCTCGACTCCCGACTCGGACCACTCGGCGGGAATCCGCTCGGCCAGCCAGAGTGGGGCGAGCTCGCCCACGGCCGGACGGAGCACGACCCGCCAGATCATGAACAGCACGAAAGCGACCAGAGCCGTCCACACCACATTGCCGAACGTGTGCGTGAACGAGTAGTCGAGGCCGACACCGCGCAGGAACAGCGGAAGATCGGGCGTCATCGCGCCGATCGCAATCGCGGCCGGCACCAGCGGAGTGCGGATGAAAGGCAGCGCGACCAGCGCGTGGCTGGGGGTGAACGGCATCCGATGTCTCCTGTCGATCCGGCTGGCGAGAAGCGTGCCGGCGGCCACCTGAGAACAGCCCAGGCGACCGCCGTCTCGCGATCAGAGATCGATCGTCAGGTGAGGAAGACTCCCGCGAGGGTCTTCTTGCCGCGGCGGAGCACGGAGACACCTCCGGGAAGGGTTCCCTGCACGGTGGCCGCCTCGTCGTCGATGCGTTCGCCGTCGAGGGACACGCCCCCCTGGCCGATCGCACGGCGAGCCTCGGACAGGCTCGAGACCAGCCCCGTCGCGACGAGCGCGTCGACGACCGACGAGCCCGCATCGACCGTGGCGTTCGGGAGCTCTTCGAGCGCGGTGCGCAGCGTCGATGCGTCCAACGCGGTCAGGTCACCCTGGCCGAACAGAGCATCGGATGCCGCGATCACCGCGGCCGTCGCATCGATGCCGTGCACGGTGGCGACGACCTCGAGCGCCAGACGCTTCTGAGCGGCACGCCGGAACGGCTCGGACTCGACGAGCGCCTCGTACTCCTCGATCTCGGCGCGCGTGAGGAACGTGAACACCTTGAGGCGCTCGATGACGTCGGCATCCGCTGTGCTGAGCCAGAACTGGTACATCCGGTACGGGCTGCACATCTCCGGATCCAGCCAGATCGCATTGCCCTCGCTCTTGCCGAACTTGGTGCCGTCGCTGTTCGTGATCAGCGGCGTGCCGATCGCGTGCGCGGCGACGCCCTCGGACCGACGGATGAGGTCGGTGCCGCTCGTGAGGTTGCCCCACTGGTCCGAGCCGCCGGTCTGCAGGACGCAGTCGTACTGGCGGTACAGCTCGAGGAAGTCCATGCCCTGCAGGATCTGGTAGCTGAACTCCGTGTAGCTGATGCCCTCGTCGGAGTTCAGGCGCGCGGCGACCGCATCCTTCTTGAGCATCGTGCCCACACGGTAGTGCTTGCCGATCTCGCGCAGGAAGTCGATCGCCGACAGGGGCGCCGTCCAGTCGAGGTTGTTGACGATGCGCGCGGCGTTGTCGCCTTCGAAGCTGAGGTAGCGCTCGACCTGCGTCCGCAGGCGCCCGACCCACTCCTCGACGGTCTCACGCGTGTTGAGCGTGCGCTCGGCGGTGGGCCGCGGGTCGCCGATCAGGCCGGTCGAGCCGCCGACCAGGCCCAGCGGCCTGTGCCCGGCGAGCTGGATACGACGCAGCGTCTGCAGCTGCACCAGGTTGCCGAGGTGCAGGCTGGGAGCAGTCGGGTCGAAACCGCAGTAATACGTGATCGGGTCCCCGGCGAGAAGGGCGCGCAGCGCCTCCTGGTCAGTGGACACATGGACGAGGCCGCGCCACAGCAGTTCGTCCCACACGTTCTCGAACGTGGGGTCGATCGCCGGCGGGGCGGTCGTCAGATCGGTATTCGACACGCGCTCCAGGCTATCAGCGGTGAGTGCCCGCCATTCCCCGCCGCCGCACAGGCGGATGCTGCTGTCAGCTGTGGGCTGCCCACCACACCAGGAACGCCGCGCCCAGCCCGATCACCCAGCTCACGAGACTGCCCACCAGGAAGTACTCGGCCCGCGCCCCGGTCTCACCGTCGCGGGAGATCTCAGGGAATCGCACGATGCCCTTGGCCGCGAGCATGGCCGCGAGGATCGGGTAGGCGGCGGCCAATGTGAGGATCATCACGAGGATGCGCTCGAGCGGGCCGATCAGGCGCCCGCCCTTGAATCCGGCCCGCGGGTCGGACACCGGGGTATCGGCGGTCATCCCCTCGACAGACACGCTTTCAGCGTTCGCGCCCTCGACGGGGGATTCTGCGGCCGCGGCGTCATGGCCCGGTTCGGCGGCGACGCCGTCGGCGACAGCAGGGATCGAGACCGCGGTGTCGGACGCGACGAGCCGCAGCTCGGCGGGCCGCCAGGTGTGCTCGCCGTCGAGCGCGGCGCGCACCACGAGGTTCGAGGACTCGAGCAGGAAGACAGCCGCACCCAGGGTGAGGATCGCGAGATCGAACGGGACATCGCCGAAGGGCGAGCGCAGGGTCCACACCGAGCCGATCAGACCGGCATCCGCTCGAGCACCGAGCCACACCACCGCACCGATGCTCAGCACGCCGAGCAGCACGGCGGGCCAGAACCCGAGCGGCGCCGGTCGCTCCGACGGCATGCACCAGACCCACAGGGCGCCGACGACCAGACCTGCGAGCATCGGCAGCAGCGCATCGCTCACGCTGCCGAGCAGCAGCAGGATGACAGCCACCGCGAGGTAGCCGATCCACCGACGCGGCGCGAACTGCCGCACGAGATCGGCGGCGCCCACCGCCAGCAGCAGGAATCCGGCGACGATCATGCGTTCGATCCCCTCAAGGCGGCCACGCCCTCGATCAGTGCGGCACTCCCCGCGCTGCGCAACGACTTCGAGACGCTCGGCTGCGAGATGCCCTCCTCGGCCGCAAGCTCATGCTGCGATCTGCCGATCAGGCGCCCGTAGGTGAGACGGCGCTCGCGCTCGTTCATCGCGCCGACCAGCTCGTCTCGGACGAGGAGGTAGGCGTTCGATGCGGCGATCACGCTGTCCATGACCTCATCCTGCCCGGGAGCACCGACAATCCATGTGCGGGTGCGCGGCACGGTGCGCCCCTCCCTCGCATGCACGGTCTCGATCGCGGCACGCGCGGCGTACCAGCCGGGGCCGTCGGCGAGCTCGCCGTGCACGGAGTCGACCGCGCGCACGTCGCCGACACCGACCCCGAAGCGGAAGGCGATGCCGTCGGGAAGAGCGAGCTGGATCATCAGAAGCGACACCATCGCGTCTTCGAGCGCGAGGTAGACGCCCTGCTGCTCGTCCCCTACCGTGGGCGTCAGCGACTGGTGCGCGAGAGGCAGATCGCCCTCCACCCGCCTGATGGTGTCGTCGAGGATGCGCTGCGCCGCCGACCGATCGTCGAGCTGGCGGGAGCCCACGATGTCGGCGAGTACGGCGATGACCATGTGATAACCGTATCACGAATAACTTCCATTTATGCCCTATTTGGCTATAGTCTCGGAACATGCCTGAATCAGACATCATCCCCTGGGCCGAAGGCTCCTGGACCCACCCACCCGTCGCTGCCTCCACCGAGGGCGAGAACCTCGACGTGACCGCGGTGGAGGGCAGCGACGCCTGGCGGCACACCGCCTACGGCTTCGTGCACGACACCGAGCACGCGCTCCTCGCTCCCCTGGCGGTGGGCGAGGCGATGGACGTCACCTTCCGCGCACCGTGGGACGGCCAGTTCGACCAGGCCGGAGTCTTCGTGCGCATCGATGACGAGCACTGGATCAAGGCGGGCATCGAATACGCCGACGAGCACCTCGGCCTCGGAGCCGTCGTCACCGACATCCGATCCGACTGGTCGGTCGGGTACGTCGATGACTGGCACGGCAGCGAGATCACCGTCCGCGTGAGCCGATGGCCGGATGCCGTGATCGTGCGCGCACGTGCGGATGACGGCGAATGGCGCCTCGTCCGGGTCGCTCCGTTCGACGGCGCCGCCGCCGCATCCGCCGGTCCGTTCCTCGCAGGCCCCACCCGTTCCGGGCTCATCGTGCGTTTCATCCGCTGGACGCGCTCGGCCGCCGACGCCGCCTTGCACTGAGTCTCACCAGCGGACCACCCGCGGAGAATCGAACGGCCCGCGGAGACTCTCGTCGAGAGTGCCCGCGGGCCGTTCTGCGTGGTGCGAGTCGCCGCGCCGCCGGGACGCCGGCTAGAGGCCGAGCGCGTGCGCGGCCGCCTGAGCGCGCGCCACGAGCTCTGCGCGCTGCTCCGCCACCCGCACGGGCGCGGTTCCTCCGGCGCCGGTGCGCGAGGCCACCGAGCCCTCGATCGTGAGAACCTCACGGACATCCGGGACCAGGTGCGGCGAGACCGACAGCAGCAGCTCGTCGGAGGCGTCCTCGAGCCCGATGCCCTGCTCCTCGCAGGCTCGGACGAGGGCGCCGGAGATCTCGTGCGCATCGCGGAACGGGACTCGTCGCTTGACGAGCCACTCCGCGACGTCCGTCGCCAGCGAGAAGCCCTGGGGCGCGAGCGCCGCCATCCGCTCGGTGTCGAAGCGCAGCGTCGCGATCATTCCGGCGAATGCGGGGAGCACCACCTCGAGCGTCTGCACGGAGTCGAAGACCGGCTCCTTGTCCTCCTGCAGGTCGCGGTTGTACGCGAGCGGGAGGCCCTTGAGCGTGGCCATGAGACCCGACAGGTTTCCGATCAGACGCCCGGACTTTCCGCGAGCGAGCTCGGCGATGTCGGGGTTCTTCTTCTGCGGCATGATGCTCGAGCCGGTCGAGTAGCTGTCGTGCAGCGTCACGAATCCGAACTCACGCGTGTTCCAGAGGATGATCTCCTCGCTCAGACGCGAGATGTCGACGCCGGTCATCGCGGTGATGAAGGCGAACTCGGCCACCACGTCACGTGCGGCCGTGCCGTCGAGCGAGTTCTCGGCCGGACGATCGAGGCCGAGCTCGGTCGCGACGAGAGCGGGGTCGAGGCCGAGCGTCGAACCCGCGAGGGCTCCCCCGCCGTATGGCGAGACGCCGGCACGACGACGCCAGTCGACGAGACGCTCGAGCTCGCGCACGAGCGGCCATCCGTGCGCCTGCAGGTGATGGGCGAGCAGCACCGGCTGCGCGTGCTGCAGGTGCGTGCGTCCAGGGAGGATCGCGTCGGGGTGCGCTTCCGCCTGGGCGACGAGCGCGTCGATGACACGGAGCAGATCACGGGCGATCACGCGGGCATGATCGATCAGGTACATCCGCACGAGCGTGGCGATCTGGTCGTTGCGGCTGCGGCCTGCGCGCAGACGCCCGCCCAGTTCCGGTCCGAGCTCGGCGATGAGAGCCTGCTCGAGAGCACCGTGCACGTCCTCATCGGACGGGACGGGCTGCAGGGTGCCGTCCGCGACCTTGCGCGCGACGGCATCCAGTCCCTCGTGCATCCGGGCCGCCTCATCGGGCTCGAGATACCCGGCCGCCGCGAGCGCGGTCGCGTGGGCGTGGGAGCCGGCGATGTCGTACGGTGCGAGCACCCAGTCGAAGTGCGTCGATCGGCTGAGCTCGACCAGCTCGGGCGAGGGTCCGCTCGCGAAACGAGCCCCCCAGAGCGCGCCCTCGTTGGTGCCTTCGTTCTTCGAGTCGACCATCACGCGTCCTTCTTGCCGAGCAGCCAGACGAGCAGCGCCTTCTGCGCGTGCAGACGGTTCTCGGCCTCGTCCCAGACGACGCTCTGCGGGCCGTCGATCACCTCGGAGTCGACCTCGTAGCCACGGTCGGCAGGGAGGCAGTGGATGAAGATCGCTTCGGAATCGGCGATCTGCATCGTCTCGGGTGTCACCTTGTAGCCACCGAGATCGCGGATGCGCGCGAGCTTCTCCTCCTCCTTGCCCATCGACACCCAGGTGTCGGTGACCACGACGTCGGCACCGGCTGCCGCCTCGACGGCGTCGGTGTACAGCGTGATGGACCCACCGGTCTCGGCGGCGCGGCGGTCGGCCGCCTCGACGACGTCGGCGCGGGGCGCGTAGTCGGCGGGCGACGCGATCCGCACATGCATGCCGGCGGTGACGCCGGCCAGCGCGTAGGAGTGCGCCATGTTGCTCTGACCGTCGCCGAAGAACGTGAGCGTGAGCCCCTTCAGGTCTCCCTTGTGCTCGCGGATCGTGAGCAGGTCGGCGAGCAGCTGGCACGGGTGGAAGTCGTCGGACAGCGCGTTGACGACAGGCACTGTGGTTCCCTCCGCCATCTCTTCGAGCCCCGCCTGCGCGTAGGTGCGCCACACGATGGCCGCGACCTGACGCTCGAGAACACGAGCCGTGTCGGACGGAGTCTCCTTGCCGCCGAGCTGACTGCTGGCGGTCGAGATGATCAGCGGCGAGCCGCCGAGGTCGGCGATGCCCACCGCGAACGAGACGCGGGTGCGGGTCGATGACTTGTCGAAGATCACCGCGACCGTCTGGGGACCGGCGAGCGCCTTGTTCGCCCAGCGGTCCTTCTTCAGTTCGATGGCGAGATCGAGGATCTCCGCCTGCTCGGCGGGGGTCAGATCGTCGTCACGCAGAAGGTGGCGGGTCATGCGAGGGCCTTTCCGGATTCGGTGAGGGATGCCTGGACATCGGCGAGCGATGCGGCGAAGAGCTCGCGGAACTCGGCGAGCTCTTCGTCTCCGATGGTGAGCGCTGGCGCGATGCGCACGGTCTCGGGGTTCGCGGCGTTCACGATGAGGCCACGCTCCTGCGCGGCGGCGACCACGTCGTTCGCGACGGGGGCACTGAGCGCCACGCCGATGAGGAGTCCGCGGCCGCGGATGCCGGTGACGAGGGGCGAGTCGAGCCCGGTGATGATCTCACGGAGCGCCTCGCCCCGACGCGCGGCGTTGTCGACGAGGCCCGCGTTCTCTATCTCGGTGAGCACCGCGTCGGCCACGGCGGTCGCCAGCGGGTTGCCGCCGAATGTCGAGCCGTGCGAACCGGGGGTGAAGAGCGAGCTCGCCGCACCGTAGGTGACGAGTGCGCCGATCGGGAAGCCGCCGCCGATGCCCTTCGCGAGCGTGATGGCGTCGGGGGTGATGCCCTCGTGGCTGAATCCGAACCAAGCTCCGGTGCGCCCAGCGCCCGTCTGGATCTCGTCGACGATGAGCAGTGCTCCGTGCTTCAGAGTCAGCGACCGCGCCGCCTGCAGATAGCCCTCCGGCAGTTCGACGACACCGGCTTCACCCTGGATGGGCTCCACGATCACGGCGGCGACCCGATCGTCGATCGCTGCCTCGAGAGCCTCGATCGTCGCCGGGATGTGCTCGACTCCCCCGGGCATCGGCTCGAACGGCGCGCGCATCGCGGCCTTGGCAGTGAGCGCGAGCGAGCCCATGGTGCGCCCGTGGAAGCCGTTCTCGAGGGCGATGATGCGGGGCTTCTCCGTGCCGCCGTGCAGGCGGGCGAGCTTGAACGCAGCCTCGTTCGCCTCGGCTCCCGAGTTCGAGAAGAACACGCGACCGTCGATGCCGGCACCGGCGAGGCGCTTCAGCCGTGCGGCGAGCGCGAGCTGCGACGGGGTGGCGAAGTAGTTCGACACATGTGCGAGAGTCGCCGCCTGCCGTGAGACGGCCTCGACGAACACCGGATGCGCGTGCCCGAGCGACGTCACCGCGATGCCGGCGAGGAAATCGAGGTGGCGCTTGCCCTCGGAGTCCCAGAGGTACGAGCCCTCGCCACGCGTGAGCATCGCCAGGCGGGGCCCGGCATTGAGGACCAGATCGCTCGCTGCGTCATCCTGCCAATTGCTCATGCGTTCGTCCCTGCGCTTCCCATGACCACTTCTGTTCCGATTCCCTTGCTGGTGAAGAGTTCGACGAGCACCGAGTGCGGCACGCGTCCGTCGATGATGGCGGCCGCATCCACGCCGCCTTGGATCGCATCCAGGCAGGCCTTCATCTTCGGGATCATGCCGGATTCGAGTGTCGGAAGCATCTCGATGAGCGCCTCCGAGGTGAGGTGCGAGACGAGCGAGTCGCGGTTGGGCCAATCGGCGTAGAGCCCGGGGACATCCGTGAGGATGACGAGCTTGCGTGCGTTCAGCGCCACGGCGAGGGCTGCAGCCGCGGCATCCGCATTCACGTTGAGCGACTGACCCGGGTGATCGAGATCGGGCGCGATGCTGGAGACCACCGGCACTCGACCGGCCGCCAGGTGGTCGAGCACGGGCGTCGGGTCGACCTCGACGACGTCTCCGACGCGTCCGAGGTCGATCTCCTCGCCGTCGATCACCACGCCTCGACGACGGCCGCCGAAGAGCCCGGCGTCCTCACCGCTGAGACCGGTCGCGATCGGGCCGTGCGAGTTGATCTTGGAGACCAGCTGCGGGTTCACCTGACCGGTGAGCACCATGCGCACCACGCTGATCGCCTCAGTGTTGGTGACGCGGTAGCCGCCCTTGAACTCGCTCGGGATCTCGAGCCGCTGCAGCATGTCGGAGATCTGCGGGCCACCACCGTGAACGACGACAGGCTGCACTCCGACGTACCGCAGGTAGGCGATGTCCTGCGCGAACGCCTCCTGCAGCTCGTCCGAGACCATGGCGTTGCCGCCGTACTTCACGACGACGATCTGGTCACGGAACTTCTTCAGCCACGGGAGCGACTCGATGAGCGTCGCGGCCTTGACCGCGGCGACGTCTGGCGTGGTGTCCTGGATGTCGGTCATGAGGCGTAGGCGCTGTTCTCGTGCACGTAATCGTGGGTGAGGTCGTTCGTGAGGATCGTGGCCGTGGCGTCGCCGACCTTGAGATCGATCACGAGGTGGGTGGCACGGGGCGTCAGGTCGACCTCCTCGCGGGGGCGATCGGGGCCGCCCTCGCTGCACACGCGCACGCCGTTCATCCAGACATCCACGTCGTACGGGTCGAACTGGGCGTTCGTGGTGCCGATCGCGGCGAGCACCCTGCCCCAGTTGGGGTCGTTTCCGAAGATCGCCGCCTTGAACAGGTTGTTCCGCGCGACGGACCGGCCGACCTCCACCGCTTCGCCCTCGGACACCGCGTGCTGCACCTCGATGGTGATGTCGTGGCTCGCCCCCTCGGCATCTCCCTGCAGCTTGACTGCGAGCTGCTGGCAGAGCTCGGCGAGTGCGGCCGAGAACTCCTCGAGGTCGGGGGTGACGCCGGACGCGCCGTTCGCGAGCAGGGTGACCTGGTCATTCGTCGACATGCATCCGTCGGAGTCGAGGCGGTCGAACGTGGTTCCGGTCGCGGCACGCAGCGCGGCATCCGCCTCGAGCGGCTCGAGCACGGCATCCGTGGTGATGACGACCAGCATGGTCGCGAGGCCGGGGGCGAGCATGCCCGCGCCCTTGGCCATTCCGCCGATGCTCCAGCCGTCGCGGCTGACGACGGCGGTCTTCGAGACGCTGTCGGTGGTCATGATGGCCTCGGCCGCACCCTCGCCGCCGTCTGTCGACAGCTCGGCGATCGCCTGCTCGGTGCCCGAGAGCACCTTGGCGCGGAATGCCTCGTCGCCGACGCCGATGAGGCCGGTCGAGCAGACGAGCACGTCGCCGGCGCTGACGCCGAGGAGCTCTGCCGCCTTCTCGGCGGTCTGGTGCGTGGTCTGGAAGCCGAAGCTGCCGGTGAAGCAGTTCGCGCCGCCGGAGTTCAGCACGACTGCCTCGACGACGCGGTCGGCGACGGCCTGCTGCGACCAGATGATCGGGTTGGCCTTGGCACGGTTGCTCGTGAAGACCGCGGCACCGACCTTGCGCGGGCCACGGTTGACGACCACGGCGACATCAGGCTTGCCGGTCGACTTGAGGCCGGCGGCGACTCCGGCCGCCTCGAATCCTGCGGGGGCGGTGACGCTCACGGCGCGACTCCGTTCACTGAGAGGGCGCGGGACTCGGGCAGCCCCAGCGCGAGGTTCATGGACTGGATGGCAGCGCCTGCGGTGCCCTTGACGAGGTTGTCGACCGCGGTGACCACGGTCACGCGGTTCGCCGCGCGGTCGATCGCGAGACCGATCAGCGCGGTGTTCGCGCCGACGACGTCGGCCGTGCGCGGGAACTGACCGGCCGGAAGCAGCTGCACGAAGGTCTCGTCACCGTATGCGTCCTCCCATGCGGCGCGGATCTCCGCGTCGCTGACGCCATTGACGATCGGTGCGGTCGATGTGGCGAGGATCCCCCGCGACATCGGCACGAGGACGGGCGTGAAGGAGATGCGGACGCCGTCGGGCGCGGCCCCGGACGCTGCGGCGAGCGCCTGGCGGATCTCAGGGATGTGCCGATGGGTGCCGCCGACCGCATAGGGGTTGGCGCTGCCCAGGATCTCGCTGGCGAGGAGGTTCGTCTTGAGACTCTTGCCCGCCCCCGAAGGACCGACCGCGAGCACCGAGACGATGTCACTGGCATCGATCACACCGGCCGCGACTCCCGGTGCCAGGCTGAGGCTCACGGTCGAGGCATTGCAGCCCGGCGCCGCGATCCGCGTCGCGCCGCGCAGTATCTCCCGCTGCTTGACGCCGCCGACCAGCAGCTCGGGCACGCCGTACGCCCAGGGCTCGTGGAAGTCGCCCCCGTAGAACGCGTCCCACGAATCCTGCGAGGTGAGTCGGTGGTCGGCTCCCGCATCGATCACGAGAGGAGTGTCGCCGAGCGCATCCGTGTACTGGCCGGACTGGCCGTGCGGGAGGGCGAGGAAGACGATGTCGTGCCCTGACAGGATCTCGGGGGTCGTGTCCTGCAGCGTGAGGTGGGCGAGAGAGCGCAGATGCGGCTGATGCTGCACCAGCGGTTGGCCTGCATTCGAGTGCGCCGTGACGGTGCGGATCTCGATGTCGGGATGCGACGCGAGGAGGCGCAGGATCTCGCCGCCCGCGTAGCCGGATGCGCCGGAGACGGCGACGGAGTACGTCATGCTTCTACCTTAACGGTCATGCCCCGTGTCGAACTCGGGGCGCAGTGTCGGGAACCGGGGCGGCGACACCGGCACTCGACCGCCGTGCGTGAGCAGGCAGAAGCGCAGGGTCGCCTAGAGTCGGCGGCCGCTGCGGCGTCGGCGCACGGCGATGACGCTCGGAGCGAGCGTCAGAGTTGCGGTGGCGGCCGAAGGCATGCCGCGACGATAGCGCGCTCGTCGCGGCATGCGCAAATCCGCTCCGTCACGCAGAGGCGGCAGAGGCGAACGGTGCGGCGAAGAAGGCGAGCTCGTGGGCGCTCGACACCTCGAAGGCGCGGAGCATCCGATCCCGGGTGGCCGGGGCGGCGGTCGCCGCTGCGGCCGAGACCAGGGCGATCGCCTGGTCCGTGGCGTCCTCGAACGCCGGGTCCGCGTAGGTTGCGAGCCAGGAGGCGTACGGATGCCGGGGATCCCGCGCATAGTCGCCGAACTCCCCCGCGTGCAGGCGCTGACCGAGGTCGGTGTAGAGCCAGAAGCACGGCAGCACCGCGGCGACGAGCTCGGCGTAGTCCCCGCCGAACGCCACGGATCGCAGATGGTCGAGGTACGCGACGGTCGCCGGAGCGGGGGCGACCGAGAACATCGCCGCCTCCACTCCCTCACCCGGAGTCAGCCACGACGCATGCAGCTCGAGCTCGCCGATGATCGCCCCCTCGGCGGAGCGCGCCCAGAACGCCTGCTCGTGCGGAGTGGGAGAGAGGCGTGAGGCTTCGGCGAGCACACGGGCGTACTCGCGGAGGTACAGCGCGTCCTGCGAGAGGTAGAACAGGAACGGCTCCCGATCGAGAGTGCCGTCGGCCAGCCCGCGGATGAAGGGGAGGTCATCGATCCCCGCCCTCACATCGGCTGTGCGCGCCCACCACGCGGCCCGGATCTGCGCTGGCGTCGGTCTCGTCTCGAGCCCGCCGCGCTCCCACAGTCCTGCGAAATGGCTGACCGGTCCGTGACCGCGTCCGACGTGCAGTGGCTCGCTCTCGCGCAGTGACTCGCGCAGCCACGCCCGGGTCGAGGCGACGGCGCCGACGGCCGTCTCGCCACGAGCCAGACGGGTGGCAAGTGCAGAGGAGAGCGAGCACCCGGTGCCGTGGGTGTTCTCGGTACGGATCCGCGTGCCGGGGAACTCCTGCCGTACTCCCCCGGCGGCGTCCACGAGCGCATCGGGGACGTCGTCCCCGTCGAGGTGCCCGCCCTTGACGAGCACCGCCGCCCCGATCGCCGTCGACAGATCCTCTGCTGCGGCGAGCGCGTCGCCCCATCCCCCGATCGTCCGCCCTGTCAGCACGGCGAGCTCGCCGAGATTGGGCGTCACGACGTGTGCACGCCGGAGGAGGTCGCGCAACGCCGCCTCGGCATCCTGATCGAGCAGCCTGTCGCCGCTGGTGGCGACCATGACCGGATCGAGGACGACGATCGGCGGCCGAACGACATCGAGCCAGTCGGCGACCGTGCGGATGACGTCGGCGTTCGCGAGCATCCCGATCTTGACCGCGTCGATGACGATGTCGTCGGAGATCGCGTCGAGCTGCTCGCGCAAGAAGGCCGCAGGAGGCACGTGCACTCCCCGCACGCCCGTGGTGTTCTGGGCGGTCAGCGCGGTGAGCGCGGCCATGCCGTAACCGCCGTTCGCGGCGATCGACTTGAGGTCGGCCTGGATCCCCGCCCCTCCTGACGGGTCGCTCCCGGCGATGCTGAGCACGCGCGGCGTGCCGGCCGCACGCCAACGACGCACGAATGCCGCCGCGGTCTCGGCCGGGTCGGCAGCCGCGCAGAGCGCCGAGACCACGGCGAGGCCGGCCGCACCCGCACCTCGCAGTCGCTCGGTGTCGCCAAGGCCCACCCCTCCGATCGCCACACACGGGAGCACGGTCGTCTCGACGAGAGCTCGGAAGCCCTCGACGCCGAGGGCCGGCGGATGGTCGGGCTTGGTGCTGGTGGGGCGGATGACGCCGACGCCCAGGTAGTCGACAGTGCCGGGCGGCAGAGCGCCCACCGCCTCGAAGTGCTCCCGACTGTTCGCCGTGAGACCGATGAGCGCCTCGGCGCCCAGAGCTTCTCGCGCGCGCAGCACCGATGCGTCACCCTGCCCGAGATGCACGCCGTCGACCCTCGCTCCCTGTTCACGCGCGGCGAGAGCCGCATCGAGGCGGTCATTCACGACGAGGAGAGCGCGTCCGTCGATCACGCGGGAGAGCTCGACGAGCTGCGCCGTGGTCTCAGCATCCGTCGCCGTCTTATCCCGCAGCTGCACGATCCGCACTCCCCCGTCGACGGCACGGCGGACGGTCTCGACGACACCGCGTTCCCCGCAGAGATCCGCGTCGGTGACCAGGTACAGCGAGAGGTCCGCGCTCACAGTGCACGCTCCTCGACGCGTGCCGCAGCGGCGATGTCCTGTGGCTCAACGGCCGCCAGCGCGTCGAGGAGCTCGACCGCGAAGCTGCCAGGACCCGAGGCCCGTGCGGCGGCGCGCTCCGCGGCGATCGTGTACACGAGGCTCGCCGACGCGACGGCGGTAAGCGGATCGATCTCGGCAGTGCGGGCGGTCCCCAGGAAGGCGGCCATCACGGCGCCCAGTGCGCACCCGCCACCGGTGACCCTGGTGAGCAGCTCGTCGCCGTTCGCGATCCGCACGACGCGCCGCCCGTCGGTGATCAGGTCGATGGGGCCGGAGACGGCGACGACCGAGCCGTGACGGGCGGCGAGTGCGAGGGCGGCGTCAGAGGCGGCATCCGTGGTGTCGGTGGCATCGACTCCGCGCCCTCCGGCGGTGAGCCCCGCGAGTGCGAGGATCTCGGAGGCGTTCCCACGGATCGCCGCGGGGCGCGAGGTGACGAGGCTGTGCGCGAGCGCCGTGCGCACGGGCAACGAACCGATCGCGACCGGATCGAGCACCCAGGGAGTGCCCGCGGCTGCGGCACCGGCGACGGCTTCGAGACTCGCGGCCCGCTGCTCGGGGGTCGGCGTCCCGAGGTTGATCAGCACTCCGGATGCGACGCCCGCGAAGAGACCCGCCTCGTCGACGATGTCGACCATCGCGGGTGCGGCCCCGAGAGCCAGGAGCACGTTGGCCGTGAAGCCGGTGACGACGGTGTTGGTGATGCAGTGGGTCAGCGGTGGTGACTCACGGAGCGCGGACAACAGCTCGGCGGCCGAGGCCACCAGGGTCGATTCGGATTCTGGACGCAGACGATCGCTCAATGCGACATCCCTTCGCTAGTACGAACTAGATCAGGTTCGACGGGTCTGTTCTCAGCCGCGGATGCGGCACCCCGTGTCACTGCTCGAAGTCTAGCGACGACCGGAGATCACCCTCGCCGCTGCAGCAGCTCCAGCTCGTCGGCACGGGTGAGCCCCGCGCGCCTGTCACGGTCGATCCCTCGCTCCTGCTCGTCGGCGATGACGGCCGAGACGGTCTCGCCGAGCGGTCGCAGGGTGCCGCCCGCGGCACGGTACCGGGCGTTGGTGCGGGTCATGAAACCGGTCATCTCGGCGGGCAGCCAGAGCGGCAGCGAGCGCTCCCCCGCCCAGTACCCGACGCCGTTCTCGATCAGCCACTCGTCATCGGCCGTCACCGTGTCGCTCCCGTGTGCGGCGCTCCGCCGCACGGTCGCGAGCACCTCGGCGAGCGGATGCCGGTCGCCGATCGCGTTGACGACGCCGGTGGCATGCGTCGTGGCGACGAACTCCGACAGATCGTCGACGTCGATCACCTGCGCGCTGCGCCCCTCGGCGTTCGGCAGCAGAACGGGCCCGTCGACCGCGCGCAGGAAGGCCGCAGCCCAGTATCCGAAACGATCGCTCGGGTCGCCCTCGCCGACGATCAGCCCGGGGCGCACGATCAGCGCTCGCTCACCGAGCGCACGCACGGAGTTCTCGGCCGCGACCTTCTGCGCGCCGTACTCGTATTCGTCACCCGGCTCCGCCGGTGCATGCACGGGTGCCGTCTCGTCGGTTCCCACCGCCTCGTCGTCGGAGTAGACCGACATCGACGAGACATAGGTCCAGCGGGCGGCCCGTTCCCCGAGCGCGGTCACCGCCGCCTCGACGTGCGCCGCATTCGATGAGACATCGATCACGTGGTCCCAGTCACGACCCGCCACGGCGTCGTAGGCCGCGGGGTCATCCCGGTCGGCCAGCACGAGGCTCGCCCCCTCGGGAGACGGGCGTCCTCCCCGTGCGAGGCACATCACGCTCGAACCGTTCACCAGCATCCGTCGGGCGATCCGGCCCGACAGCCAGCCCGTTCCGCCGAGGATCAGTACGTCTGTCATGCACCCATGCCATCAGCATCCGTCCACGAGGGGAAGGGTCTTCCGCTCAGGGCGGATGCCGTGCTCACGACCTGCGCAGTTCGCCCAGCCCGGCAAGCACCGGAACGGTCCACGAGGACTCAGGGCGCCAGTCCCGCCACTCCGGATCGAACGGCCACTCGCCCGCATGGAACGACTCGATCGCGGCATCCGCGTGTCGTTCGATCTGAGCGGCCTGCTCGCGCGTGAGGCGCCCCTGCGCGATCGCGGCGACGAGCTCGTCCTCGTCCTTGAGGTGCACGCGGCCGTCCGGCTCGATCTCGACGTCGAGGATGTGATCCGACGAGTAGGTGTCGCGGTCGGTGCGCAGATGCGCGTTCTCGAGGTTCACGTACCATCCGGCGAACTGCCAGTCCGGTCCGCTCACCTCGCTCCAGAACAACCACACCGACCACGCGGCGCCCGCCGGGGCGATGCGCAGGATGCCGTTGCCCCACCACTCCTCGACGATCCGCGTCCGGGGGTCGAGCCAGCGGCGATCCAGGGGAACAGTGCGAACCCGCTCACCCTCGGGCGTCCCCTGCCCCTCCTGGAGGGTCCCTGGAGCGAGCCACGCCACGAGCCCGCGCTCGTCGTCGCGCACCACGCGCATGGGTGTGATGGTCGACGCGTCACCCGGCTGCCAGCCCGGCTTCCGGTAGTGCCAGTCGATCTGATCGCCCGGCTGCAGGAAGGGCCCCTCGCCCATCGCCCTGACGCCGTCCGGCACCGCCGCAGGGGTGCTGTGGGGAAGGATGCTCATCACGACACGGTACCTCGGAGGTCCACCGAGCTCAGGTCGGCTCGGCGGCGAACATCGCATCCGGAGCGAACACGCGCACGCGGACTGCACCACTCGGGTGAAGTCCGCGTGCGCGTCGTTTCAGGCGCGGCCGCTGTCAGTCGCGCAGCGTGGCGCCGAAGCGTTCGGACGCGACGGCGACACCGGCGAGCTTCGCCTCTGTGGCCTCGGCAGCCGTGAGCGTGCGGTCGTCGGCGCGGAACCGCAGCGCGAACGTGAGGCTCTTCTCCCCCGCCGATAGGCCCTCTCCCCGGTAGTCGTCGACGAGACGGATCGCCTCGAGCAGCGCACCGGCTCCTTCCGCCAGCGCGGCACGGACAGCGCCCGCCGGCACGTCGGCGCCGAGCACGAGCGAGACGTCCTGCGTAGCGGCGGGGAACGTCGAGAGGGAGGCAGCCACGGCACGGGAGTCAGCCAGCGCCAGGATGCCGTCGAGGTCGAGCTCGAGCACCGTGGCCCGACCGGGAAGGTCGGCGCCGGCGGCGACCTCGGGGTGGAGCTCGCCGACATACCCGACCTCGACGTCACCCACCGAGAGGACGCCGGTACGCCCGGGGTGCAGCGCGGCACGCTGCCCCTGGACGACGTCGATGTCGACGCCCGCTGCCGCGGCGATGACGCGGGCAGCGTCGAGCGCCTCGGACAGGCCTGCCGGCTCTGCGGCGCGGCCGGGCTGGCGCGCGACGACGTTGCCGGTGAGCAGCACCGCCACGTGCCGGTGCTGCGGCGGGATCGACTCATTCAGGGCGGCGAGCGTCTCGTCCGACGGACGCGCCCCGAGCGGAGGCACCTCGTCGGTGCCGTACTCGACACCCGGCTCCGGGAGGAAGACGACACCGGTCTCGAACAGCGCGAGGTCGGTGAGACCGCGGGAGATGTTGCGATGCGCGGTCTGCAACAGCCCGGGGATCAGCGAGCGACGCAGGAACGGAGCAGAGCCGTCGAGCGGGTTCGCGAGCCGGATGCTGGGCAGGTGCGCGCCCGACGCCGAACCGTGCAGGTCGTTCTCGACCTCGGTCGTGAACGGGAACGACGGCGTCTCGACGAAACCGGCGGCGGCGAGTGCGTCGGCGACCCGACGACGGCCCTGCTGGTGCGCGGTCAGCCCGCGACCCGAGGGCGGCGTGGGCAGCACAGAGGGGATGCGGTCGAGCCCGTGGATGCGCGCGACCTCTTCGGCGAGCGACCACTTGTCGGTGAGGTCGGGGCGCCAGGTCGGCGGTATGACGGTCCAGCCGGCATCCGTCTCGGTGACCTCGCCACCGATGGTCGTCAGCGCCCCCTCGATCTCGGCGTCGGTGTAGTCGACGCCGATGAGGCCCTGCACGAATCCCTTCGGCAGATCGATGTCGGCGACGAAGACCTCGGCGAACAGCGCGCCGCCCTCTTCGGTGAGCGTGCCGCCGGCGAACTCGACCATCAGGTCGGCGGCGCGACGAGCGGCGACGAACGGCACGAGCGGATCGACGCCGCGCTCGAAGCGTTTGGAGGCCTCACTCGGCAGCTTGTGCCGGCGGGCGGTGCGCGCGATCGTGATCGGGTCGAACGTCGCCGCCTCGATGAGCACGTTGTGCGTGGTGTCGCTCATCTCGGTGGTGCCGCCGCCCATGACACCGGCAAGGCCGATCGGGCCCGACTCATCCGTGATGAGCAGATCCTCGGCGTGGAGCGCGCGCTCCTGGCCGTCGAGGGTCGTCATCTTCTCGCCGGCGGTCGCACGGCGCACCGTGATCCCCCCCGCGAGCTTGTCGAGGTCGTACCCGTGCAGCGGCTGACCGAGCTCGAGCATCACGTAGTTGGTGATGTCGATCAGGATGCCGAGCGAGCGCATGCCCGCAAGAGACAGGCGAGCGATCATCCACGGCGGGGTCGGCCGCGACGGGTCCACGTCGCGGACCACACGGGTGACGAACTCGCTCGCACCGACGCGTCCGCGGATGGGAGCGGCGTCGTCGACGACCGCCGTGTGGCCGGTACCGGGCTGGAGCTCGGCGAAGTCGCGCTCGGCCGGGTCGCGGAAGGCCGCGCCGGTCGCGTGCGAGTACTCGCGGGCGACGCCTCGGAGCGAGAACGCGTACCCGCGGTCAGGGGTGACGTTGATCTCGACCGCGACGTCGTCGAGCCCGAGCAGCGCGATGGCATCGGTGCCGACAGGCGCGTCGATGCCGAGGTCGGCGAGCACGAGGATGCCGTTGTGCTCGTCGCCGAGACCCAGCTCGCGCGCCGACGCGATCATGCCGTCCGACACATGACCGTACGTCTTGCGCGCGGCGATCGGGAACGGGCCGGGCAGCACGGCACCGGGCAAGGTCACGACGACCTTGTCGCCGGCGACGAAGTTGTGCGCACCGCAGACGATCCCGCGGATGCCGCCGTTCGCCTCTCCGACGTCGACCTGGCACCAGTTGATCGTCTTGCCGTTCGACTGGGGCTCCGCCTCGAGGGAGACGACCTGACCGACGACCACGGGACCGGAGATCTCGAAGCGGTGCACGTCCTCCTCTTCGAAGCCGACGGTGACCATCGCCGCCAAGACGTCCTCGGGCGTCGCATCCGCTGCCAGATCGACGTACTCACGCAGCCACGAAAGCGGGACGCGCATCACACCACCATCCCGTACTGCTCGCTGAATCGGACATCGCCCTCTGCCATGTCACGCATGTCCTGCACATCGCTGCGGAACATCAGTCCGCGCTCGACGCCCATCCCGAATGCGAAGCCGCTGTAGACATCGGGATCGATCCCGGCCGCCCGCAAGACGTTCGGGTTGATCATTCCGCAACCGCCCCACTCGATCCATCGGGCGCCGCCCTTGAAGGTCGGGTGCCACAGATCGAGCTCGGCGGACGGCTCGGTGAAGGGGAAGAAGTTCGTGCGGAAGCGCGTTTTCGCCTCCGGACCGAAGAGCTGGCGCGCGACGTGGTCGAGCGTGCCCTTGAGGTGTGCCATCGAGATGCCCTTGTCGACGACGAGACCTTCGAACTGGGTGAAGACGGGGAGGTGGGTCGCATCGAACTCGTCGGTGCGGTACACGCGGCCGGGGCACAGCACGTAGATCGGCACGTCGCGGTCGAGCATCGACCGCACCTGCACGGGGCTGGTGTGCGTGCGCATCACGAGGTGGCGCGACGGCGGGTCGACGTAGAACGTGTCCTGCTCCTGGCGGGCGGGGTGATCGACGTCGAAGTTCAGGGCGTCGAAGTTGAACCACTCGTGCTCGAGTTCGGGTCCCTCCGCGATCTCCCACCCCATGCCGACGAAGATGTCGGAGATCTGCTCGCTGAGCAGAGTCAGCGGATGCCGTGCGCCGACGCGCGTGCGCGAGGGCACTGCGGTGATGTCGACGCGCTCTGACTCGAGGCGCGCGGCGACCTCCGCGGTCGCGAGCTCGGCCTCTTTGGCGGCGAGCGCCTTGGTGACCTGGCCGCGGCCCTGGCCGACGAGCTTGCCGAACGCGGCCTTGTTCTCGGGAGCCACCTGGCGCATCGACGCGTTCAGCACCGCCAGAGGCGATCCTTCTGCGACGTGAGCGGTACGGGTGGCCTTCAGCTCGGCCGTATCGGCGGCTGCGGCGATCGCTTCGAGCGCCGCTGCGACAGCGGCCTCGACTGCTTCCGGGGTGATTTCGGGAGACTCAGACACGAGACAGGAGTCTACCGGCGCGGGGCGGTCGCCCCGCGCCGGTAGAGGTCACTTCGGATCGGAGCTGTCCAGCCCGCCTACGCCGCCGGTTCCACCGAATCCGCTGCCTCCGCGCTGCAGAGTGATCAGCTCGGTGTCCGTTCCGTCGCCATGCTGGCGGGGATCCTCTGCGGCGTGGATGGCCTGCACCTTCGGCGAGCGCCGGGTGCTGATCTCGACCCGACGTGCGATGCCCGAGAGGATCAGGCACATGATGATGTAGATGCCGCCGATCACGAACGCCGACTGCAGAATGGGGCGCCCCTGCTGCGAGGTCAGCTGCTTGGCGTAGTACAGCAGTTCGGGGTAGGTGATGATGAACCCGAGTGCGGTGTCCTTCATGGTGACGACGAGCTGCGCCACGATCACCGGCAGCATCGCTCGGATGGCCTGCGGCAGCAGGATGAGTCCCATCACACCGCTCTTGCGCAGGCCGATCGCGTATCCGGCTTCCTTCTGCCCGCGGGGCAGCGACTCGACTCCGGCGCGCAGCACCTCGGCGAGGACGGATCCGTTGTAGGCCATGAGGGCGAGCACGACGGCCCAGTACGGGTCCATCTTGATGCCGATCACAGGAAGCCCGTAGTAGAGCAGCATCATGAAGACCAGCACGGGCACGGCTCGGAACAGCTCGGTGACCGCGGTGACCGGGATGCGGATCCACGCACGGTCGGACAGCCGACCGATCGCGAGCAGGAATCCGACGATGATGCTCAGGAGCGCAGCGAAGCCGAAAGCGGCGAGGGTGTTGCCGAGCGCCTTGAGGATGCCCATCCACACGTTGGCGAAGGTGAAGACGTACCACTTCTCGGCCGAGAACTGACCGGTCTCCACCATCCGGAGGACCACGAATCCGACCGCGACGAGGACGAGGACGACCGTGAGGACGGCGATGATGCGGTTGCGGGCGATCGCCCGGGGACCCGGGACGTCGTACAGTACGGAACTCATCGCGCGATCCTCCATCGATTCTCGAGATATCGCTGCAGCCAGCTCAACAGCAGCACCAGGGCGACGAACACCACGGCGACCCAGAGCAGGACCTCCATGGGGTTGCCGGGTCGGTCGGCGGAGTCGTTGACCGTCGAGCGCAGTGCGGCGAGCTCGGCGACCGAGAACCCGGCGGCGACGGTCGTGTTCTTCAGCAGGGCGATGAACACGCTCATCATCGGCGGGACCACGGAGCGGAACGCCTGCGGAAGGATCACGAGACCCATCACCTGCCCGAAAGGCAGGCCGATCGCTCGTGCGGCCTCGGCCTGGCCGACCGGAACGGTGTTGATTCCCGCCCTCAGCACCTCCGCCACGTAGGTGGCGGTGTAGATGCCGATCGCGAGGATGCCGAGCACCAGGTTCGACAGCTCGGGGAGGCCCAGCTGCGGGTACCCGAAGATGAAGAAGAAGAACACGAGGGTGAGCGGGGTGTTGCGTACGGTGTTGACGTACACGGTGCCGACGCCCCGGGCGATCGGTACCGGAGATACGCGCATCGCTCCGACGATGAGACCGAGGATCAGTGCGATGACCCCACCGGCGAAGAACACGAGCAGCGTGTTGCTGATCGCCTCTCCCCAGAGATCGAGGTTGCCGAAGATGACGTCCACGCCACCCTCCCTTCTTCAGACTGTGTGGGCGGCCTCCCGAAGGAGGCCGCCCAGGTCAGATCAGTACGCGTCGACTTCGGGCTGCTCGACCTCGATGCCGCTGGAGCCGAGGTTCGCGTCGAAGATCGCCTGCCAGATGTCGCCACCGTCGGTGAAGAGCTCGTTGATGTGCGTGCGCAGTGCGTCGTCGCCCTTGGTGAGGCCGACGCCGTAGCGCTCCTCGGTGAAGAGGCCGCCGGTGACCTTCACGTCATCCGGGTACTGAGCCGCGTAGCCGATCAGGATCGCCTGGTCGGTGGTGACCGCGTCGACCTTGCCGTCGATCAGATCCTGGACGCAGGCGGAGTACAGGTCGTACTCCTGCGTCGTGATGTCGGGGAAGTTCGCCTTGATGTTCTGGATCGGCGTCGAGCCGGTCGCAGAGCACACGGTCTTGCCGTTGAAGTCCTCGAGCGCCTCGGCGTCGTCCGCATCTGCCGCGACCAGGAGGCCCTGGCCGGTGATGAAGTACGGGCCGGCGAAGTCGATGAGCTCCTTGCGCTTGTCGTTGATCGAGTAGGTGCCGACGTAGTAGTCGATGTCACCGTTGGTGATCGCCTGCTCGCGGTTCGCCGAGGCGATCGGCTTGAACTCGATCTTGTCCTCGTCGTAGCCGAGCGAGGCCGCGATCCACCGGGCGATGTCGACATCGAAGCCGGTGCGCTCCCCCGTCGTGACGTCGAGGTAGCCGAGGCCGGGCTGGTCTTCCTTGACGCCGACGATGACCTTGTCGCGCTCCTGGATGGCGTCGAACGTCGGGCTGCCCTCGAGCTGCACGTCTTCGGCGACCTCGAACCAGGTGGAGTCCTCACCCTCGTCGCCGCCGGTTCCGGCGCCGGGGCTGGACGGGCTGCCGCTGTTGCAGGCGGTCAGCGCGAACAGTGCCACCGTCGCGATCCCGATTCCTGCCAGTGTGCGTGTGCGTCGCATGTGCGTCTCCTTCGTGTGCTGTGTGTGCAAAGGTCTGTGAAGCTCGGGGCTGTCTGGCTCGTCAGTGCGTGAGGAGCTTGGAGAGGAAGTCCTTGGCGCGATCGCTCTTCGGGTTCGTGAAGAACTCCTCGGGAGTCGCCTCCTCCACGATCCGCCCGTCGGCCATGAAGACCACGCGGTTGGCGGCCTTGCGCGCGAAGCCCATCTCGTGGGTCACGACGATCATGGTCATTCCGTCGTGGGCGAGCTCGACCATCACGTCGAGTACCTCGTTGATCATCTCGGGGTCGAGCGCACTGGTCGGCTCGTCGAAGAGCATGACCTTGGGCTGCATGGCGAGAGCACGCGCGATCGCCACGCGCTGCTGCTGTCCGCCCGAGAGCTGAGCGGGGAGCTTCGATGCCTGCTGGGCGACCCCGACGCGCTCGAGGAGCGTCATCGCCTCCTTGTCGGCGTCCGCCTTCTTCATGCCACGGACCTTGATCGGCCCGAGCGTGACGTTCTCGAGGATCGTCAGGTGCGCGAAGAGGTTGAACGACTGGAACACCATGCCGACGTCGGCGCGCAGGTTCGCGAGCCCCTTGCCCTCGGCGGGGAGCGCCTTGCCGTCGATGCTGATCGTGCCACTCGTGATCGTCTCGAGCCGGTTGATCGTGCGACACAGCGTCGACTTACCCGAGCCGGAGGGGCCGATCACGACGACGACCTCGCCGGCGTTCACCGTGAGATCGATATCCGTGAGCGCCTGGAAGTCGCCATAGTGCTTCTGGACGTTGTCGACCACGACGAGAGGCTTACCAGAGGTCATCATTTCTCCAAACTAGCCAGGTCGGTCACGTGGCTCCATACAGGTGCGTCGACATTTACACGTTCGTAACCACGAGAGGGGTGGGATCGCACGGGAGCACCGGAGTGCCCCACGGCCCGCCCCCGCGAACCGTGGGGGCGTCCCTGCCGCCCCGTTCCTCCCCCAGGCGGGACGAAACGGCAAGCCTCCGATCGGATCCGATCACGAGACGATCCGAGGGATGGACGGAGCCCGCGCCTGCATGAGGGGCGTGGGCTCTGTGGCATCTGAATTCTCCGTCGAATCGATCGCGATCGACCCCCAGATTGGCAGAGGCCCACGTGCGCGAGCGGACTTCTTGAGGATTTCTTGAGGGCTCAGTCGCGCTGGTCCCGGTAGTACTCGATCGCCCCGGGGTGCAGATCGACGGGCCCCGTGAAGATCGCCTGCCTGCGGTCGAGCAGGGCGGCGGCGGGGACCTCCTGCGCGATCCGGGTTCTGGCGCCGAAGAGGCCGGTGAGGATATCGCGTACAACGGCATCCGGTGCGTCCGATGCTGCGACGAGGTAGTTCGGGACTGCCATCGTGGGCTGCGATTCGTCGAGCCCGTAGAGACCGACGGGGAAGTCCGACGGACGATATGCATCGGAGTAGCGCGCGTTGATCGCGTTCACCCAGGTCTGATCGATCGGCACCAGCCGCACGGGAGTCGTCATCGCGAGTTCCGCGATGCCCGGAGTGGGGATCCCGCCGACCCAGAAGAACCCGTCGATCTCGGAGCGCTCGAGCGCCCCGATCGATTCGCGGAGGCCGAGTTCCGGGTCGCTGATCGACGTGATGTCGACGCCCGCCGCATCCAGCGCGCGAGCGGCGATGACATGCACACCGGAGTTCTCCGCGCCGAGCGATACCGTCATCCCGGAGAGGTCGGCGAGGTCGACGATGTCCGAATCCGCGCGGACGACCACGTGCAGGTACTCGTCGTAGAGGCGCGCGACGGCACGCACCGGCAGAGGCTCGTCGAAGGCGCCGGAACCCGCGACGGCATCCGCCGCCGCATCGCCCTGGGCGAAGCCGAGAAGCGCCTCTCCGGAGCTCACTCGCAGGAGGTTGTCGACAGAGCCCGCCGACTCCTCCGCAGCGATGTCGACGTCGAGCGACGCCGAGAGCTCGTCGGCGAGCTCAGAACCGTAGGCGAAATAGACCCCGTCGGATCCGCCGCTCGCGATCTCGTATCGAGAGTCGTCCCATTCGCTCGCCCGCGTACTGCAGGCGCTCGACGCTCCGACGACCACCAGCATGGCGAGCGTCGCCGAGATCCGCATCAAGCGCCGACGCGCGCTGCCCCGCCGACTCATTTCGCGGCTCCGTCCGGGAGCAGCAGAGTCACCAGCAGGCCGCCGCCCTCGGGCGACTCGACCCGCAGCTCGCCGCCGATCGACCCGAGCAGGTCGGTGGCTATCGCGAGGCCGAGTCCCGACCCCGGCGTCTCGCCACTGTCGTCGCTGCGCCAGAATCGATCGGCCGCGTTCGCGGCCTGCTCAGGACTGAGCCCAGGACCGTGATCGCGGACGACAAGCCGACACAGGTCGCCGTCGCGACGCGCACCGATCTCGACCACCGCTCCCGCGGGCGAGAACTTGACCGCGTTGTCGATGACCGCATCGAGTGCGCTCTCGACGATCGTGCGATCGGTGACGCTCATCACCGGGTCGCCTCCGGTCGCGTGAGTGCGGATCCCCCGCTGGGATGCCACCTCGCTCCATGCATCGGCTCGCCTCGTCGCGAGTGTCGTCAGGTCGACGGCCGAGATGGTGGTGTCCGCGCGTCCGCCTCGAGCGAGTCCGAGCAGGGTCTCGAGGATTCGAGCCATCCGCCGCCCTTCCTCCCTCGTCTCCTCGACGTCGTCGTCCCAGTCGGGGTCGAGACCTGTCGAGAGATGCTCCACGCGCAGCAGCAGCGCATTGAGCGGATTCCGCAACTCGTGCGAAGCATTGAGCGCGAACTCCTGCTGTCGCGTCATGACCCTCTCGATCTCATCCGCCATGCCGTTGAACACACGGGTCATCCTGCGCAGCTCCGGCGGTCCCGTGTCCTCCGCGACCCGAGCATCCATCTCGCCGCGTTCGATCGCGATCATGGCCTCGTCCAGGCGGCGCACGGGAGACAGCACCCACCGCGCGAGCTGGAAGACGAGAAGCACTCCGAGGCGGATCGACACGACCGCCACGACCGCCAGCGCGAGCACCTGCTGCACGATCTCGGTGCGCGGCGCCTCGCCATCCGCCGACACCATCACCGCGCCGATGACGTCGCCGTCGTCGAAGACGGGTTCGACGATCGAGGATTCCGCCATTCCCCAGGGGAACACCGGTTCAGGGGCCTCCGCCCGACGGCCCGAGAGAGCGAGCCGGACCCGAGCGGCTTCGTCCTCGGCGATCATCGCGGCATCGTTGTTCCCCGCGGCCCAGATGCTCCCCGTCAGATCGAACACCACGACATCGATGCCGTAGACCTGCTCGAAACGTCTGACCTCGGCGTCGATCACCGTGGCGCTCCCCGAGCGCAGCGCCTGACGCGCACTGGTCACGAAATACCCGACGTCACCGAGCTGCTCGGTGTAGAACGTCTGCTGGACGCTGCGGGTAGCGCTCCACGCCGCGGCACCGCCCAGCGACAACAGGATCGCGACCAGCGGAACGAGGAACACGACGATGAGACGCCTGCGCATCCGACGCTACCCCGCCAGCCGGTAGCCGACGCCACGCACGGTCTCGATGAGGCTGCGCTGGCCGGCCTTGCGCCGGATCGCGCCGACATGCACCTCCAGCGAGTGTCCGAAGCCCCGCCAGTCGGTGTTCCACACCTCGCGGATGAGGCGCTCCTTCGGCACGGCGACACCTGGATACCTGGCGAGGACCGCGACGATGTCGAACTCCTTGCGGGTGAGCTCGATCGGCTCCCCTCCGATGATCACCTGGCGGGCGATGAGGTCGATCTCGACCTCATCGTCCTGCAGCAGCACCCGCGCCTCCGACTCCGGGCGCACCGGCCGCGAACGGCGTGTGACCGCCTCGATCCTGGCGAGGAGCTCGTGCACGTCATAGGGCTTGACGACGAAGTCGTCGGCACCGGCACGCAGACCTCTGATGCGCTCCGTGACCTGGTTGCGTGCGGTGACGATGACGATCGGGACCTCCGACCGGCCCCGGATGCGACGGCACAGGTCGATGCCGTCGACGTCGGGGAGCCCCAGGTCGAGCAGGACGACCTCGGTGTCGGCGCCGAGCATCGCCAACGCGGATCCTCCGTCGGCTGCCCTTACCGTGGCATACCCCGACCGCGCGAGAAAGGCCTCGAGCGCAGCGGCGACGCGCTCGTCGTCCTCCACGATCAGAATCCGCATCGACTCCGGGTCCCCTTCTCCGCTCGAGCAGGGACAAACCTATCAGGCGTGCGCGCTCGCCTCGGGCCGGGAGGTCAGGCGAGAGAGTCCGCCCGCTGGGCGAAGGCGCTCTCGTACAGGCAGACGCTCGCCGCGGTCGCGAGGTTCAGCGACTCGGCCCGACCGAAGATGGGGAGCTTGAGCACCTGATCGGCCTGAGCCAGCGCGTCATCCTCGAGACCTCGTGCCTCGTTGCCGAACAGCCACGCGGTCGGCTCCGCCAGGACACCGTCTGCACGCGCCCGCAGCAGATCGTCGCCCTTCACGTCAGCAGCCAGCACCCGCAGCCCGGCGGCGTGCGCCTTCTTCACGACGTCGTCGAGCTCGGCGCCCACAGAAATGGGCAGGTGGAACAGAGAACCTGTGGTGGCCCTGACGACCTTGGGGTTGTAGGGATCCACCGTCCGCCCGGTGAGGATCACCGCATCCGCGCCCGCCGCGTCGGCGGCCCTGATGATCGTGCCGAGATTGCCCGGGTCACGGATCTCCTCGCAGATCGCGACAAGACGAGGAGATGACGCGAAGACGTCGCGCACCGAGGTCGGGGTCTGCCGGACGACCGCGACGAGTCCCTGCGGCGTCACCGTGTCGGCCATCGCATTCAGCACGTATTCCGTGACGTACTCGACCTCGACGTCGGCGTCGGCCGCCTTCGACCGGATGTCGGGATGCTTCTCCCACCCGGTCGCGGTCGCGAAAAGCTCGACGATGGCCTCGGGGCTGTAGGTCAGCGCCTCACGGACGGCCTGGGGACCTTCGAGGAGGTACAGACCCGTCTCACTGCGCGCGCTGCGCTTGGTCAGCTTCGCGACGGCTCGGACTCGGGGCGAACGGGGGTTCTCCAGCACGTTCTCAGTCTAGAGAACCGCAGGCACCTCGCTGCGCACACACCAGGGAAACAACAGAGGACGCCTTCCCGAAGGAGAGCGTCCTCTGTGGTGAAGAGCTGCTTACGCGGCCGACTTCGGAGCGTTGACGTCAGAGGGCAGAGCCTTCTTGGCCGTCTCGACCAGCGTCGTGAAGGTCGCTGCGTCGTTGACCGCGAGGTCGGCGAGCATGCGACGGTCGACGGTGACACCCGCGAGACCGAGGCCCTGGATGAAGCGGTTGTACGTGATGCCGTTCTGGCGTGCAGCGGCGTTGATGCGCTGGATCCACAGGCGACGGAAGTCACCCTTGCGCTTGCGACGGTCACGGTACGAGTAGACCAGCGAGTGGATGACCTGCTCTTTGGCCTTGCGGTACAGGCGCGAACGCTGACCGCGGTAACCCTTTGCGCGCTCGAGGATGACCCGGCGCTTCTTGTGGGCGTTTACCGCCCGCTTGACTCTTGCCATTTTCCTGTGTTCCTATTCGTGCGTTCGGGCGCTCAGCGACCGAGAAGCTTCTTCGCGACCTTGGTGTCAGCCTTCGACAGCACCTGGTCCTGGTTGAGGCGGCGGGTGCGACGGCTCGACTTGTGCTCGAGGTTGTGGCGCATTCCGGCCTGCTGCTTCTTCAGCTTGCCGCTGCCGGTGATCTTGAAGCGCTTCTTAGCACCCGAGTGGGTCTTCTGCTTCGGCATCTTCTCTTCCTTCGTATGGCGCCTTCTCAGGCGACGGTGTCAACCCGCGGTGCGGGAGTCTTGGGGGCGGGAGTTACTCCGCTGCGGCCTCGGCCGGTGCGTCTGCGTCGCTCTTGGCCTCACGAGCAGCCTGCTTGTTCGCCGCGCGCTGTGCGTCGCGAACCGCGTTCTGCTCCTGCTTGGCCTCTGACTTGCTCTTCAGCGGAGCCACGATCATGACCATGTTGCGACCGTCGATGGTCGGGTTCGACTCGACGGTTCCGAGCTCGGCGACATCCTCTGCGAATTTGCGGAGAAGACGGACACCCTGCTCCGGACGCGACTGCTCGCGACCGCGGAAGAGGATCATGGCCTTCACCTTGTCGCCCGCCTTGAGGAAGCCCTCGGCGCGCTTGAGCTTGGTCGTGTAGTCGTGAGCCTCGATCTTCAGGCGGAAGCGGACCTCCTTGAGAATGGTGTTCGCCTGGTTGCGGCGAGCTTCCTTCTCCTTCTGGGCAGCTTCGTACTTGAACTTGCCGTAGTCCATGATCTTGACCACGGGCGGCTTCGAGTTGGGTGCGACCTCGACGAGGTCGAGGTCGGCTTCCTGCGCAAGGCGCAGCGCCGCCTCGATGCGGACGACGCCGATCTGCTCACCCGCGGGGCCGACGAGGCGGACCTCGGGGACGCGGATGCGCTCATTGGTGCGGGGATCGCTGATGCGTAACTCCTTAGACGAGTGGATTCGGCCACCAGGATGCAGTCAGCGTCCCGGGCGAAATCAGAATCGTCCCCCACCCACCGGCATTCAGACGCCGGCTCTGCACCCTGCCTGCCGGATGCATCTGACGACGCGATCCGGTGGAGTGCAAGACCCGGTAGCCTGGAACGGCAAGCGCGGGTGGGAAGTGAATCCTCTTTCGTGCCGGAGCATTACGCTCCGGAGCCCGACAAAGTCTAACAGAAGGCAAGGCGAAGTGACGAACCAGGCATCGGACGAGGCTGCACGCGAGCGCGAAGAGCGCTGGGCCCGACAGGAGGAGGCGGCGTCTTCCGCCACGCGAGACATCGCCGACGTGCCAGCTGTGGAGGTCATCACGACCGCCGCCGTGCACCTCATGAGCGCCGCAGCCGTGAAGCTCGGCCTCGCCGACGACCCGGATGCCGCGGCACAGCTCGACCTCGACGAGGCTCGCAAGCTCATCAACGCCCTGGCCGGCCTCATCACCGCAGGGGCGCCTGAGATCAGCGACATGCATGCCCGCTCTCTCCGCGACGGCCTGCGCTCCCTGCAGCTCGCGTTCCGCGAGGCCTCCACGATCCCCGACCCGATCGGCAAGGGCCCGGGCGAGAAGTGGACGGGGCCGGTCAACTAAGCGGTCTTCCGTTCGGAGCTTGCGGTCCGGGCTCCGGGTGGGTCTTCTCGGGCACAGAGCGGGGACCCTCCACTCCGTGGGCCCCTCCCGATCTGCCCGAGAAGACGCGCCCTGCGCCCTCGCCTCGCGCCCGAGCGTCGCCTGCCCGTCGACCTTTCGCAGTGCTGGGGTCAGGGATGCAGGACGATCGGCGGAGCCGTGGACGGACCGCCACAGCGGTCCGACGAATGCGTCCACGCGATGGCCTCCTGCGTCTCCGCGATCAGGACGCCGGAGCCGTCGTAGACACGCACCGTGATGTCGTCCGGGGCGGCGAAGCCGAAGTGGAAGGTCCCGGCGTCACCCTGTGCGGGCACGGACGGATCCGTCTCCGGAGTCGGTGTCGCCCCGGGGTCCGCCGAACATCCCGCATCCGAGCAGACCTGCAGGAAGACCTCGGGGCCGTAAGCGGACGCGTCGATCTCGACGCCGTTCGACCATCCGATCGCAGGGCACGCGGTCGCGCAGCCCGGCAACAGCAGCGCGACGACGAGTCCGATGACCGCCACTGCTGCTCTGCGCATGCCGCCACCCTATCGACGCGGATACCGCGGCCGCGAGGCTCAGAGCGAGCGTCGCAACTTCACGGTGAGAGAGTCCGCGAGCACCGCGATGCGGTCATCCGCAGCCCAGCGCTGAGCCAGCCGAGCGAGCACCGCGTCGAGGACCTCGCGCTCCAGCCCGTCGACGAGCTCGAGGACGACGATCAGCTCGGGTCCCCGCAGACGCGCATCCGGATCCCCGGCGGCCACCGCCACGTCGATGACCGCGAGCTCGTGGGCGACGCTCTCCTGCAACGCGCCGAAGACCTCGGGAGACAGGAAACTCGGCTCCCACCGGCGCCCCTGAGCTATCGCCCACACAGCGGGGCGACGGAACACGAACTCGGTCTCGGATGTCGGATCGAGCACGATCAGGTCGGTGTCCTCGGCGGATGCCGCCAGCGCCACTCGCGTGGCCTCGACCGGAATCGGCCGCGCGGTCGCATCCCAACGCTGCATCGCCTGGACGGAGGAGAACACGGGCTGCACGCGGCGGCCGTCAGGAGCGGCAACAGTGACGATCGATAGCTCCTGAGTCTTGTCGACCGCGAGCCCGCTGGGCGCCACCCCTTCTTCGCCCTTCTCGGCGATCAGCGGTATCAGCACTCGGGCGGCGCGAAACGCGTCGACCACCTCGGCCTGGGCGCCGGATCCTGCACGGAAGCGCAGGAGCGCGTCGAGGAGTGCGGGGTCGGCAGAGCCGTCATCGCCCGCATGCGGGTTCGACTCGAAGCTGCGCCCCTCCCAGGGCACACCCGCGGAGTCGCCTCGGTTCCCCGCGGCATGATCGTTCGCGCCATGGCCCTCGGGGCCGTGGTCGCAGGCGTCGTCAGTCCCCTGCGACATCCAGAGCCTCAGCCAGCGTGAACGCGCCGGCGTAGAGTGCCTTGCCGACGATCGCACCCTCGACGCCCAGCGGAACCAGCTCGCGGAGCGCGGCGATGTCGTCGAGGTTGGCGATGCCACCGGATGCGACGACGGGCTTCGGAGTGCGCGAGGTCATCTCACGGAGAAGTTCGAGGTTCGGGCCCTTGAGCGTGCCGTCCTTGGTGACGTCGGTGACGACGTAGCGGCTGCAGCCGGCATCCTCGAGGCGCTCGAGAACCTCCCAGAGGTCGCCGCCCTCCTTCGTCCAACCGCGGGCGGCGAGGGTGGTGCCCCGGACATCGAGCCCCACGGCGATCGCCTCGCCGAAGCGACCGATCACGTCGGCCGCCCACTCGGGGTTCTCGAGCGCGGCCGTGCCGAGGTTGATGCGCGTCGCACCGCTCTCGAGAGCGGCCTCGAGCGTGGCGTCGTCACGGATGCCGCCCGACAGCTCGACGTTGACGTTCTTGAACTGCTTGATGACCTTGCGGAGGATCGGGGCATTGCTACCGCGACCGAATGCCGCGTCGAGGTCGACGAGGTGGATCCACTTCGCGCCCTGCGCGACCCACTCCCCTGCCGCGTCCAGCGGGTCGCCGTAGCTGGTCTCGGTGCCGGCCTCGCCCTGCGTGAGGCGGACGGCCTTGCCACCCGCGACATCGACAGCGGGGAGCAGAGTGAGAGAAGGGGACTGCGCGAAGTCGTTCATGACGTCCTCAGGTGAGATGGGAGGGCCGATTCGTCGGCACGAGAGTCGACACTAGCCCGCGCATCCGCCCGCTCCAAAATGATGACGGCAGAGAACGACGGACACCACGCGGTAGCCTCGAAGACGCCCCTGTTCGGTCGGTGAGGAGATGTTCCATGGTGCGCGATGCGGAAGCGCGGGGAAGCGGACCCCTTCGTCGGGGCAATCCGATGCCTCCCGAGGTTCCGGAGGGCGTCGAGCACGCGCAGGGCACGAACGAGGATGCCGCGCAGCGCCCGAACGGTTCGCAGCCGTCTGCTGCCCCCGCAGCAGGCACCGCGGACACCAGCACCGCGAACGATGATGCTGGTGTCGACTGGTCTGCTCCGACGCCACCGCGGTCACCGGCAGCGAGTGCGCCGTCGAACACCCCTGTGCCGGGAACGCGCGCTGCGGCAGCGGCTGCCGCAGCGGCAGCCCCCGCCCTCCCTCAGCCCGATGCACCTGCACCTGCACCTGCACCTGCACCTGCACCGGTGACTCCCGCATCCGCAGAAGCCGGACGACCCGTTCCTCTGACGCCTCCCCCCACTCAGCAGACCCCGCGCACCGAGCCGCAGCTTCCCGTTGCTCCGCCCGCACCTGTGCGTACGGAACCCACGGGAGGACCTTCCGCTGTACCGGCAGCATCGGCTCCGGCGACTTCACCCGCGTCCACTCCGCCCTCCCACCCCGCCGCGGTTCCGCAGACGCCCGGCGCAGCCGTACCCGTCACGCCGACGATCCCGGCGCCGCCTGGGCAGCCGGCAACGGCACCTCTCCGCCCCTCGACCGCAGCGCCAGAGGGAGCGGCGGCAGCACCGAACTTCTCCGCTCCCCCGGCGACCATCCCGTCTGCACCGGCCGCGGGTGCTCCGGACACGCGGCCCACCGCGATCCAGTCGTCACAGTCACCGGTTCCCGCACAACCGCAGCCTCCGGCCCAGGCACAGTCACCGGCCCCGGCACAGTCACCGGCCCCGGCACAGTCACCGGCACAGGCACAGGCACAGGCACAGGCACAGGCACAGGCTCCAGCCGCGGCGGCAGCGACGCCGATCCCGCCCGCAACGCTCGCACCCGGCACCACTGCACCGGCGCAGGCGGAAGCAGCGGCCTCGTCGCGTCGCCGCCAGCGGGAACAGGGAATCGAACGCCGCTCCTTCCTGCAGGAGGAACGCCGGGAGGAACCCGCCCGCCGAGGCGGTCGCGGATTCCTCAATCGCGTCGGGTTCTCTCTCGGCCCCAATGCGCGTGAGCGCGCGGTGCGCGATGACGAACATGAGGTCAGCCGCCATTGGCCGGGTCCGCGCACAGTCGCCGTCGTAAACGGGAAGGGCGGGGCAGGCAAGACCCCCGCCACGGTGCTGCTGTCTGCTGTGTTCGCCCAATACGGCGGTGCCGGCGTGCTGGCTTGGGACAACAATCAGACTCGGGGCACGCTCGGGTGGCGCACCGAGACCGGCGCTCACGACCGCACCCTGCTCGAGCTCCTGCCGCAGACCCAGCGTCTGCTCGGCGCCCAGGGCCAGTCGGCGGACCTGGCGCACTTCGTGCACCACCAGCCGCAGGAGAAGTACGACGTGCTGCGGTCCAAGCCCATCCGGCTCGCTCATGAGAATCGTCTCAGCCCGGCGGATGTGGATTCGATCCACGCGGTCGCTGCGAAGTTCTACCGACTGATCATCATCGATTCGGGCAACGACGAGTCCGACCCGATGTGGTTGCGCATGATCGACCTCGCGGATCAGATCGTCGTCGCGACGACGACGCGTGACGACCACGCCGAGGCGGGAGCGCTCCTTCTCGAAGCGCTCGAGGACCGCGACGAGCGCTCGGCCCGCCTCGCGCGCGAATCCGTCGTCGTGGTCAGTCAGGCCGACCCGAAGGCCTCGTCGGCCGAGGTCGCAGAGGTGGTCGCCGGATACCGCCCGCTGGCGCGCGAAGTCGTCGACATTCCGTTCGATCGCGAGATGGTCGACGGACACCTGCGTCTCCGTGCGCTCTCGGCCCCCACGCAGCAGGCGTGGCTGTCGGCCGCAGCCGCAGTCGCGCGCGGTTTCTGACGCGCAGCGACCAGCGCGTCCTGCCTCAGGAACGCAGGCTGTCGACCCAGTTGCGGAGCAGTTGAATACCGGCCTCGCCGGACTTCTCGGGGTGGAACTGCGTGGCCGAGAGCGGACCGTTCTCTACCGCTGCGAGGAACGGATCGCCATACGTGCTCCACGTCAGCACCGGCTGCGGGAACGGCGGGATGACGTCGAGCTCCCATGACTGCGCGGCGTACGAGTGCACGAAGTAGAAGCGCTCGTTCTCGATCCCCTTGAAGAGCACCGAGTCGGGGCCGGGCTCGACCGTGTTCCAGCCCATGTGCGGCAGCACCGGAGCGTTCAGCTCGGTGACGGCTCCCGGCCATTCACCGAGGCCTTCCGAATCGTGGCCACGCTCGACGCCGTGGGAGAAGAGCACCTGCATGCCGACGCAGATGCCGAGGACAGGGCGTCCACCGGCGAGCCGCCGATCGATGATCTCGTCACCGCCATGGGCGTGCAGCGCGTCACGAACGGCCTGGAAGGCGCCGACGCCCGGAACCACGAGGCCGTCGGCTTCGAGCGCCTCCTTGCGGTCGCGCGTGAGCACGGCATCCGCCCCCGCCGCGACGAGAGCCTTCACTGCAGAGTGGACGTTGCCGGACTCGTAATCGAAGACGGCGACCCGAGGAGCTGCACTCACAGCGCACCCTTCGTCGACGGGATACCGTCGACCAGCGGGTCGAGCGCCTTGGCCTGGCGGAACGCACGCGCGAAGGCCTTGTACTCGGCCTCGGCGATGTGGTGCGGGTCGCGCCCGCCGAGCACACGCACATGCACCGTGAGACCGGCGTTGAACGTGATGGCTTCGAACGAGTGCCGCACGAGCGAGCCCGTGAAGTGACCGCCGATGAGGTGGTGCTCGAAGCCGGCGGGCTCTCCGGTGTGCACGAGGTACGGGCGGCCCGAGATGTCGACGACGGCCTGTGCCAGCGCCTCGTCGAGCGGGACGAGGGCGTCGCCGTAGCGGGAGATCCCCGACTTGTCGCCCAGCGCCTCTCGGATCGCCTGGCCGAGCACGATCGAGATGTCTTCGACGGTGTGGTGCGCGTCGATCTGCGTGTCACCCGATGCGCGCACGGTGAGGTCGGTGAGCGAGTGCTTCGCGAAAGCCGTCAGCATGTGGTCGAAAAACGGCACCGACGTGTCGATGCGGCTCGCACCGGTGCCGTCGAGGTTCAGCTCGAGCTCGACGGTGGACTCCGACGTGCTGCGCACACGCGTGGCGGTGCGCGGGTTCTGGGCGGGGGTGCTCATGAAGCCGATCCTATCGAGGCGAGGGCATCGAGGAACGCGGTGGTCTCCGCCTCGGTGCCGGCGGTGACGCGGAGGTGTCCGGGGATCCCGACGTCGCGGATCAGCACTCCCCGGTCGTACAGCTGCTGCCAGACCTTCTGGGGCTCTGCCACTCCCCCGAACAGGACGAAGTTCGACCATGACTCGTGCGGGGTGTAGCCGAGCGCCTCGAGGGTCGCGGAGATGCGATCGCGCTGCTCGACGATCTCCTCGACCATGCCCAGCATCACGTCCGAATTGCGAAGCGCTGCGACGGCCGCGGCCTGCGTCAGCGCACTCAGGTGGTAGGGCAGCCGCACAAGGCGCAGGGCGTCGATGAAGGCGGGATCGGCGGCGAGATAGCCCACGCGGGCGCCCGCGAACGCGAATGCCTTGCTCATCGTGCGGGAGACCGCGAGACGCGGGCGCCCCTCGAGCAGGGTCAGCGCAGAGGCTGCGTCGCGTGGCGCGAACTCCTGGTATGCCTCGTCGACCACGACGATCCCTCGGGACGCCTCGTAGACGGCCTCGACGACGTCGAGGCCGAGCGGCGTGCCCGTCGGGTTGTTCGGCGCGCACAGCAGGATGACGTCGGGGTCGACTTCCGCGACCTGCGCGGCCGCCTCGTCCGGGGTGATCGTGTAGTCGGGCTCCCGGGTGCCCGCGATCCACCGTGCTCCCGTGCCCTGCGAGATCAGCGGATACATCGAATAGGTCGGAGCGAAGCTGAAGGCCGTGCGGCCAGGGCCGCCGAACGCCTGGAGGATGTGCTGCAGCACCTCGTTCGACCCGTTGCCCGCCCAGATCTGGCCGGCATCGAGGCCGTGACCGAGGTACTCGGCGAAGCCCTCACGCAGTGTGGTGAACTCGCGGTCGGGGTAGCGGTTGACGTCGCGAAGCGCGACCGCGATGTCATCGAGGATGTCGCTTGCGACGGCATCCGGAACCGGATGCGTGTTCTCGTTGACGTTGAGGGCGATCGGAAGCGGCGCCTGGGGAGCTCCGTATGGCGTGAGCCCACGGAGGTCGTCGCGAAGCGGGAGGTCAGCGAGTGATGCAGTCACCCTTCCCATGGTAGGCGGCGTGAACATCAAAGATGCGCGCGGTGACGGAGAATGAAGCCCGCCCGATGGCCCGCCGATCGCTCATTCCGAGTACTGTGCGGGGATCGCCAGTTCCTGGCCGATCTGGAGAGCGCCACCCCGGAGCAGGTTCAGTCGGGTGATGTCTCCGATGACCTCGCGCGGGTCTGCACCGGGTGCGATGCCCTCGGCGATCGACCAGAGCGTGTCGCCCGGCATCACGGTCACTGTCGCGAAGGAGGCCGTCGCGACCTGTTCGCCCGAGGCCATCGCGCTGCCGCCGCTCAGCGCGGCGAAGGCGATGCCCACCGCGAGCGGGACTGCGGCCAGTGCGAGCACGACGCGACGACCGCGCACCGTCAGGCGGAGCTTCGTCGCCGGACGTGCCGGGAGGACTGCTGCGTCGCTGAAGGTGATGGTGCTCATGTCGTGCTCCTCTGCATCTACCGCGTGGGCGGTGAAGTTGGCGTAGCGTTCGCATCCGCGGCTCGGCCGGGAGCCGTGAATGCGAAGCTACGTTCCGAAGTTATCTTCGAATTCGAACATCTGTCAAGCGTTCTTCGAAAAAGTGACCCGCGAATCAGGAGACACGCTCGAACAGATCTTCCACATCTGGCCGATTCTCGGATACGGTTTCGATACGAACACCCCATCACGGGCCTCCGACATTCGAACTGAGACGCCGGAATCGCACACCTGAGGAGCACCATGAGCGACAACTCCGCCACCGACGCCGACGTCCCGCGCACCCGTCGCCGGAAGAGCCTGAGCCCCAAGCAGATGGCTATCCTCGAGGTCATCCAGACGTCGATCAGCAGGTACGGCTACCCGCCGAGCATGCGCGAGATCGGAGACGCGGTCGGACTCAAGTCGCTGTCGAGCGTGACGCATCAGCTCGGACAGCTCGAGCTCAGCGGCTACCTGCGCCGCGACCCCGGCAAGACCCGTGCCATGGAGGTCCTGATCGATCTTCCCGGCACCAGCGGCGAGAACCCGGCAGACGTCGCGACGCCCGTGGGCGATGCCGCACTGGTTCCCCTGGTCGGCCGGATCGCCGCCGGCGTGCCGATCACCGCCGATCAGCAGGTCGAGGAGATCTTCCCGCTCCCCCGCCAGCTCGTCGGCAAGGGCGATCTCTTCATGCTCAAGGTCTCGGGAGAGTCGATGATCGACGCTGCCATCTGCGACGGCGACTGGGTCGTCGTCCGCTCGCAGGGCAGCGCGGAGAACGGCGAGATCGTGGCGGCGATGCTCGACGGCGAGGCCACGGTCAAGGTCCTCCGCCGCCGTGACGGCCACACCTGGCTGCTGCCGCGCAACTCGGCATTCGAGCCCATCCTCGGCGACGAGTCCGTCATCCTCGGAAAGATCGTCGCGGTACTGCGCGCCGTCTGACAGCATCCGAACGCGCGATGCAGGAGCCACGCCTAGGCTCGAGGCATGTCATCGCCGTTCGGTACCTGGCCATCCCCTTTCTCCGCGGCCCGAATCGCCGCGTCATCTCCGAGGATCGACGGCTCCGCCTTCGTCGGCGACGAGATCTGGTGGGGTGAGTCGGTTCCTTCCGAGGGCGGCCGACTCACCGTGCGCAGCTCGACCGGCGCCGAGATCCTCCCGGCGCCCTGGAGCGCCCGCTCCCGCGTCCACGAGTACGGCGGCGGAGCCTGGACCGCGGATGCCGACGGCACGCTCTACTTCGTCGACGCGAAGTCTCAGCGGGTGCACCGGATGCGCCGCGGAGACGAGCCCGAGCCGCTCACTCAGGAAGGCCCAGCCCACGGCGGCCTGAGGCTGCAGCAGGGGCGTCTGCTCGCCGTCCGCGAGGACCTCGCCAGCGCCCCTCATCGCCGCGGCATCGTCGAGATCCCCGTCGACGGCTCCGCGGCCGAGGCGCCGTCGCTGGTGACGACCGTCGTCGAAGGCGAAGGCTTCTACGCGCACCCGGCGTTGTCACCCGGCGGGTCACGGATCGCCTGGGTGCAGTGGACGAGCGCACGGATGCCGTGGCAGCATGCCACACTCGCCATCTCCGACGGGGTCGACACCGTCGAGCTGTCCACGCGCGCAGCCCTGCAGCCCGAGTGGATCGGAGACGACGAGCTGCTGTACGCGGACGACCCGACCGGTCGCTGGGCGCTGCATCGCGTGCAGGTGGACCCTCTCGGCGCCGTACGGCCTGCCGTCCGTGTCGACGACGTCGACGCCGACACCGGATACGGCCTGTGGGTACTGGGCAACCGCTGGTATCGGCCGATCGACGACGGCCGGATCGTCGCGGTGCGCACGAACGGACGCGACGAGGTGGTCGTGATCGACGCGGACGGACGTGCCCGCACGCTCGCCGTCCCCGCCGACGGGCATGTCAGCGTCGACGACGTCTCGGGATCCCGAGTCCTGCTCTCGGGGAACAGCTCGACCACGACGCCCGGCGTATGGTGCATCGACGTCGACTCCGACGAGGTGTTCGCCGTCGCGGGCGCGGAGCCGACCGATCCGGGATGGATGCCACCGGCGTCGCCGATTCTCGTCGACGGCGTGCACGGCCCCGTACACGCGTTCGCCCATCCGCCGGCACACCCCTCTGCGTCGGCTCCGGCAGGAGAGCTTCCTCCCTACGTGGTGCTCGTCCACGGCGGCCCCACGGCGCATGTGACGGGCGCCGCATCGGCCGTGATCTCCTTCTACACGAGCCGCGGCATCGGTGTGCTCGATGTGAACTACGGCGGTTCCACCGGATACGGGCGCGCGTACCGCGAACGCCTCGACGGAGAGTGGGGCGTGGTCGACGTCGACGACGTGATCGCAGCCGCTCGTGGCCTCGCCGAGACGGGTGTCGCGGATCCCGCGCGCATCGCGATCCGCGGTGGCTCCGCCGGTGGCTGGACGGTGCTCTCCGCTCTCGTGCGCGGCGGGGCGTTCGCCGCGGGGATCAGCCGATACGGGGTCGCGGACCTCCGGATGCTGGCCGAGCACTCCCCCGACTTCGAAGCGCACTACATCGAGGGCCTTGTCGGCCCGCTGCCCGAGGCCGAGGCGCTGTACGTCGACCGCTCCCCGCTGACGCACGTCGATCGGATCGACGTGCCAGTGCTGATCATGCAGGGCGCGGACGACCGTGTCGTGCCGCCGGCGCAGTCGGAGGCCCTGCGCGACGCCCTGGAGGCCCGAGCCATCGATCACGAGTACGTCCTGTACCCGGGCGAGGGACACGGGTTCCGCTCGACCGAGACGATCGTGGACGCCCTCGAGCGCGAGCTCGCGTTCCTCGGGCGTGCGTTCGGATTCACCCCGTCGAGCTGATCAGTCTCCGGTGCGGTTGCGCAGGCGCATCGCCCGCTCGGCCTCACGCGTGTCCTGACGTTCGCGCAGGGTCTGACGCTTGTCGAACTCGCGCTTTCCCTTCGCGAGAGCGATCTCGACCTTGGCGCGCCCGTCGGAGAAGTACAGCTTGAGGGGGATCAGGGTGTAGCCGCCGGCGGACACGGCATGCTGCAGCTTCGCGATCTCCTCGCGGTGCAGCAGCAGCTTGCGGATGCGCTTCGCGGAATGGTTCGTCCAGTGACCCTGCGAGTACTCCGGTATGTGCACGGAGTCGAGGAAGACCTCGTTCCCCTTGACGAACGCATATCCGTCGCTCAGGTTCGCGCGCCCCTGTCGCAGCGACTTCACCTCGGTGCCGGTGAGCACCATCCCCGCCTCGTACGACTTCTCGATGTTGTAGTCGTGACGTGCGCGACGATTGGTCGCGATGACCTTCTCCCCGCGTTCCCTGGGCATGATTCTCTCCTGATCCGCGTCGCGCAGTGGTTCCAGAGCCCGATCCGGGCGCACGACAGCCTGTCAGTCTATACCGACGACGCTCCCGCAGGCGACGCGGTCAGGTGCGCAGCCAGCGCCGGATGGCGAAGCCGGCCGACAGCGCCGCCAGGATCACGCCGATACCGATCAGTACGGGCACGACGACCGCGGCATCCTGCATCGTCACCCAGGTGGTGATGAACGGGACCCGCCCTCGCAGATAGCCGTTCACACCGAAGTGCACACCCGCGACCACGGCGGCGCTCGCGAGCACAGAGCCGAGGAACGCGGCGAACACGCCCTCGAGCACGAACGGCGTCTGGATGAAGCGGTTCGAGGCGCCGACCAGGCGCATGATGCCGATCTCCTTGCGTCTGGCGTACGCCGAGAGCCTGATGGTCGTGCCGATCAGGAGGATGGCGGCGATCAGCATGAGCACGGCGATGCCGACGGCGATGTACGTGGCGACCGTCAACGCGGAGAACAGCGGCTCGAGGTACTGGAGCTGGTCCGTGACCTGTTCCACGCCCGCCACGCCGTTGAACGCCTCGGCGATCACCTGGGACTGACCGGGGTCCTTCATGGTCACGAAGAACACCTCGAAGGCCTGCTCGGGGGTGATGACGCTCGCCTGTTCCTCACCCAGCTGCTCCACGAGCTTCGCGTACGTGTCCTCCTTGGAGTCGTAGCTTACCTCGCTGATGAGCGGTGCGAGCGCCTCGCCGTCGAGCTGGGCGCGCACGGCGTTGACCTGCTCTTCCGAGGCGCCGCCGTCGACGCACGTGTTCTGCTCCGAGATGTCGGAGCACATGTAGACAGCGACCTGAGCGCGCTCGGTCCAGTAGCCGCGCATCGTGCCGATCTGGGCCTGCATGAGGATCGCGGCGCCGACGAACGTCAGCGACACGAAGGTGACGAGAACGACGGAGATGACCATCGAGATGTTGCGCCGGAGGCCACCGAGTGCCTCGGTGAGGATGAGTCCGATTCTCATGAGGTCGGCCCCACTTCCTCGGCGCCGTCGTCGGACAGACCGAGACGATCGGCGACCCCGAGTTCGGCGACGTCGACCTGCGGAAGCAGGATCGGATGCGTGAGCGGACCGACGGATGCCGGCGCTTCCGCGGGCCTCTCGTCGGCGATCGGCGGCTCGATGGGAGCGGCCTGCGCCTCAGGAGTCTCGGATGCCGTGGGCACGGCGTCGGCGGATGCGGCGGCGGCCTTGCGCTGTGCGCTGAGCTCCTCCGCGAGCGCAGCACGCACGACCGACAGGTCGGCGGTCTGGCGCTGCACCTCCTGCACCGCGGTGAGAGCTGCGGCTGCCGCGGCTCCCCGAACCTCTTCGGGGACGAGACGGGGGATGTTCGAGGTGTCGCCGTATCCGCCGTGCACCTCGTCTCGCACCATCTCGCCGTCACGGAGCTCGATGACTCGACGCTGCATCTGATCGACGAACGCGGCCTCGTGCGTGGCCATGAGAACGGTGGTGCCGCCGGCGTTGATCCGCGCGAGCAACTGCATGATGTCGACCGAGGTCGCCGGGTCGAGGTTTCCCGTGGGCTCGTCCGCGAGCAGCACCTGAGGCCTGTTCACGAGCGCCCTGGCGATCGCGACGCGCTGCTGCTCTCCACCGGACAGCTCATGCGGCATCCGCTTCTGCTTGCCGTCGAGCCCGACCAGTGCAAGCGCCTCGGGCACGGCCTGCTGGATGAATCCGCGCGAGGATCCTGTCACCTGCAGCGTGAACGCGACGTTCTGATAGACGGTCTTCGACGGCAGGAGGCGGAAGTCCTGGAACACGGACCCGATGTGGCGACGGAAGTACGGCACCTTGCGGTTCGCGAGCGATCGCAGGTCGCGACCGAGAACGGCGACGCGGCCGGTGGTGGGCACGTCCTCTCGGAGGATGAGTCGCAGACAGGAGGACTTGCCGGACCCCGATGCACCCACGAGGAAGACGAACTCCCCGCGTTGCACTTCGAAGTCGACAGCGGACAGAGCGGGCCGTGAGGTCCCGCGGTAGCGCTTCGTGACGTTCTCGAACCGAATCATGGCTGTTCGAGCCTAAGCGCGCCGTGTCCCGTGCTCGCGAGCGACACCCCGCGCACCCCCGGAGTGTCGTCCCGCACTGCTATACATGGAGGTGCCGATCCATGCCGTCTGCGTGGACCACAACTCCGAGGGGGAACCATGACGACGCCTGCAGGCTGGTATGACGACGGATCCGGGCGCCAGCGCTGGTGGGACGGCACGCAGTGGACCGAGCATTTCGCTCCGGTCGCGGAGTCGGCAGCGGCCGAGACGGAGTCTGCGGCATCCGAGCCTGAGGCCGTGACGACCGAAGCCGACGCATCGTTCTCTGACTCCGCTGCGGCTGGCTATGACGCCGCAGCTGACGGTGCCGCCGCAGTCGATACGACCCCCGAGTCCGCAGCAGCCGCCGAGACCGCGGCAGCGCTCGACTCCGTGGCGGCCGTCGAGAGCCCTTCGTGGAACGCGCCCGCCGCCGAGTCCGTCGCAGCCGACGCTGGCTCCGACTCCTCATCGCCCGCCGATGAGGTCGCAGCTCCCGATTCCGCCGCATCGTGGTCGGCCCCCGAGACTCCTTCCGATGCCTCGTCGACGAATTACACCGCGCCCGGTGCCACCCCGCCCCGTGCCACCCCGCCGCTCGACGGCAACGTCCCGCCGTACGCGAATGCCGCACCCGCCTACCCCGGCAGCGCGCCCGCCTACCCCGGTGCCGCGGATGCAGGACAGACCCAGGCCTACCCCGCACCCGGCTATCCGGGAGCGGCGCCCAGCCACCCCGGCGCGAGCGCCTACGCGCCTGCAGGCCAGGCCTACGGCGCCGCCGGCGGCTACCCGCCCGCTTACGGAGGCGCCGCACCTGCAGCGCCCACCAAGCCGTCCATCCTCGGCATCGTCGGTCTCGGGCTCGCAGCCCTCGGCACGATCCTGTCGTGCATCCCCGTGATCTTCGGATTCGGATGGCTGCTGCTCGCGGCGGGCTTCATCGTGTCGCTGATCTCCCTCTTCCTCAAGGGCAAGAAGTGGCCGGGCATCTCGGGCCTCATCCTCTCTGTGGTCGGTGCGGTCATCGCGATCGTGATGTTCTTCGTCATCGTGTTCGCGACGGTCTCGGAAGTCGTGCGCGATCTTCCGACCGCTCCGCCGTCCAGCGACTCCGACACCGACAACGGCACCGACCCCGGTACCGACGAGGGCACCGACGACCCAGACACCGCCCCCACGGATGTCGTCGAGGGCGAGCTCGGCTCCCCCGTCACGATCGAGCAGATGTCGGGCACGAGCGAGGTCACGATCAACTCGGCCACGTGGGCGACGTCGGACGGATCGAGCATCCCCTCCACCAACGGCGGCTACGTGATCCTCGATGTCACGTTCACCGGCGTCTCGGGCACGAGCTACATCAACCCGTTCTACTTCGCGCTCGAGACCGCCGAAGGCGCCGAAGGCACCTACGACTACTACGTCGACGGAATCGTGACGGAGGAGCTCGCCGCGGGAGACACCGTCAGCGGCAAGATCACCTTCGACGTCGCGCAGAGTTCCTCGTACGTGATCACCTTCACGGATGAACTCCTGCAGGACGTCGCACGCGTCTCGTTCACTCCGTCGGCCGGCTGAGCTTCGAGCACGGAGCACCAGTCATGTCGACCCCGGCGGGGTGGTACGACGACGGTTCAGGCCGGCAGCGCTGGTGGGACGGAGTCGCGTGGACGGAGCACACCGTAACGGCGCAGGCTCCGACCGCCGCGCCAGCATCTACCATCACGCAGCAGCCGGAATCCCCACAGCAGCAGGTAGCACCACAGGACACAGCCGCTGAAGGCATCGCTGCGCCCGCTGTCGACTCCTCCGGGCAGTCGACGGCGGGCGTGGATCCGGTCGTAGACAGCCTGGCGTCCCCCGCGACCGAGTCCGCGACGTTCGAGCCACCGTACGTTCTGCAGACGGCGAACTCGGCGGATGCGCACCCCGGGCCCGCTGCAGGTGCGCCCGTCTGGGGCCAGGCACCGATGTACGGCCAGCAGGACACGGCCTACCCCGCGCAGGGTCTGGGTGCTCCCTTCGGGGCGCCCACTCCCCCGCCGGCGAAGCCGAAAGTCTCCGTTCTCGGCATCATCGGTCTCGGCGTCGCGGCGATCGGATTCGTCCTCTCCTGCTTCCCGTCGATCGCGCTCGCAGGCTGGGTGCTGTTGGGACTCGGTTTCGTCGTCTCGCTGGTGTCGGTGTTCCGCCGTGGGACGAAGTGGCCGGGAATCGTCGGCATCGCCGTGAGCGTTCTCGGGAGCATCGTCGCGATCGCGGTGATGCTCCTGTCGCTGAGCGTGGCCGCGCCCGGCGCGACAGTACCGACGTCATCGCCCGGCTCCTCGTCGTCCGACGGCGGAGAGCCCGACGAGTCGGCGGCGGAGGGTGCCGAGAGGGTCTACATCAACGACCTCGAGGTCGGGCACTGCCTCCCCCTGGTCGAGTGGGAGGACGAGGTCTACGACCTTCCCGTCGTGCCGTGCGATCAGCCGCACACCGACGAGGTCTACTTCATCTTCGATGCGCCGGACGGCGACTTCCCCGGCGACGCCGAGCTGCAGACCCTCGCCACCGAGCGCTGCGACGCCGCCTTCGAGGAGTTCATCGGCATCCCGTATGCGGACTCCGAGCTCGACAACTACTGGTTCGTGCCCACCGAGACGTCATGGAAGCGCATGAACGACCGCGCCATCCAGTGCATCGTGTTCGACTACGAAGAGGTCACGGGAACGTTCGAAGGCGCCGCCCGCTGAGACGAGCTCAGTCCTCGTCTTTGCGCTTGCGCCAGCGGATGCCCGCCGAGATGAACCCGTCGAGATCGCCATCGAACACGGCAGCGGGGTTGCCCGACTCGTGTCCGGTGCGCAGATCCTTGACGAGCTGCTGACCGTAGAGGAAGTACGAGCGCATCTGGTCGCCCCAGCTCGCCGTGATGTTGCCGGCGAGTTCCTTCTTCTTCGCGGCTTCCTCCTCCTTCTGGAGCAGCAGGAGGCGGGTCTGCAGCACGCGCATGGCTGCCGCACGGTTCTGGATCTGCGACTTCTCGTTCTGCATCGAGACGACGATGCCGGTCGGGAGGTGCGTCAGGCGCACGGCGGAGTCGGTGGTGTTGACCGACTGGCCACCCGGGCCGGACGAACGGAACACGTCGACTCGGATGTCGCTCTCGGGGATGTCGACCTCGGTCGCCTCCTCCATGAGCGGGATGACCTCGACCGCGGCGAACGAGGTCTGCCGCTTGTCGGCAGAGCCGAACGGGCTGATGCGGGCCAGACGGTGAGTGCCGGCCTCGACCGAGACGGTGCCGAACGCGTACGGCGCGTCGATCTCGAACGTCGCCGACTTGATGCCGGCGCCCTCGGCGTACGAGGTGTCGAGAACCTTGACGGGGTACTTGTGACGCTCGGCCCACCGCAGGTACATGCGCATGAGCATCTCGGCGAAGTCGGTGGCGTCGTCGCCACCGGCACCCGAGCGGATCGTGATGATGGCCGAGCGCTCGTCGTACTCGCCGTCCATCAGCGTCTGGACCTCGAGCTGGTTGATGATCTCGGTGAGAGCGTTGAGTTCGGCGCGCGCCTCGACAGCCGATTCCTCATCGCCCATCTCGTTCGCGAGCCCGACCAGAACCTCGAGATCGTCGAGTCGCGAGCCGATGCCCTCGACCCTCGCGAGCGCCGACTGGCGGTGGCTCAACGCGCTGGTCACCTTCTGGGCGCGCTCGGGGTCGTCCCAGAGGTCCGGCACGCCGGCTTCCTCGCTGAGACGTGCGATGTCGGAACGGAGCGTATCGACGTCGATGACCTCGCGAATGTCACCGTAGGTGAGTCGCAGGGCCTGGATGTCGGCGGAGAGATCGAGTTCGAGCATGTCGCGTCCAGCCTAACGTGCTGCCTGTGCGGGCGGGGACGGGTTCGAACGGGAGTAGCGTGAAACGAGTGAGCAGCGCATCAACGGTCCTGAGACGATTCGGGCCGATGGTGTACCTCCCCACCGTCCTCTTCTCGCTCGGCGAAGGCGCGGTCATCCCGCTGATCCCCGTGATCGCGGCGCGCATGGGGGCGGATGTGGCGTTCGCCGCACTCGTCGCCTCCGCGCTGGTGGTGGGTCAGCTGTGCGGAAACCTACCCGCCGGCTGGGCCGTGTCACGCATCGGCGAGCGGTTCACGATGGTCATCGCGGGAGTGATCGCAATCGGCGCGGGTGTCGGCATGGTCTTCGCTCCGTCGCTGGGCGTGCTCGCGGCATCCGTCTTCCTCCTCGGCTTCTGCGCCGCTGCCTTCGGTCTCGCCCGTCACGCCTTCATGACGACGAGGGTGCCGATCGCGTTCCGCGCCCGCGCGCTCTCGCTGCTGGGCGGCAGCTTCCGTCTCGGGATCTTCATCGGCCCGTTCGTCGCCGCGGGCCTCCTGCAACTGTTCGGGTCAGAGACCGCGGCGATCTGGTTCTTCCTCGGCTGCCTCGTCGTCATGGTGCTGCTGGTGCTGTTCGGTCCGGATCCCGAGAAGACGATCGCACCGACCACCCCGGTGCGCACCGCTCCCCTGTCTGAGGACTCGGGCGAGCCGGTCACCGGTTCGATCCCGACCGTCGGTCGTACGGGCATCTTCCGCACGATGTGGCAGCAGCGCGCCGTGCTCGGCCGCCTCGGCCTCGCCGCCGCGTCACTCTCGGCGGTGCGATCGGCGCGGCAGGTCGTGCTCCCGCTGTGGGGTCTCTCGCTCGGCCTCGATGCGTCGACCATCGCCCTCGTCGTCGGAATCTCGGGGGCGATCGACTTCGCCCTGTTCTACGCGAGCGGGCAGGTGATGGACCGGTTCGGTCGCCTCTGGGCGGCGATGCCGGCGATGGTCCTCATGGGCGCGGGGTTCCTCGCGATGTCGTTCACCCATGACCTCGATGCCGCGGTGCTGTGGTTCGGCATGTTCGCCGCGGTGCTCGGCGTCGGCAACGGCCTGTCGAGCGGCATCCTGCTGACGCTCGGGGCCGACGTCGCTCCGAAGACCGAACCCGCCGCGTTCCTCGGCTCGTGGCGCACGTTGACGGATGCCGGTGGGGCCATCGCTCCCCTGATGGTGTCGGGGATCATCGCGATCGCGTCCCTGCCGATAGCGGCCGCGGCCATGGGGGTGATCGGCCTGGTGGGCGCCGGAGGCTTCATCCGGTGGATCCCCCGGTTCGTTCCCCGCACGAAAGAGGAACCGTCGTGAGCGCTGATCTCGCCGCAGATGTACGTCGTCTGGTCCTCGGGGCCGCGGCGGCCTCCGACCACGAGCGGGCGGCGCGGGCCGACTTCGCGACTTTCTTTCCCGACGAGCATGGCCCCGTGTCCCGCGACGACGGCCCCGACCACGCCACGGCGTCAGCACTCGTGTTCGACCAGACACTCACCCGCACGCTGCTCGTGTTCCATACCAAGGGCCAGTTCTGGGTCCAGCCCGGCGGGCATCTCGAGACCGTCGATGCGTCGATCGCGGATGCCGCGCTGCGCGAACTGCGGGAGGAGACCGGTGTCGTCGTGTCGGGTCTGGCCGAGTCTCTCGTGTACGACCTCGACCATCACGGGCTCTCGTCCGCTTTCGGCCGTTGTTCCTCGCATCTCGACATCGGGGTCGCCGTCGTCGTCTCGGAAGACGCCGCGCTCGTTGTGAGCGACGAGTCCGAGGATGTGCGATGGTGGCCGATCGATGCGTTGCCGGCGCAGGTTCCCCAGGGGTTCGAGGAGCGAGTGCGCCTCCTTCGTGATCGCGTGGCGGGCTGAGCTCATTCCCGCGGCCTCACCGCAGTGCGGTGCGGCTCGTGCCCGTCGCCTCCAATCGCACTCCCTCAGGTACGAAAAGAGACACGAGGGGCGGATGCCAGTCGGCGGCGATGATGCTCACTCGCGCCGAGAGCTCGTCGGGCGCCGTCGCTGATACGAGCGACGCGCCGCCCGGCATCTCCGCCAGCAGCGCCACGGCCCGTTCTCGCACCCCGTCATCGGTGAGGTTGGCCGGCACCATGTCTCCCTCGACCACCAGCGTGAAGCCGTCCGCTCCGGCGAGCGCCGCTACGTCGGCGAGGGCATCGAGCCGCTTCTGGGCGATGTACAGGTCGGTAGCGCAGACGCTCACGAAGATAAGAGCGAGCGCGAGAAGCGCGTACCCCAGGGTCAGGAGCAGCACGCTCCCCTCGTCGTGACGAACGCCTCGACTCACCCCGACCCCCACAGACGCGAGACCTTCTGCACTGTTGACCCCTCCACGGCGATCGATGCGGCCTCGTCGAGCCCGAGTCGGGAACATCGACCGCATCGCGGTCCCGATGGAGTTCAAGAAGTCAGGTTCGTACAAGCGCCTGAGAGTGCGCGAACGCGCCTAGGACGCCTACTAGCGCGACGTGACGCTACCCTTCGGGTGTGAGCGAAGAAGCAAAGGATCACCCCGGGAGCATGACCGGTCAGGTGGTGGCTGGAAGCGTCGTGACGTTGCTGGGCGTTGTTGGTGGGTGGATCGGGTCAACGCTCGCAGAAGCGAAAGCGCCGTTCTGGTGGTACCTCGGGTTCCTCCTTGGAGCCGCAGTCATCGCAACGGTCATCTACACGCCCTGGAGGCACGGTGTCTGGGGCTCGATCAGGCATTGGCGACCGTTCACCACGGCTCGCACTCTCGACTCCGCCCGGAACGCAGGGCGCGATGAGGCGCTGGCAGAGGTCGAGGCGCAGCGCTTCGAGGCACGAAAGCACTCACCGCACTGGATCGCCGCCGTGCTGGGCAAGGAGAGCATCCAGTTCTGGATCGCAAATGCCGAAGCGTGCGGCGTCGTGCGAGACGTTCAGATCCGGGCGGAATCGAGCGAGTTCACGTTCGAGGACAAGACCTTCATTCGCGGTGACTTCCCCGATGGGATGCACACCATGTTTGGTAGCCCCACTTCGGCAGGCCGCCGGTTTGGCGTCACCTTCGATCTGACCTGGTTTGACGAGAACGGTGACAAGTGGACGGGCCAAACCCAACTGCCGAAGGAGCCGCGTGGAGCCGCGATCGTCTACTAACTTCGGTCTGGGGAGCCGGTGCGCGATTTTGCACGCGCCTGGCGTTGCCAATGAGGTGTCGGCACATCGCGATAATCTCGGACCATGACGATCGACAACCGGACTCCGTGGGTGCAGTCCACGGCAGGGATCGTTGTCGTTAACGGAGTAGTCACCGCTGTCGTAAGTGCGGTCGTGACGTGGATCATCAACAACGCGACCTCTCTACCCTGGGTCTGGATCTTGCTGACCTTCGCGGGCATCGCGGTCGTCGTGTTCTTGGGATTGTCGTTCGTTCGGCAACGGCTTCGTGAAGTGATCTGGCGGCGTCCATGGCGTTGGCTCAGCGGGCTCCGCGTTACGAGTCAAGCCAGCCGCAAGGCCCACGTCGATCGCGTCGTTGAGGACGCGACGCGCCTGATCTCCATTGAGAAGGACGCGGCGGCGGAGCTGGCCAGGAACCAGATCATCGGGCTACAGCAGGAGAACGCGAAGCTGTCGTTGGCCAACTTGGAGCAGAAGACTTCGTTGCGCAGTCTTGAAGCGCGGCTCGAAGCAAGCGAGCGTGATGTGGCCGACGCGAAGGCTTCGCCGAGAGCCGGACTGCCCGGCCCAGAGCCTCGTTGGTCCTTCGTTAATTTCGGTGCAGTCAACGACCTTGGCCGCGTCAAGTACGGGTTCAGAAACCTAGTACCTGGGAGCGTTGCGTACAACGTGCGGGTCGAGGCGCTTCGTGGGGGTTTCACCTTTGCCGACGCGGCCTTCTGGGACGACCTTTCTGGCCTTGCTCAAGGTGATTTTGAAGGGACTGTCGTCGGGAAGGGCGCGACCCAGGGAGTCTCGCTTCGGCTGGGGTGGTACGACGAAGCCCATGTTTGGCGCTTCGACGACTTCCGGATACGGCCGACACGTCCAGACGTGTGGTCGTCCGCCGAAGAAACACCGTTCTGACATGGCCGAGTCTTCAAGCATCACTACCGCGTGCGTGAGATCACGTTGACGAATCAGGACGTTGCATTTTGGAGCGTCGTCGCTTAGGTCATCCCCGTAGCCGCGTTGGCCCTCGCGCTCGAAGCGCAGTTACTCGCGAAGCGGCTCAGCAAGCAAGCCGCCCGATCGGCAAGAAGATATGGGCAGGTGTGGGCCGCATGGTTGCTCATCACTTGGCTGTCGCTCTCGTCAGTGCTGTTCAGCGCGCTCCAACGCCTAGCGAGCGATCCACTTACGCCTGATCGCGTCACCACCAGCACCGACGCGGGGACGATCATCGCGATCTTGGCTATCGTCAACGCCTTTTCTGATGGTCGCATACCTGCCGATCGCGCGCGTCGTCTCGGCGACTGCGACACCTCGAGGCACGGTTGCCCCGTTCGCATACCGCTGGTCGCGCGGCAATCGTCTTATCCGAACGCCTGAACAGGAAGTCGCCGGGTTCGCTCCTGATTACTCCGAAAACCGAGGCGGTCGACTTGATCTGTTGATGCGGTCTGCGGATCTGCTGGTGCTGCTCGGACCAGCACAGGGCGACCTAGCCTTCGCGGAGAAGCGCCTTGCCGCCGGCGGCTTCACACCGTCGCAGTCGAAGGAGCAAAGGGAGGCTATCGATCGCTCACGCGCGCGTATAACCTGTCGAAGCAGATCACCTACGCGATGCCGCTCGACTGATCCGCGAGATGGTTGGTGAGGGGTTTTCCGGCACTATCCTCCTCACCAATGCTGGGATTGGGTTCCCAGCACCGAAAGACCCCCGGTCACGAACCAGGGTTTTTCGGTGGCGACGGTTCCGAATCGATAGCATCGACCAATGGACCTCCCTGTTCTCGACGCCGAAGTCCTCCTCCACCCAGGCGAGGCTCATCCAGAACATCACGATTTCGTGCGCATGCACTTCGACCCGGAAAGGGCACAAGGCACGGTGTGGCACTACACCGATGCAGCTGGGCTCCTCGGAATCCTAAACTCGGGCCAGTTGTGGGCAACAGCGTCACTCGCCCTCAACGACGCTTCTGAAGTCAGCTATGGCGAACGTCTGATCAGAGATGTGTGGGCCGCAGCGAACAAAGAAGGTCTCCCCGACGCTTGCAGGCGCTACACCGAGTACGCGCTCGACTTTGCTTTCGATGACTTCGCCGCAGAGGGCCTCTTTTCAGTCTCGGCTAGCCTCGACGGTGACCTTCTTAGCCAATGGCGAAGTTACGGCGGCGCTGACGGGTTCGCAATTGGAATTGATGCTGAGTCCTCCCTCGCGCCTCTACTTCCTGGTTCGCTGAACCCGCTCGAAACGCCGCCAGAGACCGCACCAAACGAGGCAGGCTTTCACCTCGTGTTTGATCCGACCAGTCCGCCCTCCCAACTCTTCGTAGTGCCCGCGTGGAACGCTGTCAGATATGACCTAGCCTCGCAGTACGCGCTGGCAACGGCTGTGCTACAGGACACGATCCAAAGCACACCCGGTCCGGAGGACTGGGAAAAGCGAACGGACGAGTGGCCCTCACATGTTGTATCTACACGGAGCTACTTGCTGCACGCTGCCGCACTGATGAAGCATCCTGCGTTCGTTGATGAACGGGAAGTCCGACTGCTGTGCAGCAAGGCATACGTAGGAGACATCGAAGAGTATCGCGCTAGCGAAGGGCGGCTCATCCCGTACGTTCCCATTGCTAAGGCGAGCGAATCGCACCGGTGGTTCGCAAGCGACTCCACCGCACTTCCGATTGTGGCGGTACGCTACGGACCTGCTAGTGACGAGCGCGGCCTGCGCGTGGCGGAGTCTTTGCTCGCTCGCCGCGGCTACACAAACGTTTCCATCGACCGGTCATCCATCCCGATTGCTTTCTAGACATCAGTTCCGCACGAAATGCTCATCTGTCGGCAGAAGCCGTAACCATCAACGGCTGTCCAGCGTGGACGCCGCCATCAGGCGAGTGGGCGTTTGCTCGAAGGGCCACCTTCAGGAAGAAACACCTTATGACGGCCATGGTTGGCTACCTGCGCGCGTCCACCGAAGAACAAGCGAACAGCGGACTCGTGCTGGAGGCGCAGCGCGACACCATCCAGCGTTACGCCGACGCGCATGGCTGGGACGTGATCTGGTTCGAGGGTGCGGGCCTGAGTGCCAAGTCGCTTGCCCGCCCTCAGATGCAGGCCGCGCTCGACCGGCTCAACGCCTCGCCGAACGTCGTGACGTGGACGGCATCGTGGTCGCCAAGCTCGACCGTCTGAACCGTAGCGTCGTGGACTTCGCAAGCGTGCTAGATCTCGCCCGCGCCCGGAAATGAGCACTCGTCGCTATCGACCTTGGCGTGGACACCTCCACACCCACCGGCGAGCTGGTCGCCAATGTAATGATGTTAGTTGCGCAGTGGGAGCGCCGTGTGATCGGTGAGCGCACGTCTGCCGACATGCAAGCCGCAAAGCGTCAGGGTCGGCATATGAGCCGAGTGTCGGCACTGGCGGAGGCTACCGGCGCACGGCTCCTGACCCTCAGAGCTACGCGCACCCTCGCGGCCACGGCCGAGCCGCTCAACGCCGAAGGCCTTGTCACGGCGACCGGCACAAAATGGACTGAGAATGCCGTCTGCAAGACGCACAAGCGTCTTGTTGGGGCATGACTACACTCTGACGCATGACGACGATCTACACGACCCAAGAGTGGAACGGCTACGGAAAGCAGAACTACTACTGGAACGAGTACCGGCGCGAAGGCGACACCGTTGTCAAGTACAAGTGCAATCGCTTCAAGTTCTTTGATGGCGACGAGAGCACTTGGCAGCATGGCGAGACGCCGGAGGGCTCCTGGGCGATCGACGACTCGAGCATGCCTGATTGGCTGAGGCAGTACCTCTAGATCGCCTCGCGAGCACTGATCGACCTAGGAGCACCCATGAGCAAGCTCATCGACCACGACACCGAGCCCGCCGGTGTGCTGCCCTACGTCACCCGGCTGTCGGTGAAGCATCTGCTTCTACTAGAAGCCAGCGTCGTGAAGGAGCTTCGGCGACGCAAGCTGGTGCGGACCAACAACAAGCCGCTGGGAGACATCGCAGAGCATGTCGTATGGCTGGCGCGTGGCGGAGTACTGGAACCCAACTCAACCAAATCGCACGACATCACGACGGCATCCGGGCACCGACTCCAGGTCAAGGCTATGGCCAACCGTTCGGCCGGAGCCGGGGCACGCTTCAGCCCGTTCCGGAGCGCGGGCTACCACACGGCGGTGTTCCTGGTATTCGACACCGAGGTTGAGATCACGGAGGCGTTCGAGGTTGAGGCTGACCGGATCGAGGAGCACGTGCGCTTCGTGCCGCATGTAGCTGGACGCCAGCCGAGCCTGACGCAGGTGCGCACACTGGGCGCTGACGTGACCGCTGAGATGCGGTCAGCATACGCACGCATCGACGGCACCCACTCTCGCCTGCGCGTATTCGACCCTTCAACACCAACCGCTGAGGTCAATGATGCGGAAGGGCACTATAAGTTGGCGCTGGACAGCCGAGTCCCTCACGGACTGAACCGCAACTAGGGCGCAAGATCATGGCTGTCGTGTCAATTCAGGACGGAGCCAGTGCGCGTCTTGCCAGCACCTCCGCCACGAATGCCGGTGGCGCCGCCGGAACAAGTAGGGAGGTCAATGTTCGATTGGCCTGCCGCCCGTATGAGTACCGATACTTGTTCGCCTCGATTGCTAGCTTCCACCACAGCAGCTCTCCGGTCGACATCGCGGTCTTCGGCGTGAGTACCGCGACGTGGAAACCTGTCACGTAGGGCTCGTCATGAAAGAAGGTTGCAAGTGGCGTCGCACCGAGCGCAACCGACAGCGTGCCTGCTTGCGCTGGCGTGACGCCGCTCGGGGGCATCACTCGCCCGGCGATTCCGTTGTCCTTCGTCTTTCTGCTGACGAAGTTGACTCCGTCTGGCGCAAAGGCTGGGGTCAACTTGCTCAGAGTGAGAGCGTGGCCCCCGCCAACCTCGAACAACTCCGAGATGGGCACGAGCTCGTCATGGGAACCGCTGTACACACCTGTGACTACGCCCACATCGGATACATCTTCCAGTGACAAGCTGGGAATCTTCGCTTGCTCAACCCACCCCGGGATATCGTCCGGAACGAGCAGGGTTCCCAGGGTCCGGTTAGCCTCGCGACCAAAGGCACTGTAGCGAAACGCGTTCGCTCGAATGCACATCGAGTAGTAGAGGCGTTGGTTCAGCGTCATCGTCGGTCGCTTCGGGCGGAGAACCGCAACGTTCTGACCCGTGTAGAAGGGTGTCTGCTGGACGTATGTCGATAGCAAGCGCGAACCTCCCAGGGCTACTGTGAGCGATCCCGCAGGGTACGGCTCGACGCCTGGGAGTCGCTTCACAAACCCGGCGACACCAGACCTACCGTTTAGTCCACCAATGCGCCCAACAAACGCCACTCCGTGCGAGCGTGGCACAGCGACCATCTTGTTCATATCGAGCTTGTTGCCGTACTCGACGTCGAACACTTCAGCCAGCGTGGTCATTCGTCGTTTCCTGACACCGCTTCGAGTGGGTCAGCCACAGAGTTGCTGAGTGAAAACAGGGCGTAGTCGAACAACACCCGCTGGAAATCCGATGCACCGAGTTGCGAATAATCCGTCTCCAAGTAGGCTTCGGCAACCCACTCATCGTCAGCATCTACGCGCTGCATGACCGACTCTCCGGCGTGGACCTCACGGTTACGATAGAGCTCGACCCATCGGTCGCGAACGTCCGGCCAAGTTCCATTCTTGTCCACACGTCCGAGGTTCTTGACCTTGACGAAGGTGTCCTCTCGCCAATAGCCGAACCACGTCTTCCGGTTCGACCTCGCGTGCGCCTCGTGCGCTTTGAACACCATGATGCAGGTGATGACGCCGACGGGATAGAACGCTTCCGGAGGCATGGACATGACGGCTTCGAGCGTATGCTTTTTCAGCAGATTCTTCTTGTGGATGCTCGGTGCTGTTGCGCAAGACACCGGGACGATAGCAATGCCCGTTCCGCCAGGCTCCAAGCAGTCGAGCATCTGCTCAACGAACCGTAATTCGTGGAGGTCCTCCTTCGACTTCGCGTAAGGCGGGTTGACCATTCCGATGTTGGCCTTGTGCGCCTTCACACCCTTGGCAATGGCGGTATCGAAGCACGATCCCTGGTAGAGATTCGCCTTACCGTCGCCGCGCAAGATCATGTTCGACGCGCCCAGAGCATACATGCTCGGATTCTGTTCGACGCCAATCAACCGGTGCCTCTTGATGTCGTCGACTTCGGTCTCTGTCGTCGCCGTCTTGATCATCTGCACCATAGATGAAATAAGGAATCCGCCGGTACCGGCACAGATGTCGAGTACCTTGTCGTCCTTGCTGACATTCGCAATCAGACCGAAGAGTTCCGTGACATGTCGAGGCGTCAGAACGATGCCGAGACCCTTGCCGTCCCCGCCGGTGTATTTGAGGAATTCGCCGTAGAACGCACCCACGACGTCGAAGTCGTGATAAATCGTCAGGAAGGGCATCACCTTGTCGGCAAGCATCGTGACGATCTCGTTCAGCAGGCCCTTCGGATACCCCTTCGTCGGCTTGCGCAGCTCGGGATGCACTTGGATGCCGGTAAACGGCTGAGTCATATTCTCGAGTTTGGCGACCGGCAGTTTGGCCTCCCGGATAACTCGCTTGATGGACTGGATCCAGAATTCGGGTAGCTCTGTCGCCGGGTATGAGTCGTACGTCTTGGCGAAAATCAGGTCGTTGAGCGCGATTAGCGTTCCAGCTACAGCGAGCGGCTTTTCCTTCTCTTCAAGCTCGGCTTCGTCGCGCATGAACTCGTGCATCTCCATGGAGAACGCGATGAGGTCCCGCTCTCGTTGGCGCTGAACCCGCGGGTCGAACGACGCTGCGGCGAACAGGTCGCCAAGCCCGACCATCGAGGTGATCGCAGCGCCAGTAGGCGAGACGAGATTGTGTTCCTGCGACGACCCCTTAGGAGTTACAAAGAACGACCACTCGTTTGATTGGGGCGTCCCCGACACCGCAATCGAGATCACCGTGTACACCGGCGAGAGGTGCCTCGCGTAGTGGATGACTCCATCGACCGCGAAGTCTCTCGGCTGATCACGATTCGCGGACTGGTGGTGCTTGATGTCCGCTTTGCACTCGATCAACACCACCATGTCCGGCGTGCCAGGATCGGTGATTATGAACTCCGGGTAACCAGCCGCCTTGCCCTTGCCAGTCTTCGAGGCCTTCGAGAGACCCTTGCGGATGTCCTGAACTACCGACTGCTGTTTCTCGACGACAATGGCGTCGGGATCGTCGTAGTAACCGAGGTCGCGCATGCGAGCCTCGACGAGGTCTTCCGTGATCCGTTCGTTAGCCATCGCGGTACCCAGCGGCGTCGGTCATTGCTCTCCCATGGTCGGAAACTCCATCCTGCCGTAGGCGAGCATCGTGCCCGGACACCCGAGCAGATCGAGCGTGTCGCCTGCCCGAGCATTCGAAAGCTTCATAGCACGTTTACGCGATTTTGCGAGGCAGGAGCATCAGGATCTGTTTTCGCCCTGCCTGCTCGATGAGGACGCGCTTCGCGTCTTCGCGTGAGTCTCCCGCCTGTGCGTGCAGGACTCCGGACAGTGGGGCTCCGTGCTCGATCGCGGCGACCACCTGATCGATGGCGCGGGTGAGACCCGGCAGCTGCAACCGGCCCGACATCTCTCCCAGCGCATCAGCCAGCGGTGATCCCGTGCCGACGTCGAACACCACCCGCGGCGCACCTGCGGGCGGATCCCCAGCATCGACGGATCCCCCGGTCAGTAGACTGATTTCACCGCGCGGGAGTGGTGAAATTGGCAGACACGCAGGATTTAGGTTCCTGTGCCCTAGGGCGTGTGGGTTCAAGTCCCACCTTCCGCACCGATCAGTCGCATGCCGTGCGGCCGACGACTTGACCGCCGCACAGCGCACTACGACGGGAAATCCATGCATCACGCCGCTCTCATCCCCTGGCTCGACCCCGCCACCATCATCGGCTCGGCCGGCCCCTGGGCGCTGCTCGTGGTGTGCTTCATCGTCTTCGCCGAGACCGGCCTGCTGGTCGGCTTCCTGCTGCCGGGTGACACGCTGCTCGTGATCTCGGGTCTGCTGTCGCACCCGATCGCCGGCTCCGAGCACGGCGTCTTCGGCATCAACGTCTGGATCGTCGCTCTGCTCATCGGATTGTCCGCTTTCGTCGGTGGTGAAGTCGGCTACCTGATCGGACACAAGGGCGGGCCTGCGGTCTTCGAACGCAAGGAATCGGGCCTCTTCAGCAAGAAGAACGTCGAGCGCACCAACGCGTTCTTCGAGCGCTTCGGCGGCATCACCGTCATCCTGGCCCGCTTCGTGCCGATCGTCCGCACGTTCGCGCCGGTCGCTGCCGGCGTCGGCCACATGCCGTGGCGCCGCTACACGCTCTACAACCTCATCGGCGCGATCCTCTGGGGCTTCGGCCTCACGATGTTCGGCTACGCGATCGGCTTCATCCCCCCGATCGCAGAGTTCGTCGAGAGCTACATCGACCTGATCCTGCTCGCCGCCGTCGGCGGCACCGCGCTGATCACCGTCTGGCACTACTTCTCCGAGCGCCATAAGGCCAAGAAGGAGGCCGCTGCCGGCGAAGGCGAGACCGACGCAGCCGAGGCGGAAGAGCTCGCGCTCGACCCCGAGGTCTTCGACCGTGCTCCCGACTTCGACGGAGACGGCAAGCACTGACCTCGAACGAGTGAGAGGAGGCGGGCTGAGTTCTCAGCCCGCCTTCTTCTTGTTCGGGGTCTTCTTGGCGCTCGCCTTCTCGTCGGTCTTCTCCGACCGCGCGGCCTTGGTGCGCGCGACGCTGGCCCGCAGCGCCTCCATCAGGTCGATGACCTCGCCGCTCTTGGCGTCGCCCTCGGCCTCGCCGAACGTCTCCGACACGTCGAACGTGTCACCCGCCTCGATCTTGGCGTCGATCAGGGTGCGCAGTTCCTTCTGGTACTCGTCGACGAACGACTCGGGGTCGAAGTCGGCCGAGTAGCTGTCGACGAGGGATGCCGAGAGCTCGAGCTCCTTCTTCGAGATCCGGACATCCTCATCCAACGCCGGGAACTCCGCCTCGCGCACCTCGTCGGCCCACAGCAGCGTCTGCAGCACCAGCACTTTGCCGCGCACGCGGAGCGCGGCAAGACGGGTCTTCTGGCGCAGCGTGAACCGCACGATCGCCGTGCGATCGGTCTGCTCGAGGGTCTTGCGCAGCAGCACGTAGGCCTTGGGCGACTTCGAGTCGGGCTCGAGATAGTACGGCTTGTCGAGAGTCAGCAGATCGACCTGATCCGACGGCACGAACTCGACCACGTCGATCTCGCGGCTCTTTTCGGCGGGCAGCGCCGCGAGGTCGTCTTTGGTGAGCACGACGGTCTGGCCTTCATCGACGTAGGCGCGATCGATGTCGGCATACGCCACGGTCTCGCCGCACACCTCGCACGTGCGCTGGTAGCGGATGCGGCCACCGTCCTTCTCGTGCACCTGATGCAGCGGCACGTCGTGGTCCTCCGTCGCGGAGTACACCTTGACCGGCACATTCACGAGACCGAAGGTCAGCGCGCCCTTCCAGATCGTTCTCATGCCCCCAGTGAACACCAGGCGCCCGGGTCGAGGCCAGTACCTTGACTACGCTGGGCGTCATGGTTGCCGAGGCGCAGAACGTGCAGATCGACGGCCGCCGCCTGCGCATCACCAACCTCGACAAGGTCGTCTACCCCGAGACCGGCACGACCAAGGGCGAGATCATCGCGTATTACACGGCGATCGCGCCCCACATCCTCCCCCTCCTCGAGGGGCGCCCGGTCACCCGCAAGCGCTGGGTCGAGGGGGTCGGAACCGCTGAGCATCCCGCTGATTCCTTCTTCACGAAGCAGCTCGAGCCCGGAGCACCGAGCTGGATCCCGCGGCACGAGATCCGCCACTCGGACGGCCCGAAGGAGTATCCGCTCGTCGACGACGTGCCGACCCTCGTCTGGCTCGCTCAAGTCGCCGCGATCGAGCTGCACGTGCCGCAGTGGCGCTTCGCATCGGACGGCCTGCCGGGCAAACCCGACCGCCTCGTGCTCGACCTCGACCCCGGCCCCGGCGTCGGTCTCGCCCAGTGTGCAGAGGTCGCCCGGATCGCCCGTGGTCTGCTCACCGACATCGGCCTCGACCCCGTTCCCGTCACCAGCGGCAGCAAGGGCATCCACCTGTATGCCGCTCTTCCCGGTCAGCAGACCAGCGACGAGATCTCCGCGGTCGTGAAGGAGATCGCTCGGCTCATCGAGACCGAGCACCCCGACCTCGCCACCAGCACAATGGCCAAGGCTGCCCGCGGCGGCAAGGTCTTTCTCGACTGGAGCCAGAACAACGGCAAGAAGACGACCATCTCGCCGTACTCGATGCGCGGCCGAGCACATCCCTGGGTGGCTGCACCGCGCACCTGGGAAGAGCTCGACGACCCCGACCTGGCTCATCTCGACTTCGCGACCGTGCTGGAGCGCGCGGAATCAGGGATCGATCCCCTCGCACCGTTGCGCACCGAGCACGCGCCGCACGTGCAGACGACGAGCCCCGCAGCATTCGATGAGGACGCCGCCTCCGCACAACCGACCGAATCTGCGCGACACCGCCCGCGGATCTCCGGAGCGGCAGACGCCCCGGCGTCCGTGTCTCCAGCATCCGTATCTCCGATGCTCGCCGAGAACGGCACACCCGCGATCGCCCGCGGGCTCAGCTCGCCCTCCTGGGTCGAGGTGAAATGGGACGGCATCCGGGCGATCGGCACCTGGGCGGACGGGCGGATGCTGCTGCATGCCCGCAGCGGCACCGATATCACCGCCCGCTACCCCGAGCTCACCGCGGACGGCGCCCCCTTCCTCCCAGTCGCCGACGCGATCGTCGACGGAGAGATCGTCGCGTTCGACTCGCACAGCAGGCCGAGCTTCTCGCTGCTGCAGAATCGGATGCACCTCACGCGGCCCCGCGAGATCGAACGCGAGGTCGTGCGCACCCCGATCGTCTACATGGTCTTCGACCTGCTGCGCCTCGACGGGCACGACCTCAGCTCGATGCCGCTGTCGCAGCGACGCACTCTGCTCGAAGAGGTGGTCTCGGACCTGGAGGCCCCGATGCAGGTGCCGCCGGTGTTCGACGACGTGGACGCCGCGCTGGCCGCGAGCGACGAGTTCGGTCTCGAGGGCGTGGTCGTGAAAGACCCCGCGTCCCGCTATCGCGCGGGGCAGCGCTCCCCCGCCTGGCTCAAACTAAAGCTGACCCGGATGCAGGAGGTCGTGATCGTCGGCATCCGCCCAGGCAAAGGCGACCGCGAGGGCACGTTCGGCTCGCTGCTGCTCGCGGTCCCGGACTCCGGACGGCTGCGGTACGTGGGACGCGTCGGCACCGGCTTCACCGACCGGATGCTCCGCGATCTGCTCGCACGCCTCGCGCCGCTGCGCATCGAATCAGCCGCTTTGGACGGAGTGCCCGCGCTCGACGCATCGGACGCGCTGTGGGTGGACCCGGAGCTGGTCGGCGAGGTCGAGTTCGCCAACTGGACCCCCGACGGCGTCCTCCGCCACTCCCGCTGGCGGGGCCTACGACCCGACAAATCTCCCGACGAGGTCGTGGTCGAGAGCTGACCGGTCACGCGTGATGCGGTTCGCAGTCCGACTGCTCGGCGGGTTCGATCTGGAAGGTCGAATGCTCCACGTCGAAGTGGTGGGCGAGACACGACTGCAGGTCGCTCAGCAGCTTCGCGGATCGCCCGTCGGCGAGGAGCGCCGGCTCGACGCTGACGTGCGCGCTGAACACCGGAGCACCGCGGGTCAGCTGCCACACGTGCACGTCGTGCACTCCGACGACGCCGTCGTAGTCGAGCAGGTGCTGGCGGATGTCGCTGACCGCCGTGCCCTCCGGAGCCGATTCGGAGAGCACGGAGAAGACCTCACGCAGCAGCGCGATCGCGCGCGGGATGATCAGCACGGCGATCATGATCGACGCGAGCGCGTCTGCCGGCATCCATCCCGTCGTCACGATCACGATCGCGGCGATGATCACCATCGCCGAGCCGATCAGGTCGCCCATCACCTCGAGGTACGCGCCGCGGACGTTGATGCTGGTCCGCTGGGCACGGCTCAGCAGCCACATCGAGATCGCATTGGCGACGAGGCCCACGATCGCGACGATGAGCATCAGCCCTCCGGCGACCTCGGTCTCGCCCGGGTCGATCAGACGGCCGACGGCCTCGATGCCGACCCATCCGGCGAGGAGGATCAGGATGATCGCGTTGATCAGCGCCCCGAACACCTCGGCGCGCTGATACCCGAAGGTACGGCGGTCGTCGGCCGGTCGCGCGGCTACAGCGGCGGCGATCAGCGCGATCACGAGCGCTGACGCGTCGGTGAACATGTGTGCCGCATCAGCCAACAGCGCGAGCGAACCGGTGAGGATCGCACCCACGACCTGCACGACCATGATGGTCGCGGTCAGGCTCAGCGAGATCGCGAGAAGACGGCGATGACTCGCGGAGCGGATGCCGCCGGCGGCGGGCGCGTGATCGTGCATGCCTCCAGGCTAGACCGGCCATCGTGCCGTTCGGCGGGTCTGCGCGCAGTCGGGAATGGTGATGATTCTCAGTAACCGCGTCCTCAGCGCAGTCGGGTGTACTCGAGCACGACGCAGCCGTTGTCGAACGAGCGCACCTGATCGAGGCCGAACTGAGCCGGGGCGAAGTCGTGACGGGTCATAGGGATGCCGGAGCCGGCGATGACCAGATACTTCTTCACGATCAGTCGGTCGATCTCGTCGAGGAGCACGCCGGCGAGCACGGCACCGCCGGCCAGGTAGATGCCGAGACCGGGCTCCGCTTTGAGCTCGCGCACCCGCGCGACGGGATCCGTGCGGACGATCTCGACATTCGGTTCGCCCGTGTCGTCGAGCGAGCCGCTGAAGACGACGGTCCGCAACTGCGAGTACGGATCGGTGATACCGACCTGCAGCGCGGGCTCGTAGGTGCGACGGCCCATCAGCACGGTGTCGAATCGGGTCAGCGGCTCGTCGACGCCTCCGCGGTCGGCGCGCACGAATGCGGGTTGGATGTCGGCGAGTTCGGTTCCCATCATCTCGGCGAACGCCGGGGTCACGGGATAGAAGTCGACCTCGTCTGCGGGGCCCGCGATGAAGCCGTCGAGGGTGACGCCGATGTAATAGGTGAGTTCTCGCATGTCGACCAGAGTAACCACTACGCATGAAGTAGGTCAAGCGTAGTGGTTACGTGTCGGCGGGTCAGAGGTCGGCGAGCAACGGCACCAGTTCTGCGAACGCGCGGGCGCGGTGCGACTGCGACTGCTTCTCGTCGGCGGTGAAGTCCCCCACGGTGCGCTCGGCGCCCTCCGGCTGTCCGTCCGGGATGAAGATCGGGTCGTAGCCGAACCCACCCCCGCCGGAGGCCTCGGAGGCCAGGCGCCCCGGCCAGTTCCCGACGACCACATGCTCGGCGCCCTCGGGCGTCACCAGCGCGATGGTCGAGTTGAAGTGAGCGGCGCGGTGCGGATCCGCGACGTCACGGAGCTGGTCGAGCAGCAGCTCGAGATTGGCGACAGCATCCTTCTTCTGTCCCGCCCAGTAGGCGGAGAACACCCCGGGCGACCCACCGAGCACGTCGACGCAGATGCCGGAGTCGTCGGCGAGCGCCGCGAGTCCCGTGTGCAGGCAGGCTGCCCGCGCCTTGATGAGCGCGTTCGCAGCGAACGTCACGCCGTCCTCGACCGGCTCCGGGCCGTCGTATCCGACGACCTCGAGATCGGGACGCGTGGCCGCGACGATCTGCTGGAACTCCGCGACCTTGTGCGGGTTGTGCGTGGCGAGGACGACCTTCATCAGCCCGCGAGCGCCTTCAGCTGCTGGTCCTTCAGGTCGGCGCACCCCGCGACGCCCAGCTCGAGCAGCGCGTCGAGCTCTCGCTTGTCGAACGGCGCGCCCTCGGCGGTGCCCTGCACCTCGACGAACAGGCCACGACCGGTCACGACGATGTTCATGTCGGTCTCGGCGCGGACGTCCTCGACATATGCGAGATCGAGCATGGGCTCACCGTCGATGATCCCGACCGAGACGGCGGCGACGGAGTCGAGCAGCGGTGTCGAGTTCTTGCCGATGAACTTCTTCTCCCTGCCCCACTCGATCGCATCGGCCAGCGCCACGTAGGCACCGGTGATCGCGGCGGTGCGCGTTCCGCCGTCGGCCTGCAGCACGTCGCAGTCGATGACGATCGTGTTCTCGCCGAGTGCCTTGGTGTCGACGACAGCACGCAGCGCGCGGCCGATCAGGCGCGAGATCTCGTGCGTGCGTCCGCCGATGCGACCCTTCACGCTCTCGCGGTCATTCCGGCTGTTGGTCGCGCGAGGAAGCATCGAGTACTCGGCCGTGACCCAGCCCTTGCCCTTGCCGGTGAGCCAGCGGGGCACGCCGTTCGTGAACGATGCGGTGCACAGAACCTTGGTGCCGCCGAAGCTGATCAGTGCCGATCCCTCGGCATGGCTGCTCCAGCCTCGCTCGATCGTGATCTCGCGGAGCTGGTCGGTGGAGCGGCCGTCGGCGCGGACGATGCTGGTCATGGGGTTCCTTCGGTGGGGTGGAAGAATCGGATGGATGCTGCGGAGGAGTCAGAGCCCTGCGGCCGACTCCGGAAGAGTGATGACACCGGTCTGCACGAGCTGCACGTCGCGCACCTCCCGGCCCATCAGACGGTTGGCGAGCGCGGTGAACTCGGTGGTCGAGTCTCCCGTCGCCTCGTAGACATAGGACGCAGTGGCATCGGGCGATGCGAGGAGATCGCCGCGGACCAGCTGGCGGTAGACATCGCCCGCGGTCTCGTCGTCGCTGGAGACGAGCGTGACGCCCTCCCCCATCACGTAGCTGATCGCGCCCCGGAGGAACGGGTAGTGCGTGCATCCGAGCACCAGGGTGTCGACACCAGCGTCACGCAGCGGCGCGAGGTACTCCTCGGCTGTGGCGAGGACCTCCGGCGTGCCGGTGATGCCACCCTCGACGAACTCCACGAAGCGGGGGCACGCCGCGGTGAAGACCTCGAGACGCTCGTTCACCTCGAGCATGTCCTGGTAGGCACGTGAGCCGATCGTCCCGACCGTGCCGATGACACCGACCCTCCCGTTGCGCGTGGTCGACACGGCCCGGCGGACGGCAGGGCCGATGACCTCGACGACCGGGACGTCATAGCGCTCTCGCGCATCACGGAGCATGGCAGCGGATGCCGTGTTGCAGGCGATCACGAGCATCTTGACGCCCTGATCGACGAGCGTGTCGAGCACTTCGAGGCTGTATCGCCGCACATCGGCGATGGGCTTCGGCCCGTACGGCGAGTGCGCGGTGTCGCCGATGTAGACGAACGATTCCCGGGGCAGCTGGGCTCGGATGGCTCTGGCCACCGTGAGTCCGCCGACACCGGAGTCGAAGATTCCGATCGGGGCGTCGTTCATGACTCACCAGCCTACCCGCGCGCACCCCGCGTCACGCTCAGCAACCCGTGCGGATGTCGTCGATAAGCTGAGCGCATGACGACGTCCACGGCGCTTCTGACCGACCGTTACGAACTCACGATGCTCGCCGCCGCGCTGCGCGACGGAACGGCCTCACGGCCGAGCGTGTTCGAGCTCTTCTCGCGGCGGCTGTCCGGCGGACGCCGCTTCGGCGTGGTCGCCGGCACCGGACGCCTGCTCACGCTCCTGCGCCAGTTCCGCTTCCACGACGACGAGCTGCGCTTCCTGCGCGACAACGACGTGGTGGATGCCGACTCGCTGACATACCTCGAGAACTACCGCTTCACCGGCTCCATCCGCGGCTACCGCGAGGGCGAACTGTACTTCCCCGGCTCCCCCATCCTCACCGTCGAGGGCACCTTTGCCGACGCCGTCGTGCTCGAGACCCTCGCGCTCAGCGTCCTGAACCACGACTCTGCCGTCGCCACCGCCGCATCCCGCATGAGCATCGCCGCGGGTGAGCGACCGCTCGCCGAAATGGGATCGCGCCGGGCCGCCGAGCAGTCCGCTGTCGCTGCCGCCCGCGCCGCGTACATCGCCGGCTTCGGGGCGACGAGCAACCTCGAGGCTGGCCGCCGATGGGGCATCCCGACCATGGGAACGGCCGCACACTCGTGGACGCTTCTGCACGAGACGGAGGAGGAGGCGTTCCGCTCGCAGATCGACAGCCTCGGAACCGGCACAACACTGCTGGTCGACACCTATGACATCCGCACGGGCGTCGAGACGGCCGTCCGCGTCGCCGGCACCGGCCTCGGTGGAGTGCGCATCGACTCCGGCGACCTGCCGATCGTCGCGGCGGAGGTGCGGGCTCAGCTCGACGAGCTCGGCGCGACGAGCACGCGGATCACAGTCACGAGCGACCTCGACGAGTATGCCATCGCGGCCCTCGCGGCGTCACCGGTCGACGCGTACGGCGTCGGGACATCGGTCGTCACCGGCTCCGGATACCCCACTGCGAGCATGGTCTACAAGCTCGTCGCACGGCAGGACCCGACGGGAGCGTGGATCGGCGTGGCGAAGGCCTCGACCGACAAGGCATCGCAGGGAGGGCGCAAAGCCGCCTTCCGCACACTCGTCGACGGCGTGGCCGAGACCGAGACCGTCGTGGTCTCGGACGGCTTCGAGCAGCTGGACACCCCCGCGGAGCACCCGGAGGGCCGTGCACTGCAGACGACGTTCATCGAGGCCGGCGAGATCGACACCGCGTTCGAGGGGCCCGAGGGCACGGCATCCGCTCGGGCGCATCACCTGCGCGTGCGCGAAGAGCTTCCGGTCCGAGCCCTCGCGCTGAGCAAGTCGGACCCTGCCATCCCGACCGTGTTCGTCGACGCGAGCTGAGCCACCGCTGAACCTGCGCGGTTCAGCTGATCATCGACTCGTAGATCTCCTTGCACGTGGGGCAGATCGGGAACTTCTCCGGGTCGCGACCCGGGGTCCACTTCTTGCCGCACAGCGCGCGCACCGGCTTGCCGGTGATGGCGGACTCGAGGATCTTGTCCTTCTTCACGTAATGCGAGAAGCGCTCGTGGTCGCCCGGTTCGAGATTCTCCTCCCGGAGGAGCTCTTCCAGTTCGCGATCAAGCGTTGCCACGCCGCCCTGATCGGGGCTGTCCAGCGGAGTACTCATGCCGAGAGTCTAGCCGTGCACAGCCGCTGGTGGGCAGCGGTCACGCGGTCTCGACGAACTCCATCAGGCGCTCGCCCCCACGCTCGAAGATCCGACCGCCGACCGTCACACCGACGGCGAGCACGACGACGCCGGTGGCGATCCCTGCCCAGAACGTCGCCGGGGCGAACTGCGATCCCTCGAGCATCGTGAGCACCAACAGCCAGATCGTCGGGATGCTCACCACGATGGCGCCGAGGAATGCTGCGGCCGGGCCGTATGCGCCGCGCGAGGTCGGACGCTGGGGCTGCTGGAACGGGCTGTCTCCAGGACGGGACACCGCATAGGGCGCGATCACCGACACGATGCTCGAGAACCCGAGCGCCGAGAGCAGCAGGCTGGCCCCGAGTCCCGTGAGCGGGAGCAGGAGACGCCAGTCGTCGATCCACAGCAGCGTCAGCGGCACGGAGATCGCCAGCACGGGAACCGCGACCAGCACGACGGGAACCAGCCGTCCCAGGCGATCGGGGATGCCGCGCACGCCGCTCGCGACGTGGGTCCACAGCGCCGTCGAGTCGTAGGCGACGTCATTGTGCGGAAGCCAGCCGAAGAACAGCGCCATCACCGGGACCGGGACGAGCGCCGCGATCTCGAGCGGCACGCCGGCGACGAGGAGAGGGAGAACCGTGAGCGCGCCGGCGACGGGGACCACGATCAGGTTCATGATGTACCGACGATCGCGCAGCCAGTAGACGAGGCTCCGCGACGCGATCGCACCGAATGCGTTCGACGGGAGCAGGCCGAACCAGCCGAGCCCGGATCGCTCGCGCGACGTGACGGGGCGCTCCGTGGTGGTCAGCAGTCGACGCACGAGCCACGTCCACAGCGCCCAGAAGACCACAGCGGTCGCGAACGCCACGACACCGCTGATCCAGGCGCCGGTGCTGTCGTCCGTCGCGAAGGAGAAGAGGAAGCGCGAGGATGCCGCGAAGGGAGTGACTCCGACCGCTGCCGCGAGAGTGCCGACCGCAGCGGGCACCTCGCCGTCCCACTTCAGGGAGGCCAGGAAGACGGCCACGGGGAACGCGATGACGATGAGGGCGAGCGCGAAGAGCGCGGTGAGCTCCCGCGATCGGCGTTCGGGCAGGACGAGCGCGTTGACGGCCATTCCGATCCGCGCCGCCAGGATCGTCGACACGAGGCTGATGAAGCTCATCAGCACAGCGAGGAGCCACGGAGCGCCCAGCCTGATCGCGACGATGCAGACGCTGATGTTCACCGCGAGCAGCGCCAGACTCGGAACGCTGATGAACGAGGCGAGGGCGAGGATCCATGGCATCTGCCGCTCGTCGACTCCGAACACGGCGAATCGCCGGGGGTCGAGCTGATCGACGGCGCCCACGAGGATCGGCCCGACCAGGAACCCCAACAGCAGTGCGGCGCTGCCGAGCACGATGACCGTGCGTGCGACGGCGACCGGCGCGTCGTCGAGGCTCAGGACCGCGGCGCAGACCACGACCGTGAAGACGAGGATCAGGGCGAGCATGACCAGCGTGCGCACCCGACGTTCGCCGCGGAGCGATCCGATCAGGAGCGCCGCCCTCAGTCGGAGAACGTGTGCAGCCACTCGAGACCCTCCACCTCGCTGATACCGCCGGAGAGCTCGACGAATCGTGCCTCGAGCGTCTGTCCTGCGCGGACGTCGTCGATCGTGCCCTCGGCGAGGACTTCTCCCCCCACGATGATCGCGACCCGCGAGCAGACGCGCGCGACGAGATCCATGCCGTGGCTGGAGAGGATGACGGTTCCCCCGTGGTCGACGTATGCGCGCAGAATGTCGAGGATGACCGCGGACGACACGGGATCGACCGCTTCGAAGGGCTCGTCCAGCACCAGGACGCGCGGCGAGTGGATCATCGCTCCCGCGAGCATGATCTTCTTCGTCATACCGGCCGAGTAGTCGGAGACGACGCGGTTCAGCGCCTCCCCGAGGTCGAAGGCGCGTGCGAGATCGCCGACGCGCTTCTCGATGACGTTCGAGGCGAGACCTCGCAGCAGACCGTAGTAGTAGAGCAGCTGCCGACCGGTGAGGCGATCGAACGTGCGCAGCCGATCGGGCAGCACACCCATCATCCGCTTCGCCGCGAGGGGCTTGGCCGCCTGGTCGATGCCGCAGATCACGACATTCCCCTCATCGGCGCGCAGAAGACCCGCGACGATCGAGAGCGTCGTCGTCTTGCCCGCTCCGTTGGGGCCGACGATTCCGTAGAAGGATCCCGCGGGCACGGTCAGGTCGATGCCGTTGACAGCCGTGTGGTCGCCGAAGCTCTTGACCAGACCACGGATGCGGATCGCTTCGGAGACGGATGCCGCCTCGACACCACTGACGGCCTCTTCCGTCGCATCCGCGTCGGAGACGGCGTCGCCGACCTCGGACACGGAACTCTCGTCGACCGCGTCCTCCGCTGTCGGGCCTTCGTCGACGTCGACGACATCGGAGGTCACCCCGTCGAGTGGAGCCGCGTCCGCCGCCGGGGACTCGATCGGTGGCGTGTCGAGTTCGTCGGGGCGCGATTCTCCGACGACAGGAGACACCTCTTCCGAGGCGTCCGCACGAGCGGCAGTCACGTCATCGGGAACGATCGCGGTCTCTTCCGCGGCCTGCACCTCCGCGGCCTTAACCTCCGCGGCCTGCGCCTCCGCGGCCTGCACCTCGGCGGCCTGCGCCTCTGCGGCCTTCGCTTCCTCCGCCTCGACCTCTGCAGCCTTCGCAGCTGCGGCCTTGGCTGCCGCCGTCTTCGCAGCAGCTGTCTTCGCCGCAGCTGTCCGGGCCGAAGCGGTCTTCGCGGCAGACGTACGAGCTGTGGCCTTCGCTGCGGCGCTCTTCTCGGCCGCAGCCTTCGCCGCAGCGGTCTTCGCCGTAGTGGTCTTCGCCGCAGTGGTCTTCGCCGTCGTCGTCTTTGCCGCAGTGGTCTTTGCCACAGTCGTCTTCGCGGCGGTCGTCCTCGTGGCTGCCGTCTTCGCTGCAGCGCTCTTCGCTGCAGTCGTCTTAGCCGTCGTCGAGCGCGCTGCAGTCGTCTTCGCGGCGGTGCCGCGAGCAGCCGAGGGACGTGCCGAATTCTTTGCTGCAGCCGTGCGTGCAGTCGTCGACGGGGCCTTGTTCGCCGTGGCGGGACGCGAGGCCGCAGGAGCGGCGCTTCGATCGATCTTCAGCGCAGGCTCGACCACCACCTCGATCGTCGCCGCAGCCTTGTCGGCGGCCGACTTCGCGGGCGTTCGCGCGCTCGTCGCCTTCTTGGCCGGCGTCTTCCGAGCCGGCGTCTTCTTGGCGGTCGAGGGCGCGGTGTCGGCCACCTGATCGGTGCGGTCGTCGGGGGAAGCAGTCACCGTCCTACGGTATCAACGGGCGCCCACTTTCTTAGGGTCGCCGCAACAATTGGCCCTCGGAATCACAGATCGGTCCGTCTCAGGCACCGATCTGGACGAATCTGAGTGTTGGGTGTGTACTGGATCACGAATTGGCAACAGCGACGACAACACCCGGGGGTTCCCAGGCTCGATCGCTAGCATGACTCTCGGCACGACGAAGTGTCTGGTCGGTGAACCGACCGTGAACACATACTTCCTTTAGGAGCACTCGTGACTCTTCAGACCGTCATCCTCGCAGCAGGAATGGGCTCACGCCTGGGCCGCGCGCTGCCGAAGCCGCTCACCGAGCTGAGCGACGGCCGCACGATCATGCGCCAGCAGCACGACAACATCCGCGCGGCCTTCGGCACCGACGCGCGCATCACCGCCGTCGTCGGCTACCGCGCCGAGACCATCATCGAGGCCTTCCCGAACGTCAACTACGTGCACAACGAGCGCTACGACGAGACGAACACCTCGAAGAGCCTCCTCCGCGCCCTGGGTGCGACGGGAAAGTCCGGCGTGCTCTGGATGAACGGTGACGTCGTCTTCGACCCGATGATCCTGGGTCGCGCCGCGGCCTACATCGAGCGCGACCAGTCGTTCGTCACGGTGAACACCTCCAAGGTCAGCGACGAAGAGGTGAAGTACACGGTGACCGCCGAGGGCTTCATCAATGAGCTCTCCAAGACCGTCAAGGGCGGACTGGGCGAGGCCGTCGGCATCAACTACATCTCGTCCGCGAACAAGAAGGCGTTCATGCGCCAGCTGCAGCGCGTCGAGGACCAGGACTACTTCGAGCGCGGCCTCGAACTCGCGATCGCCGAGGACGGCCTCCTGCTCGAGCCGATGGACGTCTCGGATCTCTACGCGGTCGAGGTCGACTTCGCCGAAGACCTCGAGCGGGCGAACCTGTTCGTCTGATCTTCTTTCACGAAAGCCCGGCCCCGTCAAGGGTGCCGGGCTTTCGGCGTTTTCGCGGGCTGTGTTCCTAGGATCGATCCATGGCCCCCAAGGTGCACAAGATCCACTCCCTCCCCGACGACTCCCCGTGGGACAGGGGCGTGCCGCCGGTGGGCTCCACCGAGCATCCGTTCATGGTTCGGGGCCTGGATCGCGTCCTCGCGATCCAGCGCCCGCTCGTGCTCGCGCACATCCGCAGCATCCGTCTGCGCAACCCCCACGCGTCGCCCGAACAGATCATCCGCATCCTCGAACGCCGCTACCTGGCCGCAGTGACCACCGGCGGCGCGGCCGTCGGTGCGACAGCCGTGGTCCCCGGGATCGGCACGGGCATCACCCTCGCGCTGTCCGGAGTCGAGACCGTCGGCTTCGTCGAATCGACCGCGCTGTTCGCCCAATCGGTCGCCGAGGTGCACGGCATCGCGGTCTCGAATCCCGACAGGGCGAGAGCTCTTGTGATGACCCTGATGCTCGGCAAGGAGGGAGTTGCCCTCGTCGGTCAGCTCGCCGGGGAGGCCACGGGCAAGGGCGGCAGCCGATCCACATACTGGGGCGAGATGGTGACGAAGTCGCTCCCCCGCGCCGCGGTCGGGCCGCTGGTCGACCGGCTCAAGAGCATGTTCGTCAGGCAGTTCGCCGCGAAGGGCGGCGCCTCGTTCATCGGCAAGGCCCTGCCGTTCGGCGTCGGCGCTGCGGTGGGTGGGGCCGGCAACCACATCCTCGGACGCCGCGTGCTCACGACCTCGCACCGCGCGTTCGGCGCGGCTCCGATGGATCTGCCGCTCGACCTCGAACCTGTGGACGGCTCCGAGAAGCTGGAGCTGCGGATGCTGCACGGAGCACAGTACGTCGGTGGCGCCGTCGCCGGTGCTGCGGGAACGGCGGCGCGCGGAGTCGGCTGGGCGGGTCGGAAGATCGCCTCGGTCGGTCGCGGGCGCAAGAAGGACGCGGCCGAGATCGAAGGCGGCACGGACGAGCAGTCTGGAACCCACGACCTGTCGGGTGCGCTCGGCGCGAACGCGGATCCCACTCGGAACGACTGACTCCGCGCGGACGCCGGACGCGAGAGAGCCGCCAAAGGATCCGGCGACCCGTTGTGGCGAGCATCCAACGGACGGGGCCGAGCCGACGATAGGGTGGAATCCGTGACGGACAAGCCCGAACTCTCGACCACCGCCGGCAGAATCGCTGACCTCCGCGCTCGCTACAACGAAGCCGTTGTCGACGCTGAGAAGGTCGCGCACGACAAGCAGCACGCCAAGGGCAAGATGACCGCCCGTGAGCGCATCGAACTGCTCGTCGATCCAGGAAGCTTCGTCGAGTTCGACGAATACGTGCGCCACCGCACCACGGCCTTCGGGATGGACAAGAACCGCCCGTACGGCGACTCGGTCGTCACGGGCGTCGGCACGATCCACGGACGAACGGTCGCGGTCTACTCGCAGGACTTCACCACCTTCGGCGGCTCGCTCGGCGAGGTCTCCGGCGACAAGATCATCAAGATCATGGAATTCGCCCTCTCGGGCGGCATGCCGATCATCGGCATCCTCGACTCGGGTGGCGCGCGGATCCAGGAAGGCGTGCTCGCGCTCAGCAAGTACGGCGAGATCTTCCGCCTGAACACCCGCTCGTCAGGTGTCATCCCGCAGATCTCGATCATCATGGGTCCGGCCGCCGGTGGAGCCGTCTACGGCCCCGCACTGACCGACTTCGTGATCATGGTCGACAAGACCAGTCAGATGTTCGTGACCGGCCCGGACGTCATCAAGACGGTCACCGGCGAGGACGTGGGCATGGAGGAGCTCGGAGGAGCCCTCACGCACAACACCCGCTCCGGCGTCGCGCACTACCTCGCCGAAGACGAAGACGATGCGATCGACTACGCACGCACGCTTCTGGGCTTCCTGCCCGACAACAACATGGCGGAGATCCCCGGCTACGAGAGCGGCTTCGAGTGGGAGACCACGGATGCCGATCGCACGCTGAACACGATCATCCCGGACTCCCCCAATCAGCCGTACGACATCCACACGGTCATCGAGCACGTCGTCGATGCCGGGGACTTCATCGAGGTCCAGCCGCTCTTCGCACCGAACATCGTGATCGGCTTCGGCCGCGTCGAAGGCCGCTCGGTCGGCATCATCGCCAATCAGCCGTCGCAGATGGCAGGAACTCTCAACATCGAGGCCGGCGAGAAGGCCAGCCGGTTCGTGCGCTTCTGCGATGCGTTCTCGATCCCGATCGTCACGCTCGTCGATGTGCCCGGCTACCTGCCGGGCACCGACCAGGAGTGGACCGGTGTGATCCGCCGCGGCGCGAAGCTCATCTACGCGTATGCCGAGGCGACCGTGCCGCTGGTCACCGTGATCCTGCGCAAGGCCTACGGCGGCGCGTACATCGTCATGGGATCGAAGCAGCTCGGCGCCGACGTGAACCTCGCCTGGCCCACCGCCGAGATCGCCGTCATGGGCGGACAGGGTGCGGTCAACATCCTCTACCGAGGCGAGATCAAGCGCGCCGAAGAGGCCGGCGAAGACGTCGCCGCCGTACGCACCCGTCTCGCGAACGAGTACACGTACAGCGTCACCTCACCGTTCCTCGCTGCGGAGCGCGGCGAGATCGACGGCATCATCGAGCCGGCGAACACCCGCGTCTCCATCGCCAAGGCTCTCCGCGCCCTACGCGGCAAGCGGGCGGAGCTGCCGCCGAAGAAGCACGGGAACATCCCGCTGTGAGCGGGCAGGACGCATCGGGAGCGGCGGCGGAGGCAGAGCGTCCGCCGACGATCGAGATCACGCGCGGCTCCGCCACGGAAGAGGAGCTCGCCGCACTCATCGCGGTGGTCAGCGACGCATACGCGCAGGAATCGGCGGATGCTGTCGCCGACGAGCCTCGCGTCTCGGCGTGGACTCGCACGCAGCGCCCGCTGCGCACGCCGCTTCGGCGAGACATCCCCTGGGGCCGCTTCTCACGCTGAGCGCCGCCACCGAGCGGGCGACGGACGAGGTCTGCGAGGCCCGGAGCCCCCCAGCTCCCGGGCCACGCAGACAGTCTCCCCCGGTCGACGCGGGACCGTCGTCCCCGCTGTCGGAGCACCCCAGTCGGCGCATCCCTTCGATAGTACATCGATTGGAATTATAGGCACGAGCCGATCACCGATATACCGGTATGGCGGTTGAGGGAGCGTTCAGTCCTCGAGGTAGAGGTCCGATGCCCGGGGCGTGAGGACGGCGTCGAGGACCACGCAGGCCGCTCCGACGGCAGCCACGTCATCACCCACCACCGTTCCGTCCACAGCAAGCAGATGCACCGCTCGTGTCGCACTGCGCCGGTTGAGAGGCTCGGGGATCTCGCGCAGATACACCTCGGACAGACGACCCCAGAACGGCCCGCCCAACACGACACGGTCGACGTCGAGCACGTTCGTCAGCGCCGAGATCAGAACCACGAGGTGTGCCGCCGAACGCCGGAGCACTCCGAGCGCGGGCGTATCGCCGGCAACTGCGCGTTCGCACAGCAGCGTCAATCGCTCATCGACCGCACGCTCGTCGTTGGCCTGTCGATCATCCTGGAACAGTCCCGCAGCCTCGGCCTGTTCGACGATCGCCTGAGGCGTGCACACCACTTCGACGCATCCGCGGGAGCCGCACGAGCACACCGGCCCCTCCGGATCGACCATGATGTGGCCGATCTCGCCGAAGTTGTGGGAGCTGCCCGTGACCACACCGCCCTCGCGCACCACGGACATGCCGAGCCCGGTGCCGAGGTAGATGAAGAGGAACGACCCCTCGGTGGCATCGGTGCCCGTCCAGAGCTCGCCCACCGCAGCGGCGGTCGTGTCCTTCTCGAGAGTGACGTCGAACCCTGTCGCCTCTGCGAGCACCGAGCGCAGCGGAACACGATGCCACCCGTGCAGCTTCGGCGGGTCTATCACCGTTCCCTTCCGCGCGTCGAGCGGGCCGGGAGCCGCGACCCCGACACCCGCGACGCGAGCACGGTCGACTCCCGCCTCGTCGATGAGCGCATCGATCGTCTGGGCCATGGTCTCGACGATGCGTCGAGGATCCTTGTCAGGCGTCCGGACCACTCGCCGGTGCACCACCGCGCCCGACATGTCCAGCAGCACGAACGTGATCACGGCCGGATCGAGATGCACGCCGACCGAGAAGCGACTCTCCGCGACCAGACGCAGAGTGACACGGGGCTTGCCCGGTCCGTTGATCGTCCGGCCGGCCTCGGCGATGAACCCTCCGTCGAGCAGGCGGCGGGTGATGTTCGTGATCGTCTGGGCGGAGAGCCCCGTCGCCTCGACGAGCTCGATCCGGCTGAGCCCCTCGATCGAGCGGCGGATGGCCTCGAGGATCACCGACTGGTTGAAGTCACCCATTCGGGGGAGGTTGGTTCCTCGACGCATTCCCATGCCCCATCTTCTCGCATGGGGGCCATCCCCGTGTCCCCCAAAATACCTACAGACAACGATTTGAATAACCATGAGACTGAGTAAGACGCTTCGCGTTCGGCTGGTCTCTCTGTCCCAGGGTAGATAGACGCAGACCGGCCACCAGCGGATGGTTTTCGGGTAACTGTCCGCATGGCGAGGGGCTGGCGGATTCGCCGCCCCTCGCCCACTCTGTCTGACCTCGACTCTGACCTCCTCCCCCGGCCAGAGCCGAGGGCAGGGGCACTCAGTGCTCCGGCACCTCACGGGGGATCTCGTGGAAGACGTCCACGGCGTCGTCGTCGCTCTGACCGCCGGCGCCAGCCCGTCCGACCACCGTCACCGCCGTCACAGGGTCCAGGGCGGCGCGGATGATCCATCGCTCGGCGTCGGCCTCGCGAAGCACCCGCGCGAGCTCGTCACGGATCACAGCACGCCGCACCTCGTCGACGTCGGCCAGACCGCCCTCGTCGAAGACGGTGACGACGGCGCCGTGCCGCCTGGCATCCTCGATCGCATCCCGCACCGCGTCGTTGAGCAGATCAGCGCCGCGCAGCTCGTCACGCAACCGCCCCTCGGCGAGCCGCGCCTGGAGCCGTTCTTCGGCGTCGAGCGCGCCCCTGGACGCGACGGCGCGACTCAGCACAGGGCCGGCGACGGCGAGCGCAAACTGTGTGCGCAGGCGCCGCTCCTTCTGCCGCACCTGCTGTGTCGCGTGCCACGCGGACACCGCCTGCTGGATGCCGGCGAGTCGCTCGGTGTCACGCACCGCCCGATCCCAGAACATCACCAGCAGGTGGGCCACAGCGACCCACATGAATGATCCGACGAGGCCGAGCGACAACGCCACGAAGAACCCCAGGAACGCCGAAGAGGCGACCACCAGGATCAGGACGACGAGCCACCCGATCACGAATCGGCGACGCACGATGCACACGATCCCCAGCAGCCCGAGAGCACCGATGTACCAGGTGGCGAACGGCGCGGTGAGAATCAGAGGATCGAGCGACGACGTCACGAGGATGGGAATCAGCACGCTGGACGCCAGCGTGACGAGTGCGACCCACAGAGGCATCCGGACCGAGGTCGCCGAATCCCACAGGATGGCCGCGTTCACGACCACGAGGTACAGACCGATCGCCGCGACCATCAGCAGAGGTCCGGTGGGCTGGTCGATCCACCAGACCCCCCTGGCGGCGAAGTACATCGCGAATCCGACCGCGAGCGAGGTCGCGACGCTGCGAACGGTCCGGTTCATGGCTGCTCCCAACCGAGCGTCACGGTGGTTCCCCACTCGCTCGAGTCGATCTCCGCCGTACCGGCGACTCCGGCCATGCGCGCGAGTATCGAGGCGCTGATACCCAGGCGGTCGGCACCGATGGCTGTGATATCGAACCCGGGACCGGTGTCGGTGATCGTCACGCTGATGCCCTCGTCGCCCTTCCCCTCCGCGAGGATGTGCAGGCCCCGTCCGTTCGCGTGCGTCACGGCGTTGCCGAGCGCCTGCCGGGCGGCGAGCACGAGGGCCCGCGCGGCACGGCCGGGGATCAGTCCGATCCCTCCGCGCTCCTCGACGATGGCATCCGCTCCGAGCTCGGAGAGCGCCCGCCGCAGCTCGACGACGATCTGCGCGGCTCCGACCGGCTCGTCGCTCCCCTCCTGCGCCACCGCGGCCTCGGTGTTCGCGAGTCTGGTGAGAGCCTCGCGCGCCATGCCGACGGCGAGATCCTGGGCGCGTTCGCCTTCGGCCCGCTCCGCGGCGATGAGGGCAGCGAGGACGCTGTCGTGCATGAGCGCCGACATGGTCGCCCGCTCCTCCTCGGCGGCGGCAGCCGCGGCGGCGGAGGCGTACGAGGCCACGGCGTGTGCACGCGCTTCGTCGACACCGGCGGCGACGGATCGGAACATCCAGCCCAGCGAGATGATCACGATGCCGAGGATCAGTGTGAAGGACACGTCGAACGCCGTGGTCACCCAGAAGTCTCGCGAGAACTCACCCTCGACGAGCCGCACGTACCCGTAGACGAACGGGAGACCGACCGCCCAGGCGAACTGCAGCCACAGCGGGAACGCGAGCATCGCGGCGACGACGCCGACGTTGACGAGGAAGAAGATCCATGGCTGATCGGCCGCTTTTCCCACCGGGTCGACAAACGTCGGCCAGGCTCCCAGCGCCAGGGTGTAGATGATCGCGAACGCACCCGATGCGGTGCGCACCCCTCGCCCGACGACGCAGGCGATCAGCATCACCACGAGGGGGATGAAGACCACCAGCAGCATCGCGATCCGCGCACCGTCCGACCACGACATCGTCGTGATCCCGGCGATCAGCGCCTGGGCTCCGAGGATCGCCGATCCGATCGCGACGACCGTCGCGAGGATGCGCTCCATGCGCTTGCCGGTGAATCGCTCGAATTCCGTCTCCACACTGCCCGGGGAAGGGATCTTGCTCCAGGCATCACGGATGCTGAGCGGGTCAGTGGGCACTCGGCGCCCCGTCTGCGGCGACGATCCCGTCCTCCATCGCGCGGCGGAGAAGATCGACCTTGGTCGGCGCCGGGCGTCCGACCTCGACGTACTTCACCCTGATCCGGGTGATGTTCTCCTTGGCTGTCGAGTACGCGACGCCGAGACGCTCGGCCACCGCCTTCAACGGCAGACCCGCTGCATACAGGCGCAGCACGTCGCGCTCGCGAGAAGAGAGCTGCGCATCCGCGAAATCTCGGTCGCCGTCGACGGCGCTCGCCCATTCGACGTTGTTGAGAGCCTCGCCGTCGGCGACCGTGCGGATCGCATCGAGCACGTCGTCGAGCGCCGACGACTTGCTGACGACGCCGGCGGCACCGGCCGCGAGCGCCTCACGAACGGCCGCAGGGCGGTCGGCGACGCTGTGGATCACGACGCTCGCACCGGCAGAGACGAGCGACCTGACGTTCTCGGTGACCGTCGTGCCGTCACCCAGCGTGAGGTCCAGGACGACCACATCCGCGGGCGGCGCGGAGGAATCGGATCGCCACTCGAGGTACGACATGACTGTGCTGCCGGAGAAGACGACCGTCTGAGCGCCGTCCCGGGCGCACGCGGCCTCCAGACCGAGGCGGACGGATTCGTGATCGTCGATGAGTGCGACCCTGCTCATCCACCCAGCCTAGTGATTCTCGCGGGTGCCGATCCCCGTCAGCGTGTGAGCAGAGCGACGACCTCGAAATGATGCGAGTGCGGGAACAGATCGAAACCGCGGAGAGCCCCCACGTTCCACCCTCGCTCACGGAAGGTGCCGAGGTCGCGCGCCAGTGCGACCGGGTCACAGGCGACGTAGGCGATCGCCTCCGGTGCGAGCGCGTCGAGCGCATCGACCACCGCGCGTCCGGCACCGGCTCTCGGCGGATCCAGGACCACAGCACCCGCCTTCGTTCCCGCGGGAGCTCCCGCGATGTAGCGGTCGACACGCGCGGTGACCGCGCTGACGCCGAGCTGCGCGAGGTTCTGCTGCGCATGAGCCGTCGCGCGCCTGCTGGATTCGACCGTGACGATGTCGGTGCCGCCGAGGTCCGCGAGCGATGCGGCGAAGAGTCCCACGCCTCCGTAGAGATCGAAGTGCTTCTTCTCGGGATCGACATGGCCGTCGAGGATGCCGTACACGGCACCGTCGAGCACCGATGCGGCGCGCGGATGCACCTGCCAGAAGCCGCCGGCATCGACCTGGAAGCGCCGGTCGCCCACCTGCTCGTAGACGACCTCGGGCGCGGGACGCCGACCCTGCCCTCGCGCGGGGCGCGCATCGAGGCGTTCGCGACGGATGATCCGCACCCTGCCGTCGCCGGGTTCGACCAGGTCGACACTGCCTGCTTCGCCGCCGGCGAGCGCGAGCGCGGCCCTGGCGATCGACGGACGCGCCAGCGGGTGCGAGCCGACGGGGATCACGCGGTGGCTGCGAGCGGCGTAGGGCCCGACCTGTCCGTCATCGTCGACGTGCAGCGTGACCCTGGTTCGCCATCCGGTGCCATCGGAGGAGTCGACCGCCTCGATCTCGGGGGCCTCGAGACCCGCACCCGCGAAACGGTCGAGGGCCTCGGTCAGCACCTGACGCTTCAGGACCCGCTGATGCACGAGGTCGATGTGCCCGAGGTCCGCACCTCCCGGGCGGTCTTCGGGCGCGCGCGAGACGTCGGCCTCCGACCAGATGTGCGGGCGACGGTGCGGGGACGCCTCGAGGACCTCGACCGTCTCCGCGCGCCAGAAGCTCTTCGACTCATCCGTCGAGTCCTCGGTCAGCCGCGCACGCACCCGCTCTCCGGGGATCGCATCGGAGACGAAGACGACGCGTCCCTCGTGGCGGGCGATGAACGTACCGCCGTGCGCGATGCCGGTGATGTCCAGATCGAGCAGGGCTGGAGAAGAAGTCATCCTTCGAGGATACGGTGGTGCACATGCGCGTCTGCCTCGCCTCCACCTCCCCCGCCCGTCTGATGCTGCTGCGGCAGGCCGGAATCGAGCCCCTCACGCAGTCGCCGGATGTGGATGAGGATGCCGTGGCCGCCCTCGCCGCAGCCGCGCGCGGCGCCGACCTGCCCCCGACGGAGCTCGTGCTGCTCCTCGCTCGTGCGAAGGCCGCGGACGTCGCGCACAAGCTCGCCTCGGAAGGCCTCTTCGACGGCATCGTGATCGGCGGCGACTCGATGTTCGCGCTCGGGGGCCGCGTGTACGGCAAGCCCTACACGCCGGAGGAGGCCACCCGGCGCTGGCACGAGATGCGCGGCGCCACCGGCATCCTGCACTCCGGCCATTCGGTGTTCCGGGTCTCCCCCGGTGTCACCCCCGTCGAGGCCACCGCGACCGCCGAAGCGGCGGTGACGTTCGCCGACGACATCACGGATGCCGAGATCGCCGCCTACGTCGCGTCCGGCGAGCCCCTGCACGTCGCGGGCGCATTCACGGTCGACAGCCTCGGCGGAGCCTTCATCACCCGTGTCGACGGCGATCCGTCGACCGTCGTGGGGATGTCGCTGTCGACCGTACGACGCCTGACCACGGAGCTGGGCGTCGCGTGGACCGACCTCTGGTCGTAGGGTCTCGTCGACGTTTCTCTCTCTTTCTTGTGGAGAGTCGTCAAAGAGATCGGGGGCCTTCTCGCTAGGCTGGCAACCATGCCTGATATCGCCAAGGTGCTCATCGCCAACCGCGGCGAGATCGCCGTCCGCATCATCCGTGCCGCTCGCGACTCGGGGATCGCCTCCGTCGCCGTGTACGCCGACCAGGATCGCGACGCTCTGCACACCCGCCTCGCCGACGAGGCCTACGCCCTCGGCGGAGCGACGAGCGCCGAGACCTACCTGCAGATCGAGAAGATCCTCTCGATCGCCCGCCGTGCCGGCGCAGATGCCGTGCACCCGGGGTACGGCTTCCTCGCCGAGAACGCCGAGTTCGCACGGTCCGTGATCGGTGCGGGAATGACCTGGATCGGCCCCTCGCCAGAGGCCATCGAGGCGCTCGGAGACAAGGTCACCGCTCGTCACGTCGCCGAGAAGGTGGGCGCCCCGCTCGCCCCCGGAACCCCCGGCCCCGTGGCCGGTGCCGACGAGGTCGTCGCATTCGCGAAGGAGTTCGGTCTGCCGATCGCGATCAAGGCCGCCTACGGCGGCGGCGGACGCGGTCTCAAGGTCGCCCGTGAGCTCGACGAGGTCGCCGAGCTGTTCGAATCCGCGACCCGCGAGGCCGTCACGGCCTTCGGCCGCGGCGAGTGCTTCGTCGAGAAGTATCTCGACAAGCCCCGCCACGTCGAGACGCAGTGCCTGGCGGACTCCGAGGGCAACGTCGTCGTCATCTCGACCCGTGACTGCTCGCTGCAGCGCCGTCACCAGAAGCTCGTCGAGGAGGCGCCTGCACCGTTCCTCACGGACGAGCAGAACGACCTGCTGTACTCGGCGTCGAAGGCCATCCTCAAGGAGGTCGGCTACGTCGGCGCAGGCACTTGCGAGTTCCTGATCGGCGCCGACGGCACCGTCTCGTTCCTCGAGGTCAACACCCGCCTGCAGGTCGAGCACCCCGTCTCCGAAGAGGTCACCGGCATCGACCTGGTGCGCGAGCAGTTCCGCATCGCCGCCGGCGGCACCATCGACTACGACGACCCGAAGCCGACCGGACACTCGATCGAGTTCCGCATCAACGGCGAAGACCCGGGTCGCGGTTTCCTTCCCCAGCCGGGCCCGATCCACGTCTTCAAGACCTTCGGCGGCCCCGGCATCCGTCTCGACTCCGGCGTCACCGCAGGCGACTCCGTCTCGGGGGCGTTCGACTCGCTGCTCGCGAAGATCATCGTGACCGGCAAGGACCGCGCCGAAGCGCTCGAGCGCTCGCGCCGCGCCCTGGACGAGTTCGAGGTCGCGGGGCTCCCGACCGTTCTGCCGTTCCACCGCAAGGTCGTCCGCGACCCTGCCTTCACCGCCGACGACGGCGAGTTCGGCATCTTCACCCGCTGGATCGAGACCGAGTTCGAGAACGACATCCCCGCGTGGGACGGCGAGCTCGAGTCTCCCGCCGCCGCCGAGAACCGCCACACCGTGGTCGTCGAGGTCGCCGGAAAGCGGCTCGAGGTGAGCCTGCCCGACCGTGTCGCGGTCGCCGCAGGAACCGCCGGACGACCGGCCGCCGTGCCGCCGTCTCGTCGCAGCCACGCCACCTCGGTCAGCGCAGGCGCATCCGGTGACGCCGTGAAGTCGCCCATGCAGGCCACCGTCGTCAAGGTCGCCGTCGAAGAGGGGCAGCAGGTCGTCAAGGGCGACCTCGTCGTCGTCCTCGAGGCGATGAAGATGGAGCAGCCGCTGCAAGCGCACAAGGACGGCACGGTCGGCAGCATCGCGGCCACTGCCGGTGCGACCGTCGCCGCAGGCCACCAGCTGCTCACGATCAGCTGATCGCACAGAGTCACGACGAAGGCCCCGCCTCGAGGCGGGGCCTTCGTCATTCCTTCAGTCCGCCGCGGCAGATGCGCACCACTCGTCGAACATCCGCTGCCCTGTCGGTGTGCCGAGAGCAGCGCGTGCCGCCGGCGAATCGTGCAACCCCCGCAGCGCGGACCAGACGACCTGCGGGTGCGTCTTCAACATCGCCGGGGCCACGGTCACCGTGGCGGGAACACGCATCCCGTCGGATGCGGTCACGCGACTCGGATCCACGCGGAGTCTGACGAGCGGGAGCGCGTCCATGCCGCGTCGAGGCTCGGTCATGTCCGGCTCCACGCGGCGGATCGCGCTCCACGGCACGTACAGGGTCTCGGTGACACGCATCAGGAGCACCCCGTCGTGGCCGATGCCCAGCCCCATCGGTCGACGGCCGAAGGAATCGGAGCGGTATTGCGTGATGGCTGCGCGCACGGCCGTGTAGACGAACAGCGCGGCGGTCGCCGCGAGCACTGCTACTCCGAGGAAGGCCTCGGGCCTGCCGGTCAGCCCGATCCCGATCGCCACGATCGTCGCGGCCGTGAGCACGACGGCCCACGCGACGCACAGCGTCAGGGTGACGACGCCAGGCCGCCGCTCCGGCACGAAGTGCACGCGTGCATCCGGGCTTCCTATCCGCCCGCGCGTCAGCGTCGCCGCGTCGACCAGACGCGCGCGCCCTTCGACGAAAGGTCTGCGGGCAGCGACGGCGAGGGCCGTGAGACCGAACAGCGCGACGAACGCACCCGACCACAGCGGGCCGGCGGCGCCGCCCGAGAATCCGATCATGGCGGCCGCGCCCGCGAAGAGGACGACGCCGAGCCAGAACATGCCGGTGTTGCGTCCGGGTCGACGTTCACCCCACTTCGCCGGCCATCCCTGCACCCGTGGCGAGGCGAACGAATCCGTCACAGCATCCCTTCCTCGACGAGGAGCGGTGTTTCAGCGACAGCAGGCGGCATGGCCACCATTATCGCAGCGCGTTCGAAGTAGGCTGATCGCCGGACCACAACCGAGGAAGGATCGCATGTATCGGATCGACCCCGCGCGACTCACGGCGCACGCGAGCGCGCTGACCGACGATTCCGGATCGACGGCCACCGCCACGACCTACACCTCCGACCACATCACGCTCGAGTACCTCGACACCTCTTTCGTCTACTCGAAGGCCCTGTTCGCGGCCAACGAGACGGTGGAGGCGCTCAACAGCTACTTCGGCGCGCTGAACACCGCGCTGACCGCATCCGCGACCGAGCTGCAGGGCACGGCGACCCGGTCACTCGAACTCGACGACGCGATCGAAGCCGACCTCGACCGGAGCTATCCCGGCGGGGGTGGCAGCGGCGCAACGACATCGGCGGACGACGCATCGTCCGGTTCGCCCCACAACGCAGCGGACGAGCTGTCCCCTCCGGCCACGGAGACGCCGGAGGATCTGGTCTCCACCATCCTCACGACCGACTGGCTGAGCCCGTCGTCGGTGCTGGCCCAGGTGCTGGACTGGATCTTCGACTGGAACTACCTGGACGTCATCTCCAAGAACTTCAGCGGCGATTGGAACAAGCTGTATGAAGTCTCCGACTCGCTCCGCAAGCTCGGCGCGTACACCGGCACCCAGGGCGACAACGTGGCCTACGAGATGGCCGTGACCGCGGGATCCTGGACCGGGGAAGCGGCGACAGCCGCCAACGCGTTCTTCACCGAACTGGCGGATCTCCTCCGCGAAGCGGGAACCAAGATCGCCGAGCTCGGACCGGAGTTCGAGATGGTGGCGCGGGGCATGATCAGCACGGCTGCTCTCGTGAGCGGCATCTTCTCGAAGATCCTCGACGCCGCACTCATCGCCGCTGTCTGCATCGCGGCAGGCACAGTGACGATCGAGACGGTCGTCGGTGGAATCCTCGGCTACCTCTGCGGTGGCATCGAGATCGGATACGCCCTGTGGCTCGCCAAGTCCGCCTACGACACCGTGCAGTCCGTGCTGACCTTCTTCGATGCCCTGAACGCGTCGGTGGGAGTGCTGAGCTCGCTGCTCGCGGGCGGCACCGACCTCCCCCTCCCCGTCGGATACGACAATGCGCAGGTGAACTGATGAGCGACGACCCCACGATTTCTCCCGAAGGCGAAGTCCCCGGCCAGCCCCGCGTGCTCGGCACCGCCCAGGCCGGAAGCCCCCTTGACCTCCGCGCCCGCGAACTGCTCGCACGCCTGAGCCGCGATCCGCAGATGGACGAGTCGGTGCGCAATCGCGCTCAGGCTGCGCTCGCCGGACGCGCGACTCTCCGCGACGTCGCCCAGACCCCGGCATTCGCCGCCCGGATGGAAGAGGCGGGTCGCCTGCTCAAGGCCGCTCTCGCCGACATGGACGACGAGCAGCGAGAAGCCGTGCGGACAGCCTTCCTGCACGGACCGGGCGACCGCTCCGACTCGACCGGTTCGGGTGACGACCGTGCGCGCTGAGCGCGCGCTCGCGGTCGTCGCGACGGCACTCGCCGTGATCGCCCTCAGCAGCTGCTCACCTCCCGCGGAATCGACGCTGACCGTGCAGGTCGAAGGAGGCGAAGGGCAGACCGTCTCGGTCTCCGATCTGCAGTGCGTCACCTCGGGCGATCGATTCACCGCATCCAGCAGCCAGGACCGTGTCGGCGAGCTCTCGGCGTTCACCGCATCCATCTCCGGCGCTGAGGACGCGATCACCTGGGTCAGCCTCGGAGACGACCGGTGGCTGCTGACGACGGAAGTGTTCGAGCATGATGGCGCGGTGACGTTCGACGACGCCGAAGCCAGAATCGGCACGTCCTCCGAGGGGTATCCGGCCGAACTCGAGACGTCGGCGACGATCGACGGCGAACTGACCTGCACAGCACAGAACGACTTCTGAGGGGAGTGGAATGGACAGTCGAATCATCTCGCTCGAGCACGACCGCGTCGACGACGCGTGCACCGAGATCTCGGAGCGCGTGAGGCAGATCGACGCTGAACTCGATCGACTCGAGGCTGCCGCGGACGCGCTGTCCTGGCAGTGGTCAGGAGAGGCGCAGGTCGCCTATCGTGTGGCGCAGCGCGAATGGCACCAGTCGATGCGCGAGATGACGGCGATCGCACATGCGCTGTCCGCGATCGCCCATCGGGGCAACAACAGCTTCCGTACACAGGATCGCCGCGACGCCGCCGTCTGGGCGCGCTGAGAAGAGCAATCCGACTCGCGCCGGTACCGTCATCGCCGACGACGGTACCGGCCGCGGTGCGGCCATCCCGATGAGCTACGAGATGTTCGCGTTGACGAGGTGCATCGCCCGGCTCGCATCGGTGATGCTGCTCGACAGCGAGGGATACGCCGCGAACACTCGCGAGACCTGGTCGACCGTCAGACGACGCTCGACGGCGACCGCGATCGGGTAGATCAGCTCGGAGGCCTTCGGCGCGACGATCACGCCGCCGATGACCGTGCCCGAGCCCTTGCGTGCGATCAGCTTCACGAAGCCGTCCTTGATGCCCATCATCTTCGCGCGCGGGTTCGCGGCCAGCGGCAGCTTGAAGACCAGGCCGTCCGCGACGCCGTCTTCGACATCCTTCTCGGAGTAGCCGACCGTCGCGATCTCGGGAGCCGTGAAGATGTTCGAGGTGATCTTGATCAGCTCGAGCGGGATCACGATGTCACCCAGAGCGTGGAACACCGCTGTGCGCCCCTGCATCGACGCGACGGATGCGAGTGGGAAGAAGTTCGTGCAGTCGCCGACGGCGTAGACGTTCGGCACCGACGTGCGAGCCACGCGGTTGACGCGGACGTGTCCGGTCTCGTCGAGTTCGACTCCCGCATCCTCGAGGCCGATGCCCGCGGTGTTGGGGATCGACCCCACCGCCATGAGGCAGTGGCTGCCGTCGACCGTGCGACCGTCGGACAGCGTCGCGGTCACGCCGTCCTTGGTGACCTCGACCTTCTCGGCTCGCGCCTTTGAGAGCACCGTCATGCCGCCGCGCTTGAAGACCTTCTCGAGCACGCGTGCGGCGTCCTGATCCTCGCCCGGCAGCACCTGGTCGCGGCTGGAGACGAGCGTCACCTTCGCGCCGAGGTTCATATAGGCGGAGGCGAACTCGGCGCCGGTCACACCGGAGCCGACGACGATGAGGTGCTCGGGCAGCGCCTTCATGTCGTACAGCTGCGTCCAGGTGAGGATGCGCTTGCCGTCGGGCTTCGCCGAGTCCAGCTCACGCGGCGAAGCGCCCACCGCGACGATGATCGTGTCGGCCTCGACGCGGTCGAAGTCGGTGCCCTGCTGCCCCGTCGACACGATGATCGCGTTCGGACCCTCGAGCCTGCCGTGTCCCGAGAGGATGCGCACACCGGCTTCGAGCAGAGTGGTGCGCATGTCCTCGGACTGCTGGCCGGCGAGGGCGATGAGGCGCTTGTTCACCGCGGCGAGGTTGATCGCGATCTCGGGCTTGAGCGGCTTGCCGTGCTCGCCCTTGGCGTAGAACTGCACACCGAGATCCGAGGCCTCGGAGATCGCGACCGCGGCATCCGCCGTGGCGATCAGGCTCTTCGAGGGGACGACGTCGGTGAGCACTGCCGCACCACCCACGCCGACGCGCTCGACCAGGGTCACCTCGGCTCCGAGCTGAGCGGCTGCGAGTGCCGCTTCGTAACCGCCGGGACCGCCACCGAGGACGGCGACGCGCTGAGTGCGCTCAAAAGGGGTGGAAGACATGATCTCCATTCTTCCGCAATCCTGGCCCCTGAGCCTGCACCTTCCTAGAGTGGATCCATGCCTGAAACACACAGCAACCCCCTCGACGACCCGAATGCGAACCCGTTCGAGGTCGCAGCCGACGCAGCCGCCGACATCGCGCGCCTGACCGGAGTCGAGAAGCACGACATCGCCCTCACGCTCGGCAGCGGCTGGGGCAAGGCCGCCGACATCATCGGCGAGACCATCGCGACCATCCCCGCCACCGAGGTCACAGGCTTCTCGAAGCCCGCTCTCGAGGGCCACGTCGGCACTCTCCGAAGCATCCGCACCCCCGACGGCAAGAACGTGCTCGTCATCGGCGCCCGCACCCACTACTACGAGGGCCACGGCGTCCGCCGTGTCGTGCACTCGGTCCGCACCGCCGCGGCCACGGGGGCAAAGATCATGGTCCTCACGAACGGTGCCGGCGGCATCCGCGAGACGTGGACGCCCGGACAGCCCGTGCTGATCAGCGACCACATCAACCTCACTGCCGACTCTCCGCTCGAGGGCGCGACCTTCATCGACCTGACCGATCTCTACGCGAAGCGCCTGCGCGACATCGCTCGCAGCGTCGACCCCTCGCTCGACGAGGGCGTCTACACGCAGTTCCGCGGCCCGCACTACGAGACGCCGGCCGAGGTGCAGATGGCGAAGCACATCGGCGGCCACATCGTCGGCATGTCCACCGCCCTCGAGGCGATCGCCGCACGAGAAGCCGGCATGGAGATCCTCGGCTTCTCGCTCATCACGAACCTCGCCGCCGGCATTCAGAAGACGCCGCTCAGCCATGCTGAGGTGATCGAGGCCGGCCGCGAGGCGGAGCCTGTGATCTCGGCGCTGCTGGCCCGAGTGGTCGAGGCGCTGTGAGTGACGAGCGCCTCGCACAGGCCCGAGCCTGGATGAGGCAGGACCCCGACCATGAGACCCGCGACGAGCTCGCCGCGGTCATCACCCGCGCAGCGAGCGGCGACGAGACAGCGATCGCCGATCTCGACGATCGCTTCAGCGCGCGCCTCGCGTTCGGCACCGCAGGGCTCCGCGGCGCTCTCGGGGCCGGCAGCAACCGCATGAATCGCGTGCTCGTCGCCCAGGCGGCGGCCGGGTTCGCCTCGTACCTGCGCGAGCGGGCGCACGGCGGCACCCCGACCGTGATCATCGGCTACGACGGGCGCCGCAACTCGCGGGTGTTCGCCACCGACTCCGCCGAGCTGTTCGCCGGCGCCGGGCTCCGCGCCATCCTCCTCCCCCGCCTTCTGCCCACACCGGTGCTCGCGTTCGCGGTACGGCACCTCGGGGCGGATGCCGGGGTCATGGTGACGGCATCGCACAATCCCCCGAACGACAACGGCTACAAGGTGTACCTGGGCGGCGCGGATCAGGGCTCGCAGATCGTCGCACCGGCGGATGCCGAGATCGCCGCGCACATCCAGCGGATCGCCGATGCGGATGACGTCAGCGCTCTCCCCCGGTCGACCGTCTACGAGACGGCGGGTGAGGACGTCGTCGACGCCTATGTCGCAGCGACCGCCGCTGTGGCGCCCGCTCCCGCATCCGCATCGGACATCCGGTGGGTGTACACCGCGATGCACGGCGTCGGATGGGAGACCCTGTCGAAGATCGTCGCCGCCGCCGGCTACCCTCAGCCGATGGTCGTCGGAGAGCAGCTGAAGCCCGACGCCACGTTCCGCACGGTGTCGTTCCCGAACCCGGAGGAACCGGGGGCGATGGATCTGTCGTTCGCCCGGGCCCGGCGAGTGCAGGCGGACTTCATCCTCGCGAACGATCCGGACGCCGACCGCCTCGCCGTCGCGATCCCCGATGCGTCGTCCGAGAACGGCTGGCGTCGCCTCACCGGCAACGAGGTGGGCCTCCTGCTCGGAGCGCGCGCGGCGAAAGCGGCCGCGGGCACACTCGGTGCGTCCTTGGCCTGCTCGCTCGTGTCGTCCCCCGGTCTCGGCGCGGTCGCGGCACACCACGGACTCGACTTCCATGAGACGCTCACGGGCTTCAAATGGATCTCGCGAGCCCCTGGGATCGTCTTCGGATTCGAAGAGGCCCTCGGCTACCTCGTGAATCCCGAGACCGTCCGCGACAAGGACGGCATCTCGGCCGCCGTGGCGATCCTCGGTCTCGCGGCCGAGGCGCACGAGCGAGGCAAGTCGCTGGCCGATCTCCTGACGGAGCTCGGTGACACCTACGGCCACTTCGCCAGCGGCCAGGTGTCGGTGCGCGTCGATGACCTCTCGGTGATCGGCACAGTGATGCTGTCGCTGCGCACGCTGCCGCCGTCGCAGTTCGGCGGGGACACCGTCGCCTCGGCCGAGGATCTGCTGCAGGCGGACCCCGGACAGCCCTCCGGAGATGTGCTGCGTTTCCGCCTCACCGACGGATCCCGGATCATCGTCCGGCCCAGCGGCACCGAGCCCAAGCTCAAGGTCTACATCGACGCGAAGGCCGAGTCGGCTGCACGCGCCGCCGAGATCGTGCGCGAACTCGAGGCCGCCGTGCGGACCCTCCTGGAAGAACGCTCGTAGGTCGCATGCCGAGAAGACATGTCGTCATCAGCGCGCACAACGGGGTGCACGCGCGCCCCGTCGCCGAGCTGGTGCGCGTCGTGCAGGCGCACCCGCACGCGGTGACCCTGCGCACGTCGTCGGGCGCGGTCGTGGACCTCAGCAGCGTTCTCGCGCTGATGGACCTCGCGCTCGCGCCCGGCGACGCCGTGGTGCTCGAGACGGCGGAGTCGGCGGATGCCGACTCCGTGCTCGACACCCTGGCGGGCGTGCTCAACCCTCGGCTCTGAGCCTGAGCCTGAGCCTGAGCCTGAGCCTGAGCGGTCAGCCGTCGATCACGGCGACGAGCTCGTCGAGGAACGCCTCGAAGCTGGTGCCCCGGCGAAGGATGCGCTGCACGCTGTCGCGCTCGCTGAACACCTCGACGAGCTGCTCGAAGACGGTCTGGAATGCGGCACGGTCGCTCTCGCTGAACGCGGCGAGGGCGACCACCTGAACCCGGCCCTCGCCCCACGCCGCCGACCCGTCGGCGACGCCGATCGCGATCGCGGTTCTCGACGCCGTCATCTGCAGCGCGTGGGGCACGGCGAGGGAGTCTGTGAACGCCGTCGACGACATCCGCTCTCGCAGGATCGTGTTCTCGACGTAGTCCTCGCCGATGAGCCCCGCGGTCACGAGGAGTCCGCCGAGGCGACGGATGATCGCCTCCTCGCCCTCGTCCGGGAGCGGGTAGACGAACGCATCCGCGACGAAGTACCGTGCGAGTTCCGCGCGCAGGCGCGTCAGGCGCCGCCCTCTTCTGACCCGTGCCGCGGCCTGCTGGATGCGATCGATGTCGGCATCGGTGAGGAAAGGCTGGATGCGCACGAACCGGTCTCCGGTCGCACCCGGCTCGATCGTGCTGAGCACCAGATCGGTGTCGAAGGAGGCCCATTCCGGGTCGACGTTCGTGACGACACTGGTGACCTCGATGGCGGATCCCAGCGAGCGGTCGACGCTGGAGCGCAGCAGCTCATGCAGCTCGTAGTACCCGGGGCAGACGATGGTCGCCGTGAGGATCGACTCGGCCTTCCGGCTGCGCTCGAGCCGTCCGCCGACGTGCATCGCGATGTAGGCGATCTCGTCGTCGTGGATGGGCGTCCCCAGCCGGTCGTGCAGACCGCTCGCGATCGACACTGCCACCTCGAAGATCATCGGATAGGAGGTCTTGAGCGATCTCGTGAGCGGATTGCGGGTGAGGGCGCTCTCTTCAGCACGGCGCAGCAGGTTCTGCACGTGCAGTGCGAGGCGGAGCACGAAGGTCTCGTCGACCAGATCGACCTGGAAGTCGTCGGCCGCCCGGGCGATCTCGGCGCGGACCGCGGCCTCCACGGCAGGAGCGACGCCGCTGCGAGCGACGTCGCCGGCGGCGTCCTCCCCCGGGGCCACGATTCGTGTGAGGACGAGGGAGGCCAGGTGACCGCTGTCGCCGTCGCCCAGCGCGACGGCGAAGTGCTCCTGGGCGAGGCGGGCGATGATCGCGCCGACTCGCGGGATCTCCTCGCGCGCGCCGGCGGGACCGGCCTCGAGAGAGTGACCGGCGGCGACCCGCTCGGCGGCGATCGCGATGTGCAGGAGGACGTCCGAGATCGCGAGCTCGTTGACGTAGTAGCCCAGCTCGCCGAGTTCGCGCACGAGCTCGGACTTGAAGGGGGCGACGGAGCCGGCGGCGACGGCAGTGCCGGCGAGGGCCCGGCGGAAGGTCTCGGGGTGGAAGGACGCGGCGTCCATCTCGTCGTGCGCGAGCCGGCTGAGAAGCCGGCGCTGTGCCGCCTCGTTGCCGCGCAGGCGCGCGATCTCGCGGTCGCGCTCCAGCGTCAGCTCGGTGCCTTCCAGCAGGGCGCGGACCCGGGAGAGGTCCGATTCGAGGGTCGCCTCGCTGACATGCAGCTCGTCGGCCATCGCGAACACGTCGACGCCGCCCGGCAGGTCGAGCAGGGTGCGGACGATGCCGTGCAGCCGGTCTCTGGGGGCGGATTCGCCACCCTGCCTGGTTCGCAGCGCATCGCGCGCGGCTGAGCCCGCCCGGTAGCCGGCGGGCCCCGACTCCACCGCGTCCGCGCCACCCGTCCGGGCGTTCAGCGCCGCCACATACGAGCGGATGCTGCGGGGGGTGACCCCGAGCTGATCGGCGAGGCTCGCGGCGGTCGCCCAGTCGCCCTGGCGCAGCAGGGTCGAGAGGAGCTGGTCCTGGCGCTGACGCGACATGATCCTCCCCCTCCTCCGTGCCGACTGCACTGTCCTGACGTGATTCCCATGATGTCAGTAAGCGCGTGGCGCCGCTCCGAAACCGATGTTCCGCAGGGGCGGAAAGGAACCTGTTGGCGAGCGCCCGCGCCAGTTCCCAGACTGTTCTCAGGAAAGGTAGTGGGCATCGATGAAGATCCTCGTGGTGTGCGGCGCCGGCGCGTCGAGCACGTTCGTCGCACAGCGACTGCGCAGAGCGGCCTCCAACGCCGGTCTCGACTGGGACGCGGCAGCCGGCATGGAGCACTCCGTCACCGGCGGCGATCACGACCTCGTCCTCGTCGGCCCGCACCTCGCCGACCGCCTCGACGCCATCCGCGATGTGGCCGCCGTGCCCGTGGTCGTCCTCCCGGAGGACGTCTTCGCCGACCGCGACGGCACCCGCACCCTCGCGCTCGCCCGCTCGATCCTCGCCGACGCCAGGACCACCCCGAAAGGAACATCATGACCGTCTCCCGCACCGTACGCATCGGCTCATCCCACGGACTCCACGCCCGCCCCGCGAAGCTGTTCGCACAGGCGGCGAAGGACTCCGGCATCCCCGTGACCATCGCGAAGGACTCCGGCAAGGCGGTCAACGCGGCCAGCATCCTCGGCGTCATCGCGCTCGCGATCGAACACGGCGACTACGTCACGCTCACCGCCGACGGCGACAGCGCCGAAGGAGTCCTCGACACGCTCACCGAGCTGCTGACGACCGACCACGATCAGGATGCCGGCGCGTGAGCGAACTGCGAGGGGTCGGGATCGGTCTCGGCGTCGCCCAGGGCGTCGTCGTGCGAATGACCGAGGCGCTGCCCGCTCCGGAGAACACACCGAGCACGCAGGGCATCGATGCCGAGCGCACCAGGGTGCGCGAGGCCGTCGCCGCGGTGGCTCAGGAGCTGACAGCCCGAGGCGAGACGGCCGGAGGCTCGGCCCAGGAGGTGCTGGAGGCCCAGGCGATGATCGCGGAAGACCCCACACTGCAGGACGAGGTCGACGCGAGGATCGATGACGGCGCCACCGCCGAGTGGGCCGTGCACGACGCCTTCGCCGGCTTCCGCGCCACGCTCGAGGCGGTCGGGGGCTACCTCGGCGAGCGCGCGGCCGATCTCGACGACATCGCCCAGCGGGTGCTCGCACGCCTTCGCGGCGTGGATGCGCCCGGCGTGCCCGACCCCGGGCATCCGTTCGTCCTCGTCGCCCGTGACCTCGCTCCGGCCGACACGGCGCTGCTGAACCTCGATCAGGTGCTCGCCCTCATCACATTCGACGGCGGACCCACGTCGCACACGGCGATCCTCGCCCGTGAGAAGGGCATCGTCGCGATCGTCGGCGCGGCCTCGGCATCCGCACTCGCCACGGGTCAGTCGGTGATCGTCGATGCGGCCGCCGGACTCGTGACCCTGGACCCGACCGACGACGAGAAGGAGCGCGCCGAGCAGCGCGCCGCCGCCCGACGCTCTGCGGACGACGCACCACTGACTCCCGGCGCCCTCGCCGACGGCACGCTGATCCCGCTGCTGGCGAATCTGGGGAAACCTGCAGACGCATCCGATGCCGTCGAACGCGGGGCCGAGGGCGTCGGGCTGTTCCGCACCGAGTTCCTGTTCCTCTCGTCGGCCCAGGCACCGACGGTGGAGCAGCAGCGCGAGTCGTATCGGGAGCTGCTCGCGGCCTTCCCGGGCAAGAAGGTCGTCGTGCGGATGCTGGACGCCGGGGCCGACAAGCCCCTGGCCTTCCTCAACGACGCACACGAGGAGAACCCGGCGCTGGGGCTCCGCGGCCTCCGAGCCCTGCGCGCGAGCGAAGACATCCTGCGCGAGCAGCTGACCGCTCTCGCCGAGGCCGATGCCGCGACCTCGGCCGACCTCTGGGTCATGGCTCCCATGGTCGCGACCGTCGAGGAGACGCAGTACTTCACTGCACTCGCTCGCGAATACGGCCTCAAGACCGCGGGCGTCATGGTCGAGATTCCGTCCAGCGCGCTGCTCGCCGACCGAATCCTCGCGCACGCGGACTTCGCGTCGATCGGCACGAACGATCTCACCCAGTACACGATGGCCGCCGATCGCATGCTGGGTTCTGTCGCCGGCTTCCAGGACCCCTGGCACCCCGCCGTGCTCCGCCTCGTGCGCGAAGTCGGTGCGGCAGGCGCCCGCCTCGGAAAGCCGGTCGGGATCTGCGGCGAGGCAGCGGCAGACCCGATGCTCGCCGTGGTGCTCGTCGGCCTCGGCGCGACGAGCCTCTCGATGGCTCCATCGGCGCTCGCGGACGTGCGCCAGATGCTCTCCACCCGAACCCTCGACGAGGCCCGCAACCTCGCCGAACTGGCGCTGGCGGCCGACGACGCCGCCGGAGCCCGCCTCGCCGTGGCCGATGCCACAGCAACCCTTCCCCCTCACCAGAAAGAGACGACATCATGACGACGACGTCACCCGCCGCCACGAAGGCAGGCGGCCTCCGAACGGGCGTGCAGCGCTTCGGCACGTTCCTCTCGGGCATGATCATGCCCAACATCGCCGCGTTCATCGCGTGGGGATTCATCACCATGCTGTTCATTCCGGCCGGCTTCTTCGGCGCGGACAGCCCGTTCGGCTGGCACTGGTACCCGGTCGCCGAGATCGTCGGCGGCGGCGGAGACTCCGCGATCGTCGGCTGGCAGGGCGCGATGACCGCGGTGGCCGAAGGCGCCGACGGCAACTTCTTCGGCTATGTGGGCCTCGTCGGCCCGATGGTCACCTACCTCCTGCCTCTGCTGATCGCCAACACTGCCGGCCGCATGGTCTACGGCGAGCGCGGCGGCGTCGTGGCGACGATCGCCACGATGGGCGTCATCGTCGGAACGAACATCCCGATGTTCCTCGGTGCGATGATCATGGGACCGCTCGCGGCCTGGATCACCAAGCAGATGGACAAGCTGTGGGACGGCAGGATCCGCCCCGGCTTCGAGATGCTCGTCAACAACTTCTCGGCCGGAATCCTCGGCATGCTCCTCGCCATCTTCGGCTTCTTCGCCTTCGGCCCGGTCATGCTCGGCATCAGCGCGGTCCTCGGCGGCGCTGTCGACTGGCTCGTCTCGCTGAACCTGCTCCCGCTCGTCTCGATCATCGTCGAGCCCGCCAAGGTGCTGTTCCTCAACAACGCCATCAACCACGGCGTGTTCACGCCGCTCGGCATCGAGCAGGCCGCGGAGACCGGCAAGTCGATCCTGTTCCTGATCGAGGCGAACCCCGGTCCGGGTCTCGGCCTGCTGCTCGCCTTCACCTTCTTCGGCGTCGGTGCGGCGAAGGCCTCCGCGCCGGGAGCTGCCATCATCCAGTTCTTCGGCGGCATCCACGAGATCTACTTCCCGTACGCGCTGAGCAAGCCGACCACCATCCTCGCGCTGATCGCGGGTGGCGCGGCCGGTGTCACGACGAACATGGTCCTCGGTGGCGGGCTGGCCTTCCCCGCAGCCCCCGGCAGCATCATCGCCGTCACCGCCGCTGCTGTCGGCCCCGGAGTCGGCAACCTGCTGGTCGTGTACCTCTCGGTCGTCATCGCCGCCGTCGTCACCTTCCTCATCACCGGAGTCATTCTGCGGGCCTCGCGCAAGCGTGACCTCGCCGCAGAGGGCGACAGCTTCGGCGACGCGATCGCCCAGACCGAGGCGAACAAGGGCAAGTCCTCCGCCGCGATGGACGCGCTCCGCGCCTCATCCGGTGCGGGTGCCGCAGGCGCCGCAGCCGCAGGGGTGGGAGTCGCCACCGACCGCCGTATCGCGAACATCGTGTTCGCGTGCGACGCCGGCATGGGCTCCTCGGCCATGGGCGCGAGCGTGCTGCGCAACAAGTTCAAGAAGGCCGAGATCGACGGGGTCACGGTCACCAATCAGGCGATCGCGAACCTCGACGGCAGCGCCGACCTGGTGATCACACAGCAGCAGCTGACCGACCGCGCGAAGGCGCAGTCGCCGAACTCCGTCCATGTGTCGGTCGACAACTTCATGAACTCTCCGAAGTACGAAGAGGTCGTCGAGATGGTGCGCGGGCAGCGCGACTCCGACGCATGACAGACCGGGCGGGGCGGATGCCACGGCATCCGCCCCGCCCCCACATTCTCAGAAAGAAGGAATCACCATGAGCGTTCTCACCCTCGACCAGGTCCGCATCCACACCGGCAGCAGCACCCGGGATGCCGCTCTGCAGGAAGCCACAGACATCCTCGTGTCGGCCGGCGCCGTCACTCCCGCCTACGTCGACGCGATGCGTCAGCGCGAAGAGACCGTGTCGACCTACATGGGCAACGGTCTGGCGATTCCGCACGGCACCAACGACACGAAGGACGCGATCCTCGGATCCGCGCTGTCGGTCGTCCGATACGACGGCGGCGTCGACTGGGCGGGCGAGCCCGCGACCTTCGTGGTGGGCATCGCCGGCCGCGGCGACGAGCATCTCGAGATCCTGTCGCAGATCGCGATCCTCTTCTCCGACGAGGACGACGTCGCGAAGCTCAACGCCGCGCAAACCCCCGACGAGCTGTACGCACTGCTCTCGGCGGTGAACGACTGATGAAGGCCGTCCACTTCGGAGCGGGCAACATCGGTCGGGGCTTCGTCGGGCTCCTGCTGCACGAGGGCGGTTACGAGGTCGTCTTCTCCGACGTCGCCGACGCGCTCGTCGATGCGATCAACGCGGTCGACTCGTACATCGTGCACGAGGCCGGCCCCGGTGGCACCGATCACGTCGTGACCGGCTTCCGCGCGGTCAACAGCAGGACGGATCCGGATGCCGTGGCCGACGAGGTCGCGACCGCGGACGTCGCCACCACCGCTGTCGGGCCGACCGTGCTGCGGTTCGTGGCCCCCACGATCGTCGAGGGCCTTCGACGCCGCTCCCCCGATTCCGCACCTCTGCAGGTCATGGCCTGCGAGAACGCGATCGGCGCGACCGACACCCTGCGCGCCGAGGTCGCGAAGGCCGCAGGAGCGGATGCCGCCGAGCTGCTCTCGCGCGCCGTGTTCGCGAACACCGCCGTCGACCGCATCGTCCCCGGCCAGCCCGCGGACGGCGGCGTCGATGTCACGGTCGAGCCGTACTTCGAGTGGGCGATCGAATCCGGAGCCTTCGGCGGCACGCTGCCGAGCATCCCCGGAGCGCACTTCGTCGATGACCTGGCTCCGTACATCGAGCGCAAGCTGTTCACGGTGAACACGGGCCACGCGGCCACGGCGTACTTCGGCGCCCGCGCCGGAATCGAGCGCATCTCGGATGCTCTCGCCGATCCCGACATCGCGGCTCGCGTGTCGGCGGCCCTCGAGGAGACCTCCTCGGTGCTGGTGGCCGAGCACGGGCTCGACCCCACCGACCTCGCCGAGTACCGTGCGACGATCCTCGAGCGGTTCCGCAACCCTGCCCTCGTCGACACGGTCCAGCGCGTCGGCCGACAGCCGCTGCGCAAGATCTCGCGACACGAGCGGTTCATCGGCCCCGCCGCCATGGCAGCCGAGCGCGGTCTTCCCACGGTCGCGCTGGTCGGCGCCGTCACCGCCGCGCTCGAGTTCGAAGAGCCCGACGACGAGCAGGCCGTCGAGCTGCAGGAGCTCCTGCGCACGGAGGACGCTCTCGCGTTCACCTCGCGCACGACGGGCCTCGACCCCGAGCATCCGCTGTTCCCCGCGATCCGCGATGCGGTCGTCGCGCGCCAGACGGCGCTGCACGCCTCCTGAGCGTCGCCGCACGCGTCACCTGCGCCCTCTGCCGATACGATCGGCGGAGGGCGCAGGTGCGCGCACAGCGAGGTGCGGGAGCAGCATGAACAGATACGCCGTCATCGGCGCGGGGCCGTCAGGACTCGCTGCCGCCCGCGCGCTCACGAGGCGCGGAATCGGCATCGACGGGTACGAGGCCTCATCGGGCGTCGGCGGACTCTGGGACATCGACAACCCGCGCAGCACCATGTACGAGTCCGCGCACCTGATCTCCTCCCGCACCACGACCGAGTTCACCGAGTTCCCGATGCGCTCGACGATCGACTACCCGGGCCACCGCGTGCTGCGGGAGTACTTCGAGGACTACGCCGAGCACTTCGGGCTCACCGCGCTGTTCCGGTTCGAGACCACGGTCACCCGCCTCGAGCCGCGAGACGGCGGCTGGGATCTCACGTGCGCAGGGCCGTCGGGCGAGGAGACGCATCGGTATGCGGGCGTCGTGCTCGCGAACGGCACTCTGGCCGAACCGAACATCCCGCGTTTCCGCGGTGCTTTCAGCGGCGAGCTGATGCACACGAGCTCCTACAGGTCTCCCTCGCAGCTCGCCGGCAAGAGGGTGCTCCTGATCGGTGCGGGCAATTCCGGATGCGACATCGCGGTCGACGCCGTGCACCATGCCGCCTCCGTCGACATGAGCGTGCGCCGAGGTTATTACTTCGTGCCGCGCTACCTGTTCGGAAGGCCCAGCGACACGCTGAATCAGGGCAGACCGCTTCCCGCCCGCATCAAGCAGGCCGTCGACAGCCGTGTGCTCAAGGCGTTCACGGGCGACCCCGTGCACTTCGGGTTCCCGAAGCCGGACTACCGCATCTACGAATCGCACCCGATCGTCAACACCATGGTCCTCAACCACCTGGGGCAGGGTGATCTGCGGATCCGGCCGGACATCGACCGCTTCGACGGATCGACAGTGCGGTTCCGGGACGGCACGGCCGACGATTACGACCTCGTGATGCTCGCGACCGGCTACACCCTCGACTACCCGTTCGTCGATCGACGGCATCTGCAGTGGCAGGGTGCCGCGCCCCGACTGTTCCTCAACGTCTTCCCCGCCTCGTTCAACGGCCTGTACGTGATGGGCATGATCGAGGCCTCCGGCATCGGCTGGCAGGGCCGCTACGAGCAGGCCGACCTGCTGGCCGGCTATCTCGATGCCGTGGAGCACGATGCCGCGAACGCGGCACGGTTCCGCGAGCGGGTGACCACGCAGCCGTGGCCCGACCTCACCGGCGGCTACCGCTACCTCGGGCTCGCGCGGATGGCCTACTACGTCAACAAGGACGCCTACCGCGCTGCGGTCCGCCGCGAGCGGGAAGCGCTCGAGAGCCCCGTGCCTCACGGTCGCGGGTGATCCTCGGCCCCGAGGCTGTTCACATGCGCAGGCCCTAACGTTGATCCTGTGCAGAAGAAGCGTGGCCGTCGTGTCCTGAAGGTGATCGTCTGGGGGCTCGTCGCCGTCCTCGTGCTCGGAGTCGGCGGCATCGTCGCCTGGAGCCAGATCGGGGTGATGCCCGCCGAGAAGGCACCCCTGGCGAGCGTCCGCGAGAATCCCGCGATCCACGTCGAAGATGCCGATGAGGGCATCGTGCTCACGCCTGCGGATGGCGAGTCCGAGACGGGTCTCGTGTTCATCCCCGGGGCGAAGGTGGACCCGTGGGCGTACGCCGCGATCCTCCAGAGCCTCGCCGAGGAGGGCGTCACGGTGGTCATCACGCGCCCGTGGCTGAACCTCGCATTCTTCGACCTGCGCGGGCTCGACGCCTTCACCTCCGCTGCGCCCGACATCGACGACTGGGCGATCGGCGGACACTCCCTCGGCGGCGTGCGCGCATGCCAGCTCGCCGCAGACGCCGAGGCGCTCGTTCTGTTCGGGTCGTACTGCTCGAACGACGTCTCCGACACCGACCTCTCCGTTCTGAGCATCTCGGGCAGTGAGGATGGCCTGTCGACGCCCGAGAAGGTCGACGCGGCCCGTGACCTGCTCCCGGCTGACGCCGAGATGGTCGAGGTCGAGGGCGCATCGCACGCGTCCTTCGGTGACTATGGCCCCCAGTCGGGCGATGGCGAGCCGACGATCACGGACGAAGAGATGCACGCCCAGGTCGCCGAGATCCTGAACTCCTTCATGGCCGAGCTGCCGCCGCGCTGATCGAACCGGCGGAAGGGGCAGGACGTCAGTCGCGCTCGAGCAGCGGATGCAGGTGTCTGGTGCCGAGCACGAGGGATGCCGTCCGTGCCCCCGCCGCGAGCGCTGTGGGCACGTCGAGACCTTCGAGGTGGGCGTCGAGCACACCCGCGAGGAATGCGTCACCGGCGCCGTTCGTGTCGACCACGTCGGCGGGCGCCGCCGCCACCCGGTGCTCCGCACCGTCGGCATCGATCGCCACCGCGCCCTCGGCGCCGAGAGTGCACACCGCGAGCGACGCCCCGGCCTCGATGCGCGAGCGGAGGAACGCGACCGGGTCGTCGAGCCGGTCGGCGTTGCAGAACACCGCGTCGGCCGCGGCGAGGAACGGACGGTGGAAGTCGGCCTCCCCGTCGTAGTCGTGCACGTCGACCCAGATCGGGCGACCCGTGGACCTCGCCGCGGGCAGCAGCCTCAGCGGCTCCGCGGCGAGATCGAGCACGATCACGTCGGATGCGGCCATCGCTGCCTCGATCGCGCCGTCATCGGCTCCGTCCGAGGCCGACGGCGACGCGAGGTAGAGCGATACCCTGCCGCCTTCTCTTGTCATGAGGTTGAGGTGTCGCTCGGTGGCATCGCCCTCACCCCACAGCGTGCGCACGCCTGCCCCACCGAGCGCGCCGCGCACGCGCTCCCCCGGCTCATCCGCAGCCGTCAGCGCATACAGCAGCGTCGGGCGGCCCAGAGCCGTGAGGCTGAGAGCCTTGCCCGCACTTGTGCCTCCGACGGTCTCCCAGCTCTCCTCGGCGAACTGCATGTGAGGTACGGGCTCGGGAAGCCTGTCGAGCACGACGATCGAGTTCCACGAGACAGGGCCCGCGATGAAGACGGATGCGGTCATGGGCTCCATCATGCCGCGCCCGAGCGCCTGTTCAGCCGATCCGCTTGATCAGTGAGTCCAGCCCCATGCCGTAGTCGATGCGGACGACGGGCAGCGCGAGCTTGTCCGTCCCGATCTCGACGTAGCCGGGCTCGATCGTCCTGGCCATCTCGAACCCGGCCTGGGCGACGCCCTGCTTCGCGGTGTCGTTGTAGTGACCGAACGGATAGGCGATCACCTCGCGCACGCCGAGCACATCGCCCGAGGCGTTGAGGTCTGCGGCGATCTCGTCGGCCGTCCAGTTCGTCATCCGGCCCTTGCCGTTCTCGCCGGCCTGATGCATGTCGTTCGTGTGCGAGCGGCGCAGCACGTAGATCGAGGGAGGCGGATCCTGACGGTAGGCGGTGATCATGAACGACGTCGAGAGCAGCCCGTACCTGTCGACCACGGGCACGGCCAGGTCGAACCACGTCTGATCGGCGTCGTCGTCGGTGATGATCACCGAACGCGCGGGCAGCGAGAGCCGACCGTCGATGAACGCGCTGAGCTCGTCCCAGGTCGGGAGGTAGAAGCCGGTCGTCGCGATGTGGTTCATCTGCGCGTCGAAGTCGCCGATGTACGCGTAGTTGCCTCGCAGCCACCCCGTCTCGCCCTCGGGGTTCGCCGTGAACTGGTGGTACATCAGGATCGGCACCTGCACGGCGGCCGCGGCGTTCGCCTCAGGCGTCGTCCACCCCGCGAACAGGTCGACCTGCTGATCGACGCAGACGACGGGGTCGGCGCCGTTGATCCGTGCCGCGACGGTGAACGCCGCCGCATCCGCCTCGCTCGCGTACCAGCCCGCGAACACGCGTCCGTCCTGCGCCGGGATCGGGAGGCCTGCGTAGAGCGCGTTCTGCCACTGCAGCATCGGGTCCAGCGGTGCACCGTCACCGATGAAGCTCACGGCGCACGCCAGCGGATCGTCGGCATCGGCGACGATCTGCTGGGCCGCTGTCAGCGGACGCTCGATGACCGCCGCGGTCGTTCTCGGGACGACCTCCTCAGGCTCGCGGGTGACCCACGCGTATGCTGCGGCCGCACCCCCTGCGAGCACGATGACGGCGCTGATGATGACTGCGATGCCTGCTCGGCGTCGCTTCCCCCCGGAAGCCATGACTCAGTTGACCATCTCTCAGACGTCGAATCCTTCTGCGATCATCTCGACGAGCTCCTCGCGCTCCTCGACAGGCAGGAAGGCCGCTGCCGCGGCGTTGAACTGGAAGGTCTCGAGATCGTCGAGGTCGTACTCGAAAGTCTCGACCAGGTTCGCGAGCTCACGCGTGAGCGAGGTCGCACTCATCGTGCGGTTGTCGACGTTGACCGTGACGGCGAAGCCGAGCTGGTACAGCAGGTCGAACGGGTGGTCTGCGAGCGTGTCACCCCATGCCGCGATCGCTCCGGTCTGGAGGTTAGACGACGGAGACAGCTCGAGCGGGATCTCGCGGTCGCGCACCCACCGGGCGAGGTCGCCGAACTGCACCTGCACCTCGTCGCCCTCCTGCGTGATGACCTGCAGGTCCTCCGCGATACGCACACCATGGCCGAGACGCAGCGCACGTCCGTCGAGCAGTGCCGAGCGAATCGACGCGGGGCCTGCGGCCTCACCGGCGTGCACCGTGACGGGGAAGAAGTTCGCGGCGAGATAGTCGAAGGCCTTGCGGTGGTTCGAGGCGGGGAAGCCGTCCTCCGGGCCCGCGATGTCGAAGCCGACGGCCCCGCGACCGCGGAAGCTCACTGCGAGCTCTGCGATCTCGAGCGAACGGTCGGTGTGGCGCATCGCGGTGATCAGCTGACCGACGCGGATGCTCTGGCCGGCGCGATCCGCGGCATCCTCACCCTCTTCGATGCCCTGCTGCACGGCCTCGACGGTCTGCTCGAGAGTGAGACCGCGGGTGAGGTGCTGCTCAGGAGCCCAGCGCACTTCACCGTAGATCACGCCGTCGGCTGCGAGGTCCTGCACGAACTCGCGTGCGACGCGGGTCAGCCCCTCTTGCGTCTGCATGACTGCGGTCGTCAGATCGAACGTCTTCAGGTACTCGACGAGCGAGCCGGAGTCGCTCTTCTTCGCGATCCAGGTGCCGAGTGCTGCGGGCTTCGACTCCGGCACCTCGAGACCGATCGCATCCGCCAGCTCGATGATCGTCGACGGGCGCACGGCACCGTCCAGATGGTCGTGCAGCGACACCTTGGGAAGGCTGCGCAGGGATGCTCCCTGGATGGTGACATCACCGTTCGCGTCGATCGACATGAAAATCCTCTCGGTCGCTGATTCGCTCAGTTCAGGCTAGCGGTCAGCGGATCAGGCCGTGATGCGTTCACGCACGATCGGGCCCGCGGCGGGAGCCTCGTCGCCGATGGCCCACGATCCCTCCAGCGCCTCGAGAGCCCGCGGGAACCGCGCCTCGTCAGCCGCGGAGAGAGTGAACAGCGGCTGACCCGCCACGACGCGGTCGCCGGGCTTCGCGTGCAGATCGATGCCCGCCTCGAAGACCACAGGATCCTCCGCCCGAGCGCGCCCCGCACCGAGACGCCAGGCGGCGATGCCGAACGGCAGCGCGTCCATCTGCGACACGACGCCGTCGGACGGAGCCGTGACCACGTGGGTCTCGCGGGCCGTCGGCAGCGGAGCATCCGGGTCGCCGTCCTGCGCGCGGATCATGGCCTTCCAGCTGTCCATCGCGCGGCCGTCGTCGAGAGCGGCCTCGACATCGGCATCCGGCTGTCCGGCCAGGGCGAGCATCTCGCGCGCCAGGGCGATCGTCAGCTCGCGAACATCTGCGGGGCCGCCACCGGCGAGTACCTCAACCGATTCGCGAACCTCGTTCGCGTTGCCGATGGCGAGGCCGAGCGGCACGTTCATGTCGGTGAGCAGTGCGGTCGTGGCGACACCCGAGTCGGTGCCGAGAGCGACCATCGTGCGGGCCAGCTCGCGGGCGCGGTCGATGTCCTGCATGAACGCGCCGGAGCCGAACTTCACGTCGAGCACCAGGGCGTCGGTGCCCTCGGCGATCTTCTTCGACATGATGCTCGAGGCGATGAGCGGGATCGCCTCGACCGTGCCGGTGACGTCGCGGAGCGCATAGAGCTTCTTGTCGGCGGGCGCGAGGCCGGAGCCTGCGGCGCAGATGACCGCTCCGACGTCGCCCTGCATCTGGGCGAACATCTCCTCGTTGCTGAGGGCCGCGCGCCAGCCGGGGATCGACTCGAGCTTGTCGAGCGTGCCGCCCGTGTGGCCGAGGCCGCGGCCCGAGAGCTGCGGCACAGCGACGCCGAAGACGGCGACGAGCGGCGCGAGCGGCAGGGTGATCTTGTCGCCGACCCCGCCGGTGGAGTGCTTGTCGACGGTCTTCTTGCCGAGCGTCGCGAAGCTCATCCGCTCCCCCGACGCGATCATCGCGTCGGTGAGCACGCGGATCTCATCGCGCTCCATGCCGCGCTGGAATACGGCCATCGCGAACGACGCCATCTGCGCGTCCGACACGTAGCCGCGCGTGTACGCGTCGACCATCCAGCGCAGCGCCTTCTCGGGCACCACGCCTCCGTCGCGCTTGGCACGGATCACGTCGACGGCGTCGAAGGGCTCAACGCTCATCGGGCGTCCTCCAGGTCTCGGGGGCCGAACGCATCCGGCAGTACTTCATCGATGGTCCGGATGCCGGAGACGGTCTCCAGCAGCATCCCGGGCATCGCGTGTTCGTAGAGCAGCTGGCGGCAGCGGCCGCACGGCATGATCGTCTGCCCGTCGTTGTTGACGCAGACGAAGGCGACGAGCTGGCCGCCGCCCGACATGTGCAGGTCGCCGACCAGAGCGCACTCGGCGCACAGCGTCACGCCGTAGGAGGCGTTCTCGACGTTGCAGCCGGCGACGATGCGTCCGTCCCCGACGAGAGCGGCCGCGCCCACCCGGTAACGGGAGTACGGCGCGTACGCCTTCGTCATGGCGTCGGTCGCGACCTGGCGGAGTTCATCCCAGTCGATGTCTGTCATGTCGCTCCTAGGACTTGATGTACGGCTTGCCGCTGGCTGCGGGTCCGCGGATCTGACCGGCGAAGCCTGCGACCGCGAGCAGCGTGACGACGTACGGCAGCATCAGCATGAACTCACCCGGGATCGGCGTCTTCAGGATCGACAGCAGGTTCTGCAGGTTCGTGGCGAAGCCGAACAGCAGCGCCGCGAGCGTCGCGCGGATCGGGTCCCACCGGCCGAAGATCACCGCGGCGAGGGCGATGAAGCCGAGGCCGGCGGTCATGTCCTTGCCGAACTGCGGCACCGAGACGAGCGTGAAGTACGCGCCTCCGATGCCCGCGATCGCACCCGCGAGCAGCACGTTCCAGAATCGCGTCGCGTTCACCTTGATGCCGACGGTGTCGGCGGCCTGCGGGTGCTCACCCACGGCGCGGACCCGGAGTCCCCACTTCGTGCGGTACAGACCCCAGGCGACGATCGCGACGGTGATGAACATGAGGTAGACGATGAACGTCTGGTTGAACAGCACCGGGCCGATGATCGGGATGTCGCTGAGCAGCGGGATCTCGATGCGGCTGAAGCGCACCGGCGTGTTGAGGGCTGCCTCGTTCGGCGCGAGCAGCGCGCCGTAGAGGAATCCGGTGAGACCGCTGACGAGGACGTTGAGCACCACACCGACGATCACCTGCTCGACGAGGTACTTGATGGCGAATGCGGCGAGCACGGCGGCCACGAGCACGCCGCCGAGCATCGCGCCGAGGAGTCCGATGAACGGGCTCCCGGTGACGCTCGAGAGCAGCGCGGCCGAGAACGCTCCGAGGAGCAGCTGACCCTCGATCGCGACGTTGACGACACCGGCACGCTCGCCGATCACGCCGCCGAGCGCACCGAACACGAGCGGGACGGAGAGCGAGACGGCTCCGAAGAGCAGGCTGCTGACGGGCACGAGCCCGCCGGCGCCGGCCCAGACGAGGAACCCGAAGACGGCGAGCACGCTGAACGCGATCACCAGCCAGATCGACGCCTTGCGATACGACCAGGCCCGCAGGAATGCGAGCACCGACAGCAGCGCCAGGATCACGATGACGACCCAGCTGGTCGGCCCGGTCGGCAGCGCCACATCCGGCAGCGCGAACGGCGATGACGGGTCGTTGAGGCGGAAGCTGCTGGTGCCGGTGCGCGGCACCAGCAGGAACAGCAGCGCCAGCAGCACGGTGGCTGCGGCGAGGACGATCGGCGCCTTCAGGTGCCGCTCGCGCACGGTGGCGAGCTGCACGGTTCCGTCGGCGGCTTCACTCTGGACGAGGGAGGTCATGCGGTCACCGCCTTCTTCGCGGCCTTGGCTCTCGCCTTGGCAGCCTTCTCCGCGTCGGTCTTGGGAAGGAAGAACACCGTGCGCAGCAGCGGCGGCGCGGCGATGAACAGCACGACGAGCGACTGCACGACGAGCACGATGTCGACCGGGATGTCCTGTGCCTGCATCGAGAACGATCCGGCCTTGAGCGCGCCGAAGAGGATGCCGGCGGCGAACGTGCCCCAGGCCCGGCTGCGTCCGAGCAGGGCGACCGTGATCGCATCGAAGCCGATGCCGGCATCGATGGTCTCGGTGATTCCGGTCGTGACCGAACCCTGGACCTGGTTCATCCCCGCGAGGCCGGCGAGAGCACCGGCGAGCAGCATGGCGTAGACGTACACGCGCTGCACGCTGATGCCCGCGGCGCGAGCCGCATGCGGGTTCTCACCCACGGCGCGCATGCGCATGCCGAGCGACGACCTCTCGATGAGCCACCAGACGAACAGGGTCGCGATGATGACGATGACGAAGCCGAGGTCGAGCAGGGGGAACTGCGGGCCGAGGAGCGAGGGGAACTGCGCGCTCTCGGGGGTCGCGTATCCGAGCGCCTGGTTCGTGCCGGGCTTCTGCAGGAGGCCAGGGGTGCGGATCATCCACAGGAGCAGGTAGTAGGCCACGTAGTTGAGCATGATCGTGAGGATCACCTCGTGGGCGCCCGTCTTCGCCTTGAGCAGACCGGCGATCGCTCCCCACAGAGCACCGCCGGCGATGCCGGCGATCAGCGTGACGGGGATGTGCAGCCAGAACGGCAGGTCGAGCTGGAACGTCAGCAGTCCGGCGACCGCGACACCGATGAGCATCTGGCCGCGTGCACCGATGTTGAACAAGCCGACGCGGAAGGCGAGTGCCACGCCGAGACCGGCGGCGATCAGCGGGGCCGCGAATCCGAGGGTGTTCGTGAGCGGGCGGATCTGCGCGGCGAAGTCGGCACCTCGCGCATTGAAGATCGCTCCGCGGAACAGCGCCTCATAGCCGTTGTAGACCGCGTTCCACGCGGCGGCGATCGTGTCGGTCGGACGCGAGAAGAAGTAGCCGGAGGCCTCGATCACGTCTTCGTTGGTGAAGGCGATCAGGATGCCTCCGACGACGAGTGCGAGGAAGATCGCCAGGATGGTGGTCACCGCGCTGCCGCGCAGCATCTCCTTGAGGATCACGTTGCCGCGAGGGGGCGGCGGCACATCCACGGGATCGCGGAGGGTCGTGGTGGTGTTCACCGAGAGCTGGTCACCGGAGTCCTCGGTGCCCGGTCCCCCGGCATGTGGCGTCGAACCGCTCATGCGGCCACCTCTCCCTCGGCGGCGCCCGCCATCATCAGACCCAGCGTCTCGCGCGGGGTGTCGCCGGGAACGATCCCGACGATCGTGCCTCGGTACATCACCGCGATGCGGTCGGCGAGAGCCGCGACTTCGTCGAGCTCCGTCGAGACCACGACGACGGGGATGCCTGCGTCACGCGTCTCAATGATGCGCTTGTGGATGAACTCGATCGATCCCACGTCGACTCCACGGGTCGGCTGCGCAGCCACGAGCAGTCGGAGTTCGCGGCTCATCTCGCGAGCGATCACGACCTTCTGCTGGTTTCCGCCGGAGAGAGTCCCCGCCGGGGTGTGCGGTCCCTGCGCGCGGATGTCGTACTCCTTGATGCGCGCGTGGGCGAACTCCTCGAGCGCCGCGCGGCGCAGAGTGCCGCCGCGACTGAACTCGGGGTCGCCTGAGCGGTCGAGGATGAGGTTCTCGGCGACCGAGAAGGCGGCGACGAGGCCGTCTTCGGTGCGGTCCTCGGGGACGAAGCCGACACCGGCGTCGAGGATCGCTCGCACGCTCTTGCCGACGAGCTGGGTGCCGTCGAGGGAGATGGATCCCTCGACCCTGGCCGCGAGGCCGACGATGGCCTCGACGAGCTCGGTCTGTCCGTTGCCCTGCACACCGGCGACGGCGAGGACCTCGCCGGGTCGCACGGTGAAGTCCACGTTGTCGACGACGATCGCGCCGGCGGAGGTCAGAACGCGCAGGCCCTTCACCTCGAGGCCGCCGTCACCCAGGTGCGGCGCGTCCTTGTGCACGGTGAGCTCGACCGCACGGCCGACCATGAGCGAGGCCAGCTCGCCGTTGGTCGCCGTGGGCGATGCCTCTCCGACGATGCGGCCGAGACGCACGATGGTGATGGTGTCCGCGACCTCGCGGACCTCGCGCAGCTTGTGGGTGATGAAGACGATCGCGGTGCCCTCGTCGCGGAGCTGACGCATGATGCCCATCAGCTCGTCGGTCTCCTGAGGGGTGAGCACGGCGGTGGGCTCGTCGAACACGAGCACCTTCGCGTCGCGCGAGAGGGCCTTGATGATCTCGACGCGCTGCTGCACACCGACGGGCAGATCGCCGACGATCGCGTCAGGGTCGATGTCGAAGCCGAAGCGCGCGGCGACGGCGCGGACATGCTCACGCGCCTTCGCGATGTCGAGGGTGCCGACGCCCTTCGTCTGCTCGTGACCGAGCATGACGTTCTCGGCCACCGTGAACACGGGGACGAGCATGAAGTGCTGGTGCACCATTCCGATGCCGGCGTTCATCGCGTCGCCGGGGCCGCGGAACCGCTGGACCACGTCGTCCAGAAGGATCTCGCCCTCGTCCGCCTGATAGAGGCCATAGAGGACGTTCATCAGGGTCGATTTGCCTGCGCCGTTCTCGCCGAGCAGCGCATGGATCTGCCCCGGTTCGACGACCAGGTCGATGTGGTCGTTGGCCACCAGGGTTCCGAACCGCTTGGTGATGCCGCGGAGTTCGAGCTTCATATCTGCACCTTATCCAGAAGTGTCATCCAGAAGAGTCTGAAGAATCTGCGGCGCATCCTTCGGGGATCGCCCGGGTGCGCCGTGAACAGTCATCGTCGTCCATCCACGGCGCGGGGCGAGTGGCCGCTTGCACCACTCGCCCCGCGCTGGAACTCGATGACTTACGGGGAGTTCGGGGACTCCACCGTGATGTCGCCGGCGATGATCTGCTCCTGCAGAGCGGTGATCTCGTCGAGCAGGCCCTCGGGCAGGTCGCCCTCGAACGAGCCGAAGCCCGAGAGCTTCACGCCCTCGTTCTCGAGAGTGCCGACGTACGGAGCCGGATCGAAGTCACCCTTCGAAGCTGCGATCGTCGCATCCTGGACCGCGACGTCGATCGCCTTCATGATCGAGAAGAGCGTGACGTCCGCCACGGACTCGTCAGCGACCGCGAGGTCGCTGTCGACGCCGATGAGCAGCGTGTCCTTGCCGCTGTCGGCGATCGCCGCAGCCGCGCTCTGGTAGACGGGACCGCCGACCGGGAGGATGACGTCGACGCCCTGGTCGAGCACGCCCTGAGCGGTCTGCTTGGCCGTGTCGTTCGCGTCGAAGCCGCCCGTGAAGGAGCCCTTCTGCGTCGCGGTGTCCCAGCCGAAGACCTCGACGGCGCCCGACTTGTCCTCGTTGTACTTCTCGACGCCGAGCTGGAAGCCGTCCATGAAGACGGCGACAGACGGGATCTGCATTCCGCCGAAGGTGCCGACCTTGTTCACGCCGGCGGCCGACGACCAGCCAGCGGCGGCGTAGCCACCGAGGTAGGCGGCCTGAGCCGTGTCGAAGACGAGCGGCTTGATGTTCGGGGCATCGGTGGTGCCGTCGAAGTCGTTGTCCGCGTAGTCGTCGATGATCGCGTAGTTGATCTCGGGGTTGGCGAGTGCCGACTCGACGGTCGCGGCCGAGAGCTTGAACCCGACCGAGACGATCAGCGAGCATCCCTCCGAGACCGCGGTCTCGAGGTTCGGCGCGTAGTCGTTGTCGTTGGCCGACTCGAACTCGAGCGGCTTGACGCCGAGCTCGTCAGCGGCGGCGTCCATGCCCTCCTTGGCGGACTGGTTGAACGACTTGTCGTTCCAACCGCCGGCGTCGGAGACGAGGCAGGGCAGGAAGTCGGATGCTGCATCCCCGCCCCCGTTGCCGCCCGATTCGGTCGGAGCCTGGCCACAGCCGGCGAGTGCGAAGACGACGCCCGCGGCGATGGTCGCGCCGAGCAGCTTCTTGGTGGTGGAGATGGTCAACTCATGCCTCCCTCAACGATCCCGCGGCCCTCGCGGATCGATCAAAGTTACCTACTGTTTCGACTTTTGTGCATGCCAGTACCCGAGCGGCAATCGAATGGTTACAAAGCTGAAACCAAGACAGCCGATGAGCGGCCGTCGCTGCTCATCAGAGCACGTCGCCCCGGCCTGTGAGCTTGAGCGACTCCACGACGCCCTTCACCCGCTGCGCATGCTGCACCGTGGTGACCAGCAGCGCGTCGGGAGTGTCGACGACGACGATGTCCTGCACACCGATGAGGCTGATCACTCGAGAGGTCTGGCTGACCAGGATGCCGCTGGCGGCATCCGAGAGCACGCGGGCCTTCGGCCCGAGCACTGCGAGGTCGTTCTTGCGGCCGTTGTTGATCAGCTTCGTGAGCGAGGCGAAGTCGCCCACGTCATCCCAGTCGAAGTGGCCGGGCACGACGGCGAGCCGTCCGCGCCGCGCGGCAGGCTCGGCGACCGCGTAGTCGATCGCGATCTTCTTGAGCCCGGGCCAGATGCGGTCGACGGCCGGGCCGCGGCGGTCGCGGTCGTCCCACGCCTCGGCGAGCTCCAGCAGACCGGCGTGCAGGGCGGGTTCGTTCTCGGCGAGCTCATCGAGGAGCACGCTCGCCTTGGCGATGAACATGCCCGCGTTCCAGAGGTAGCCCCGGTCGGCGAAGTAGGCCTGAGCGGTCTCGAGATCGGGCTTCTCGACGAAGCTCTCCACCAGCGCCGCCTCCCGCGCTCCGTCGACGACGAGCTCCGGACCCTTCTTGATGTAGCCGAACCCGGTCGCGGGCTCGGTCGGAGAGATGCCGATCGTGCAGATGTATCCCTCGCGAGCCACCTCCACCGCGTCGCGGACGGCGAACTCGAAGACGCGCGTGCTGCGGATGACGTGGTCGGCGCTGAACGACCCGATGATCACATCGGGGTCGCGGCGGTGCAGGATCGCCGCGGCGAGCCCGATCGCCGCGGCCGACTCACGGGGCTCCGACTCCAGGAAGACATTCAGATCCGGTATGCCGGGCAACTCCGCCTCCACCGCCGCGCGGTGCGCCCGACCGGTGACAACGGCGATGCGGTCGCGCCCGGCGAGGGGCTCCAGTCTGTCCCAGGTGTCGCGGAGCAGCGAATGCCCCGACCCCGTGAGATCGTGCAGGAACTTCGGCGCATCGGCGCGGGACAGCGGCCACAGCCGGCTGCCGATGCCGCCGGCGGGGATCACTGCGTAGAAGTCTTCGATGGGCTGGCTCACCCTGCCAGAGTATCCCGACGGAACATCTCGACATCGAGAGAGTTAGGCTCCCCTTCGTCGCCCACAGGCGCCGCACGGGAATAGGATGGTGTCCGATCGGCCGTGCCTGGCAGCAGGCTCATGCTTGGACCACGCATCGCACGCGACCGAGTCACATCGATCCAGGGAGGACGACCGTGTCCACAAGCGCTCGCTTGACACCGTCGATTTCGGAAACCACTTCCAAGACACCTCGCGGCACCCTCTATCGGGGCCGCGAAGGCATGTGGTCGTGGGTGCTTCACCGCATCACCGGAGTCGCCATCTTCTTCTTCCTGTTGGTGCACGTGCTCGACACTGCACTCATCAGGGTGTCCCCCGAGGCGTACAACGCCGTCATCGGCACCTATAAGAACCCGATCATGGCCCTCGGCGAGGTCGTGCTGGTCGCCGGCATCGTGTTCCACGCGATGAACGGCCTCCGCATCATCGCGGTCGACTTCTGGTCGAAGGGCGCCAAGTACCAGCGCCAGCTGTTCTGGGGTGTGCTCGCGGTGTGGGTCGTGATCATGGCCGGCTTCGTGCCGCGTCACCTCGCACTCGCGTTCGCCGGCTTCGGAGGAGGACACTGATGACCGCTCAGACTGTCGCCGCTCCCGTCCGCCGTCAGCGCGGATTCAACCTCGAGAAGTGGGGCTGGCTCTTCATGCGCGGCTCCGGCGTCGTCCTGGTCGTGCTCATCTTCGGCCACCTGTTCATCAACCTGATGGTCGGGGAGGGCATCCACGCCCTCGACTTCGCGTTCATCGCGGGCAAGTTCGCCACGCCGTTCTGGCAGTGGTGGGACGTCATCATGCTCTGGCTGGCCCTGATCCACGGCGCCAACGGCATGCGGACGATCGTCAACGACTACGTCACGAACAACACCGCTCGCAAGGCGCTCACCTGGGCCCTGGGCCTGGCAGCCGCCCTGCTCATCATCCTCGGCACCCTGGTCGTCTTCACGTTCGACCCGTGCCTCGGCGTGACCGAGACGAGCACGCTGTGGGAACAGTGCCAGACGCTGGGCAAGTAGAAGAGAAGGCATACGAGAAGTGACTACCGAGACCCAGGATTCCGTCGTGCGCGACGGTGTGCACTACCACCAGTTCGACATCGTCATCGTGGGCGCCGGCGGCGCCGGCATGCGCGCGGCGATCGAGGCCGGCTCCGGCGCGAACACCGCGGTGATCTCCAAGCTGTACCCGACGCGTTCGCACACCGGTGCGGCGCAGGGCGGCATGGCGGCTGCGCTCGCGAACGTCGAGGAGGACAGCTGGGAGTGGCACACCTTCGACACGGTCAAGGGCGGCGACTACCTGGTCGACCAGGATGCTGCGGAGATCCTCGCGAAGGAAGCGATCGACGCGGTCATCGACCTCGAGAACATGGGTCTGCCGTTCAACCGCACGCCCGAGGGCAAGATCGACCAGCGTCGCTTCGGCGGCCACACCGCCGAGCACGGCAAGACCCCGGTCCGCCGCGCCTGCTACGCAGCCGACCGCACCGGTCACATGATCCTGCAGACGCTGTTCCAGAACTGCGTCAAGCTCGGCATCAACTTCTTCAACGAGTTCTACGTGCTCGACCTGCTCACGGTGAAGGACGCCGACGGCAAGACCCAGGTCTCGGGCGTCGTCGCCTACGACCTCTCGACCGGCGAGCTGCACGTCTTCCAGGCCAAGGCCGTCATCTTCGCGACCGGTGGATTCGGCAAGATCTTCAAGACGACCTCGAACGCCCACACCCTCACCGGTGACGGCGTCGGCATCGTCTGGCGCAAGGGCCTCCCCCTCGAGGACCTCGAGTTCTTCCAGTTCCACCCCACCGGCCTCGCCGGTCTCGGCATCCTCCTCACCGAGGGCGCACGTGGGGAGGGCGCGATCCTGCGCAACGCCTCGGGCGAGCGCTTCATGGAGCGCTACGCCCCGACCATCAAGGACCTCGCTCCCCGCGACATCGTCGCGCGCTGCATGGTCCAGGAGGTCGCAGAGGGCCGCGGCGCGGGTCCCCACAAGGACTACGTGCTGCTGGACTGCACGCACCTGGGCGCCGAGGTCCTCGAGACCAAGCTCCCCGACATCACCGAGTTCGCTCGCACCTATCTGGGCGTCGACCCGGTCGTCGAGCCCGTGCCGGTCATGCCCACCGCCCACTACGCGATGGGCGGCATCCCGACCAACAACAACGGCGAGGTCCTCGCCGACAACGACACGGTCGTCCCCGGTCTCTACGCCGCGGGCGAGTGCGCCTGCGTCTCGGTGCACGGCGCCAACCGCCTCGGCACCAACTCGCTGCTCGACATCAACGTGTTCGGCAAGCGCTCGGGGCGCAACGCGGTCGAGTACGTCAAGACCGCCGAGTTCGTGCCGCTCCCCGAGAACCCGGCCGCCTTCGTCTCCGGCATGCTCGAGGGTCTGCGCAACAACCAGGGCACCGAGCGCATCGCCGTGCTCCGCAAGGCGCTGCAGGACGAGATGGACAAGGGCGCGCAGGTGTTCCGCACGCACGACTCCCTCCAGCACGTGCTCGGGGTGATCGCCGAGCTGCGCGAGCGCTACAAGAACGTGCACGTCGACGACAAGGGCAAGCGGTTCAACACCGACCTGCTCGAGGCCGTCGAGCTGGGCTTCCTCCTCGACATCGCCGAGGTCGTCGTCTACGCCGCGCAGAACCGCGAGGAGAGCCGCGGCGGCCACATGCGCGACGACTTCCCGACGCGTGACGACGAGAAGTACATGAAGCACACGATGGCCTACCTGACGGGCGATCCGCACTCCTCCACTCCGAGCGACCACATCAAGCTCGACTGGAAGCCCGTCGTGTTCACCAAGAACGACCAGGGCGAATTGAACTACCCGCCGATGGAGAGGAAGTACTGAGCATGTCCAACGCCATCGCTGAAGCTCCCGCTGACACGACCGAAGAGACCGGCATCCAGTCCTTCATCGTCACGTTCAACATCCGCAGGTTCGACCCCGAGGTCGACGCCGAGCCGCACTGGGTCGACTACGACGTGGAGCTCTACTCGACCGACCGCGTGCTCGACGCGCTGCACAAGATCAAGTGGGAGGTCGACGGCTCCCTCACGTTCCGCCGCTCCTGCGCCCACGGCATCTGCGGCTCCGACGCCATGCGCATCAACGGCCGCAACCGCCTCGCCTGCAAGACGCTGATCAAGGACCTCGACATCTCGAAGCCGATCTACGTCGAGGCGATCAAGGGTCTCCCGCTCGAGAAGGACCTCGTCGTCGACATGGAGCCGTTCTTCGCCTCCTACCGCGAGGTGCAGCCGTTCCTCGTCGCGAACTCGGTGCCGGAGAAGGGCAAGGAGCGCGTCCAGACGATCGCGGATCGCGAGATCTTCGACGACACGACCAAGTGCATCCTCTGCGCCGCGTGCACCTCGTCGTGCCCCGTCTTCTGGACCGACGGCCAGTACTTCGGCCCCGCCGCGATCGTGAACGCGCACCGCTTCATCTTCGACTCGCGCGACGACAACGCCGCAGTGCGCCTCGACATCCTCAACGACAAAGAAGGTGTGTGGCGGTGCCGCACGACCTTCAACTGCTCCGAGGCGTGCCCCCGCGGCATCGAGGTCACCAAGGCCATCGCCGAGGTCAAGCAGGCCGTACTGCGCGGTCGCGCCTGACACACAGACGATCGACGCGAACGGGCGGGCTCCCCACGGGGATCCCGCCCGTTTTCGTCGTGTGGATAAGGTGAAGACGTGTCAGATCCCGATCGCGAGGAGTCAGAGGGCGGCCGCCTCGATGCGGCTGTCGAAAGAGCGACAGCGCTGACGAGGCGCACACTGGGTCTGTTCCCGGTACGCGTGTGGCGTCACTTCCTGCAGCACAACGGATTCCTCCTCGCCGCGGGCGTGAGCTATCAGGCGCTGTTCGCGATCTTCGCGGCGATATACCTCGCCTTCGCGATCGCCGGTCTGTGGCTCGGCGGCAGCAGCGAGGCGGTCGACGGCATGATCGACATCATCAACAGCTACATCCCCAATCTGATCCAGGATGAGGGCGGTGTGTTCACCCCGGATCAGGTGCGGGAGATCGCGGCCAGCACGACGGGGATCCTGAGCATCACAGGTCTGATCGCCCTCGGAACCGTGATCTGGACCGCCATCGGATGGGTGACGTTCTCGCGGCGCGCGACCAGGGACATCTTCGGTCTGCCGCCCGATCGCCGCAGCTACGTCATCCTGAAGGCGCGCGACCTGCTGGCCGCGCTGATCTTCGGCGTCTCGCTGATCGTCGGCTCGCTGCTCAGCTCCGCGAGCGCCGTCGCGCTGGCCTGGATCCTCAGCCTGCTGGGTTGGGGCGCATCGCTCGACGGCCTGACCAGCATCCGCATCGGCACGGTGCTGGTGTCCTTCGCCGTATTGTCGGCCGCGCTCGCGGCGATGGTCCGCTTCCTCACGGGAACTTCTCTGCACTGGGGCACGATCTGGCCCGGCGCCCTCCTCGGGGGCGGGGCGATGACGATCCTCCAGTTCGGTGCGGGGTTCCTCCTGAGCTACACCCCGTCGAATCCCCTGCTCGCCACGTTCGCGATCTTCATCGGCCTTCTGCTGTGGTTCCGCGTCAACGGGGTGGTGATGCTGGTGGCGTCCTCGTGGATCGCGGTCAGTGCCCAGGACCGGGATCTCCCCCTGTTGTCCCAGACCGAGGCGGAGCGACGTCTGGCGGAGTACCGGACGCTGTTGGAGGCGGCGCGTATCCGGGTCCGCGACGCCCACGCCGCTCGGGACGACGCACCGTGGTATCGCAGCTGGCAGACCGAACGCGCCCTGCGTGCGGCAGAGAAGGAACTCGAATCCCTCGAGGCATCCGCTCCCCCGCCCATCGATGAGAGCACCCCTCTCGCCCAGCGTCTCCTCGCGGAGCTGCAGCGTCCGTCCAAGGATGTCGGCGGCCCTCGTTAGGCTGGTGGACATGCCTCATCTGCGTATCGCCTCGGTCAATGTCAACGGAATCCGAGCGGCGGCTCGCAACGGCATGAGCGGCTGGCTCGATGCGGCCGACGTCGACATCCTGACCCTGCAAGAGGTCCGCGGGCAGGACGAGCACCTCGAGGCTGCGCTCCCCGGCTGGACGTTCGTGCACGACGAGGCGACGGCCAAGGGCCGTGCCGGTGTGGCGATCGCGAGCCGAATGCCGGCGACCGCATCGCGCACCGACTTCGGCGACGCCGACTTCGACTCGAAGGGCCGGTGGATCGAGGCCGACTTCCAGATCGGCGATCGCCCCCTCACCGTCGTCAGCGCCTACGTGCACAGCGGCGAGGCCGACACTCCCAAGCAGGAGGAGAAGTGGAAGTTCCTCGATGCATTCGGCGTCCGGCTCGCTGAGCTCGGCGACGCCGACGGCGCGCTCGCGCTCGTCACCGGCGATCTGAACGTCGGGCACCGCGAACTCGACATCAAGAACTGGCGCGGCAATCGCAAGAAGGCCGGATTCCTGCCCCGTGAACGCGCCCACTTCGACCGCTTCCTCGGTGCAGCAGGCGAGACCGTCGAGGGGGTCGACGGTTCCATCGGCACCGGACTCGGATGGATCGACGTCGGACGCGCCTTCCACGGCGACGTCGAAGGGCCGTACACCTGGTGGTCGATGCGCGGCCAGGCGTTCGACAACGACTCCGGGTGGCGGATCGACTACCACCTGGCGACCCCGGCGCTCGCAGAGCGCGCGACCGCTTATCACGTCGCTCGCGCGGCGGCTTACGACCAGCGGTGGAGCGACCACGCGCCGGTCGTGGTCGACTACACCTACTGACGGCCTGCGCGGCGACCCGCGCGTCTCCACCGGCGGCATCGCGCTGATCACGCCGTGACGAAAGCGACGATCAGTCCGGCTGCGATTGCGAGGTAGCCGAGCATGCTCCACAGGTATGCCGCGCCCCGGCGCGCACGGGGGAACACGAGCGGAATGGCTATCGCGACGAGGATGCCTGTGACGAGCGCGAGGAACGTGCCGAAGATCATCCCGTACCCGTGCGGGTCGCCGTTCGTCCACCCGAACCGGCTGCTCAGGGCCATCCACGCGAGCAGCACGAAAGGTGCGCCGAACAGCACCGTGAGCACGACGCCGATGATGCGGGAGACGACATCCCGACGTTCCCCGGAGACGCCGGCGGATTCAGGGGCAGTCGTCATGATGCGAGTCTCCCCCGCGGGCTCGCGCACCACCACCACCCCCATAGGATTGATACCGTGACGAAACCTCGCCTCTACTCAGGAATGCAGCCCTCCGCCGACTCTCTGCAGATCGGCAACTACATCGGGGCTCTCCTGCAGTGGCGGGACCTGCAGAGCTCTTACGACGCCTACTTCTCGGTCGTCGACCTGCACGCGCTCACCGTCGCGCAGGACCCCGCGGAGCTTCGCGAGAAGACCCGCCGCACCGCCGCGCAGTACATCGCCGCGGGCATCGAGCCGTCCCTGTCGACGCTCTACGTGCAGTCGCACGTGCGTGCTCACGCGGAGCTCGCCTGGATCCTCTCCACAATCACCGGGTTCGGTGAGGCTGGACGGATGACGCAGTTCAAAGACAAGTCGTCCCGGTACGGCGCTGACGCCACGAGCGTCGGCCTGTTCACCTACCCCGTGCTGATGGCTGCCGACATCCTGCTCTATCAGACCGACGTCGTGCCGGTCGGCGACGACCAGAAGCAGCACGTCGAACTCACCCGTGATCTCGCCGAGCGGTTCAACTCGCGCTTCGGCGAGACGTTCGTCGTGCCCCGACCGGTGATCCAGAAGGACACGGCGCGCATCTACGATCTGCAGAATCCGACGTCGAAGATGTCGAAGTCCGCCGAGAGCGACGCGGGCGTGCTGTGGATGCTCGATGACCCGGCGAAGTCGGCGAAGAAGATCATGCGGGCCGTCACAGACAACGAGGGCTCCGTGCGCTTCGACCGGGAGAACAAGCCCGGTGTCTCGAACCTGCTCACGATCTATGCCGCACTGTCGGGTCGCCAGGTGCCGGCCATCGAAGACGAGTATGCCGGTCGCGGGTACGGAGACTTCAAGAAGGGTCTCGCCGAGGTCGTCGTGAACGAGTTCGAGCCGGTCCGCGCCCGCGCACTCGAGCTCCTGGACGACCCTGCCGAGCTCGATCGGATCCTCGCGGCGAACGCCGCCAAGGCCGACGCCGTCGCCGACGCGACTCTCGCCGCCGTGTACGACCGGGTCGGTCTGCTTCGTCGCATCTGACACGACCGGCCATAGGATGGGGGCGTGACTGATCCGCAGCTGCCCCCGTCCGGTGCCGTTCCTCCCGTGCCACCGGCACCCCAGCCCGATGCACCGGTTGCACCCCAGCCCACTGACCAGCAGCCGCCGGCCGCTCCTCCCGCGTACGCTCCGGCGCCGCCCGCTCCTCCGGCTCCGCCCGCCTACCAGCCAGCTCCTCCCGCCTACCAGCCAGCTCCTCCCGCCTACCAGGCGGCTCCGCCGGCGCACCAGCCCGCTCCGCCGGCGGCCCCGCCTGCACAGCCCGAGCCCGCTTTCCCGGCACCGACCGCGCCGACGTACCCCGCTCCGTCCGGCAGCCCGGTGTACCCCCCTTCACCTCCCGCAGCCCAGCCCGGCGTTCCCTCCTTCCAGGCCGCCCCTCCCGGCGCCTATCAGGTGCCCGTCGGCGGTTACGCAACCCCCGAGGGCGCATACCAGGCACCCTCGAGCGAGCAGAAGAAGTCCGGGCTCCTCGGCATCCTCGCTCTGATCTTCGCGATCGTCGCCGCCGTGGTCACTCCGATCGTCGCGGGAATTGCGGGGTTCGAGATCGGACGCCGGATCCCCGGCGGACTCGACACGATGGACCCCGACTTCCTCTCGATCCTCTCCCCCGCGCGCGATCAGGTGCTGTGGGCCGAGCTCTCGTTCTGGACGGGCACCATCCTCGGGATCGCCGCGATCGTGATCGGCATCCTCGCCATCCGCAAGAAGCAGGCGCGCGGCGCCGGCATCGGCGCGCTGGTCGTCGCCGTGCTCGGCCCCATCATCTTCTGGGTCGTGCTCTTCGTCGCCGTCTCGACCGGCACCGCCGCGGGCTTCCTGCCCTAGACGGTCGCGATCAGGTCGGTGCCTATCGACCGACCGTCAGCGTGGGGCGTGATGCTTCTGCTGCGCCGCCAGTAGCCCCTCGGCGACGAGAAGCTCGACGGCATCCGCGGCATCCGACACGAGGATAGGCAGGTTCGCGCGTTCGTCCTTGCCGAACGGTGAGAGCACCCAGTCCGCAGGATCCTGTCGGCCCACCGGTCGACCGATGCCGACGCGCACCCGGGGGAACTCCGGGGTGGTGATGGCGCGGGCGATATCACGCACGCCGTTGTGCCCACCGTGGCCGCCGCCGATCTTGAGCTTGACGGTGTCGAAGGGGATGTCGAGTTCGTCGTGGACGACGATGATCTGCTCGGCCGGCACGGAGTAGAACCGCGCCAGAGCGGCGACCGGCGTGCCCGAGACGTTCATGAACGTGTTGGGCTTGGCGAGCACCAGCTTGTCTGCCCCGGGCCGCAGCCAGGTCTCGACGACGCGCGCGCCGCCCTTATGCTCACGGAAGCTCTCGCCTCGACGCGCAGCCAGCTCATCGACCACCATCTGTCCGATGTTGTGTCTCGTCGCCTCGTATCGCGGGCCGGGGTTGCCGAGCCCCACCACGAGCCAGGTGGATGCCATGTCCTCGTCCTCTCGGATGCGGGCACCGTGCGGTTCCCGGGTCAGAATACGACAGAGGGGGCGCGATCTGCTCGCGCCCCCTCTGTGATGCAGTCAGCTGTGCGCTGCGCCTGCGGAGATCACTCCGCGGCGGGAGCCTCCTCGGCGGACGCGTCATCGGCTCCGGCCTCGTCCTCACCGAGCGACTCCTCAGCCGGGATCGAGATCGCGACGACCAGGACCTCGGGGTCGGTCAGCAGCGTCGAGCCCTTGGGGAGCGTGACGTCGGCGGCGGTGATGTGCGCGCCGTCTTCGAGACCCTCGACCGAGACCTCGACGTTCTGCGGCAGGTGCGTGGCCTCGGCCTCGATCGAGATCGTGTTCGCGTCCTGGTTGACGATGGTGCCGGGAGCCGACTCGCCGGTGACGACGACGGGAAGGTCGATCGCGACCTTCTCGCCCTTCTTCACGACGATCAGGTCGATGTGCTCGATGATCTGGTGCACGGGGTCCTTCTGGACGTCCTTGACCAGGGCGAGCTGAGCCTTGCCCTCGATGTCGAGCTCGAGCAGCGCGTTGGCCCGGCGGATGATGAGCGAGACCTGGTGGCCCGGCAGCGCGACGTGCACGGGCTCGGTGCCGTGACCGTAGATGACGGCGGGGATCTTGCCTGCGGCGCGCAGACGACGGGCGAAGCCCTTGCCGAAGCTCTCGCGGAGCTCGGCCTTGACCTTGGTGTCTTCAGACATGGGGTTCTCCTTCGGGGCACGCAGCGACAGCTACGCGGTGGTCTTGGAATTGTTCTCGAACGCAGACACGTGAGGAAAGCCACCGGCTTGCTTCGCCGCGTCGATAACGGATGCCAGCGCACGCGCAGAAGCATCCCTCGCCGAGGTACTCCTCTGATGGTACCAAATGAGCCGGTAGGCTGAGGACACCGATCCCTTCTCTGCAGAACACGGAGTCCTCTCATGCTCGACGGCGTCTTCTTCTCCCACGCGATCGCCTGGGTCATCGGCGCGATGACCGTGTGCGCGGCCGGCTTCACCTTCGCCGCACTCTTCTCGCTCGGCCGCTCGGGGTACCGCAAGGACTGATCGCTCCCGATCGGGCGATCACCGCGCGCTCGCGAGAACGCATTCCGGCGACACACGGGAGAAGCACCCCTGCCGTCGCGATAATCTGGATGCATCCCTTTCTTCTCGATCTAGGAGCCATCTGTGCCCGAAGCATCAGCGAACATCGGAGTCGTCGGACTCGCCGTCATGGGGTCGAACCTCGCCCGCAACCTCGCCAGCCGCGAGGGGAACACGGTGGCGATCTTCAACCGCAGCTACGAGAAGACCGAGACCCTCACCTCCGAGCACCCTGAGGCCGGCTTCGTCGCCGCCAAGACGTACCAGGAGTTCGCAGACTCGCTGCAGAAGCCGCGCACCGCGATCATCATGGTCAAGGCCGGCGGCCCGACCGACGCCGTGATCGACTCGCTCGTCGAGGTCTTCGAACCGGGCGACATCATCGTCGACGGTGGCAACGCCTACTTCCCCGACACCATTCGCCGCGAGAAGGCCGTCCGCGAGACCGGCATCAACTTCGTCGGCGCCGGCATCTCCGGCGGCGAAGAGGGCGCGCTCACGGGCCCGTCGATCATGCCCGGCGGCTCTGATGAGTCCTGGATCACCCTCGGCCCGATCCTCAAGTCGATCGCCGCGGTCGCCGAGGGCGAGCCGTGCGTCACGCACGTCGGCCATGACGGCGCCGGCCACTTCGTCAAGATGGTGCACAACGGTATCGAGTACGCCGACATGCAGCTGATCGCCGAGGCCTACGACCTCATCCGCCGCGGCACCGGCAAGTCCCCCGCCGAGATCGCCGAGATCTTCGCCGAGTGGAACAAGGGCGAGCTCGAGTCCTACCTGATCGAGATCACCGCAGAGGTGCTCCGCCAGGTGGATGCCGAGACCGGCAAGCCCCTCGTCGACGTCATCCTCGACCAGGCCGGCGCCAAGGGCACCGGCGCGTGGACCGTCCAGACCGCGCTGTCGCTCGGCGTTCCCGTCTCCGGCATCGCCGAGGCCACGTTCGCCCGCTCGCTGTCGTCGCACCCCGAGCAGCGCGAGGTCGCCGGAGCTCTCCCGGGCCCGGACGAGGAGTTCGTCGTCGCCGACGAGGCCGCTTTCATCGAGGACGTCCGTCTCGCGCTCTACGCCTCGAAGATCGTCGCGTACTCGCAGGGCTTCGACGAGATCCGCGCGGGCGCTGCCGAATACGGCTGGAACATCGACCTGGGCGCCATCAGCAAGATCTGGCGCGGCGGCTGCATCATCCGTGCGCAGTTCCTCAACCGCATCGCCGATGCATACGCGGCAGAGCCCGGTCTTCCCGTGCTGCTGACGGCTCCGTACTTCACCGAGGCGATCACACGCGCGCAGGCGCCGTGGCGTCGCGTCGTGGTCGCGGCGGCACAGGCCGGCATCCCGGCTCCGGCGTTCTCGTCGTCGCTGTCGTACTACGACGGCATCCGCGCCGACCGCCTGCCCGCCGCCCTCGTCCAGGGACAGCGCGACTTCTTCGGTGCGCACACCTACAAGCGCATCGACAAGCCGGGCACGTTCCACACCCAGTGGTCGGGCGACCGTACCGAGATCGAAGCAGAAGACACGCACTGAGCGCGTCCCGCACATGACGAAGGCCCCGGCGATTCCGCCGGGGCCTTCGTCATGTCTCATCGGGTGATGTCCTGCACCGTCCCCTTCGCGAGCCGCAGGCGCCTGGTGGCCCGGCGGGCGACCGCCGAGTCGTGCGTAACGACGATCATGGTGATCCCCTCCGCGCACAGCCCCTCGAGCAGCGCGAGGATCTCATCGCGCATGCTCTCGTCGAGGTTGCCCGTCGGCTCATCCGCGAGCAGCACGCGAGGCCGCTTCACGATCGCGCGCGCGATCGCCACACGCTGCTGCTGACCGCCCGACAGCTCGGTGGGCAGGTGATCGCCGCGGTCGGCGAGCCCGACGTGATCGAGGGCCTCGGCGACCCGAGTCGCGCGCTCGGTGCGGCTCAGGGCGGTCGGCTCGAGAGCCATGTTCACGTTCTCGGCCGCCGTCAGCGTGGGGATCAGGTTGAACCCCTGGAAGACGAAGCCGATCTCCTCCGCGCGGATGCGACTGAGCTCGCGCGCGGATGCCGAGGCCAGCTCGATCTCACCGAGCTTCAGCGATCCGGACGAGGGGTTGTCGAGCGCGCCGAGCATCTGCAGCAGAGTCGATTTGCCCCCGCCCGTCGGCCCCTGGATGGTGACGAACTCACCGGGGTGGATCGTGAGATCCACGCCCGTGAGGGCCTTCACCGTGCGCCCCTTCTGCGTGTAGGTGCGCGTGACATCCTGTGCGCGGTACAGCGGTGCCGTGGCATCCGTGCCGTTCGCGGCCGGAGCGATATCTGCGATGGTCATGTCCGTTTCTCCTTGTCTGCGACGTGTGTTCGCGAGTCCGTCAGGCGACGGATCGCAGGGCTTCTGCCGGGCTGAGGCGCGCAGCGCGCCAGCCTCCGAACGCTCCGGCCACGAGGCCGCCGAGCACCGCGAGACCGACTGCGGCGACCAGCACCCACGGGGTGAACGGAGCCTGCAGCACGATGTCGGCCGCCTGCTGGGTCTGGAACATGCCGCCTCCTCCCGTCGGGCCGCCGCCCATGCCCCCGGGGCCGCCTTCCGCGTTGCCCGCGACAGCCGCGGCGACCGTCGGCTTCACGAGGTTGATGATGACGATCCCGGCGATCCCCAGCGCCAGTCCCACGGCGCCTCCGATCAGCCCCTGGACCATGGACTCACCGGCGACCTGGCGCACGACGCGCCCGTTCGACCAGCCGATCGCCTTGAGCGTGCCGAACTCGCGGGTGCGGCGGGAGACGCCGGAAAGGGTCAGCAGCACCGAGAGCAGCACGGCCACCGCGAGCACGATGATCGACAGCCAGGTGCCGAGGTTCGTGATCAGCGACGTCGCGCTGGACAGCGAACCCGAGACGGTCGAGGCCAGCTCGGACTGCGATGTGATCGTCGCGTCGGGGAGCTCGTCCGCGAGGGCGGCCTGCACCGCATCGATCGACGATGCGGACTCCGCCTGCACGTACACGGTCGAGATGACATCGCCGGCGCCGGAGAGCTCCTGTGCGGTGTCGAGAGGCAGGTACACGTTCGCCGCGGTGTCGGCGGAGTCGGAGGTGGAGGCCACGACCCCGACGACCTCGACATCGGAACCGGCGACATCGATGGTGTCGCCGACCGCGATCTCGTTCGTGGTCGCGTAGGTGGCGTCGACGAGGGCGACGAGCGCCCCGGCGTCATCGGTGTCGAGAGTGCGACCGTCACTGATCGCGACGGAGGCGAGCGGCCCCACGGAGGTCACGGCCGGGTCGATCCCGAGAACGGTGAACGAGTCGACGCCGAACGATCCGCCGCCGGCGCCGTCCGTTCCGCCCTGCGGCGGAGCCTGGCCCTCGGTCGGTGCGGTTCCCTCGGTCGTGCCGTCCTGCGCGCCGAAGCCGTCGCTCGGAAGCTCGCCCGAGAATGTCGAGTTGGTGAGGCTCAGTGCCGCGGATGCTGCGGTCACACCCTCAGTGGAGGTGACGGTGTCGAGCACGGTCGACTCGAGCGTCCCGCGCATGAAGTCCGTCATCAGCGTCGACTGGCTGAGAGTGGTCGTGTCGCCCTCGGTGGCTCCGTCGTCTGATCCGAAGTCGAAGCGCTGCCCGCCGCCCTCCCCCGGTTCCGCCGCGGCACCGGTCACTGTGAGATCGGTGCCGACTCCGTACACCGACTCCAGAGCCTGTGCCTGCGCATCGCGCACTCCCGCCGTGAGGGCGTTGACGATGATCACCAGAGCGATCGCGATCGCGAGTCCGATCGCGACGATCCACGTCTGCTTCTTGCGGCCCGCCAACTCTCGCCGTAGATATGTCCCGTACATCTGTCTCCTTAGGCCGCGCCGTTCGCGGGCAAGGACGACGCTAGGGAGCGCGGTTTTGCGAGATCGAGGGAGGAGCGATGAGAAACCTATGCGCCGCGCATCTCACAGGAGACGCATAACGTTCTCCATAGAAACCCCATAGGAGATTCCGCAGAATGTACTCATGAGCACCGATCTCCCCGAACTGCGCCGCCCCGACGGCTCACCCCTGCGCATCCTCGCCGTCGACGACGAGCAGATGCTCACCGACCTGCTGGCGATGGCGCTGCGCATGGAGGGCTGGGAGGTGCGCACCGCATCGTCCGGTCTCGAAGCCCTTCAGGTCGCGCGCGAGTTCGAACCGGATGCCCTGGTGCTCGACATCATGATGCCCGACCTCGACGGCATGGCTGTCCTACGCCGCCTTCGTGAGTCCGGCAGCCTCGTGCCCGTGCTCTTCCTCACCGCGAAGGATGCCGTCGGCGACCGTGTCGCCGGGCTCACCGCCGGAGGAGACGACTACGTCACGAAGCCCTTCAGCCTCGAAGAGGTCATCGCGCGCCTGCGCGCCATCATCCGGCGCACCGGGCACGCGACAGCCGATGACGGCCAGTCGATCCTGCGCGTCGCCGACCTCTCCCTCAACGAGGACAGCCACGAGGTCGTGCGCGACGGCACCGAGATCGAGCTGACGGCGACCGAGTTCGAGCTGCTCCGCTACCTCATGCGCAACGAGCGCCGAGTGCTGTCGAAGGCGCAGATCCTCGACCGCGTCTGGAGCTACGACTTCGGCGGCAAGTCCTCGGTGGTCGAGCTGTACATCTCGTACCTCCGCAAGAAGATCGATGCAGGACGCACCCCGCTGCTGCACACCGTGCGAGGTGTCGGCTACATGATCAAGGCGCCCCAGTGAGCTCGACGAGGATGACTCGGCGGCCGATGAGCCTGCAGACGCGGCTGATGACAGCCGTGATCGGCTTCGTCTCGCTCATCCTCGTGATCGTCGCCGTCATCACCAGTGCGACGCTCGGCGCGACCCTGGAACGCCAACTGGAAGATCGACTGAACGGCTATTCCCTCGACGTCGCGAAGCTGGTGAGCCGGGTGCCGGCCCAGATCGCGACCATCGACTATGTCGTCGAGGGCACAAACCCTGTGCCCGGCATTCTGCTCGCCGTGTCCAGCTCCGAAGGCGGCACCGGCGGGGTCGTCTTCCCCGACACGAAGGGACAGTGGAGTGGAGTGTCTCAGACACTGACGAGCGCCGACCTCGACCGCATCGATGCGGCGCTCGGCGGGCGCGCGAGCGCTACCGTGACCTTGGACGACTTCGGTTCGTATCTCGTCGTCGTGAGGCAGGCCCCCAACGGAGTGAACGTCGTGACGGGCCTGCCCCGCACCGAGATCCAGAACCAGTTGGCGACTCTTCTCACCGTGATCGCTCTGGCGACCATCGGCGGATTGATCCTCCTCGCGCTTACGACGGCCATCACTATCCGCGTCGGGCTGAGACCCCTCAGAGCCGTCGCGGCGACCGCCACCCGCGTCGCCAACCAGCCGCTGGATCGCGGTGAGGTCCAGATCACCGAGCGCGTACCGGCCTCCGAGGCCGATCCTCGTACCGAGACCGGCCTGGTCGGCGCATCCCTCAACACTCTCCTCGACCATGTGAACACCTCGCTGGCATCCCGCCAGAAGAACGAGGAGCGGATGCGCCGGTTCGTCGCCGATGCGAGCCACGAGCTGCGCACGCCGCTGTCCTCCATCCGCGGATACTCCGAGCTGTCGCTGCGCGCTCTGAAGCAGCAGGGCGGAGAGGCGGCGATCGAGGGCACCACGACCTCGCTCGAGCGCATCCAGGCCCAGTCGCTGCGGATGACGAGCCTGGTCGAGGATCTGCTGCTTCTCGCCCGCCTCGACGAGGGCCGAGAGCTGGTGCACGGGACCGTCGACCTCACGCAGCTCGCCCTGGAGGGGCTGTCGGATGCGCGCCCGACCGCGGCGGATCATCACTGGAAAATCGAGGCGCCCGAAGAGCCGATCGTCATCATCGGTGACGCCGGACGGATGCACCAGGTCGTGGCGAACCTCCTCGCCAATGCGCGGACCCACACCCCGGCGGGCACCTCGATCACGCTCAGCGTGAGCCGCGAGGGCGACGAGGCCGTGCTCCGCGTGCACGACGACGGCCCCGGAATCGACCCCGGCGTGCGGGATGAGCTCTTCGCCCGCTTCGCACGCGGCGACAGCTCCCGCGCCCGCCAGACCGGTGGCACGGGCCTCGGCCTCGCCATCGCGAAGGCGATCGTCGAAGGACACGGCGGCCACATCACCGTGTCGAGCGAGCCGGGAGACACGACGTTCACCGTCCGCATCCCGATCAACCCGGCCCAGCCCGCGGCGACCGACGTCGCGGGCTGATCGCGCGGCCCGCCCAAGCGGGGCCGCTGACGCATGGGGACCCGGCGGTTGCCGTGCGAAAGCGACCCCGCATGGGAGTTCCGGCGCGAAAGCGACCCCGCATGGAGTCCCGGTGCGAGAGTGACCCCGCACGGGAGTTCCGCACGGAGTCGCGGTGCGGGAGTGACCCCGGTCCCACTCCGGACCGGAACCGGACTGTGCTCGACTCAGTAGCCGGCGAAGGCGTCGGTCGTGAGAGAGCGGGCCTTCTGCAGGGCCGGGGCGAGATCGGCGATCAGGCGCGGCGGGCCGGATATGAACGAGTGCCGCGCGCCGAGGTCGGGAACGTACCGCTCCAGGCCCGCGGCATCGAGCCGAGCGCCCTGCGCCCATGCCCAGTGTGCGGGAAGATCGGCCGGCTCGTCACGGGTGAAGACGACGACACGAGCACCGGTCGCGGCGAGTTCGTCGCGGAACGCGAGCTCCGAGCTGTCGGATGCGACGTAGACGAGCACGACGTCACGCTGCTGCCCCGTCAGCTGCAGCTGCCGCAGCTGCGACACGAACGGCGTCACACCGATACCGGCCGCCACCATCAGCACCGGAGTCTCGGCGCGTGGCAGCAGGAAGTCTCCCCAGGTCCCGGTCACCGCGAGCGCGGATCCGGGCTCTGCGGCGGCCAGCGCACGCTTGTAGCTCGACGGATGCTTCTGATCGCCGTCCTTGTACGCGATGCGCAGCGTCGGGAGGTCGGCCGGTGCCGAGACGATGCTGAACTCGCGGCGGGTACCTCGCGCATCCGGCCGGTGATGCGGCACGTCCAGCTCCAGATACTGGCCAGGGAGGAAGCGGACCCTGCCCTTCGCGCGGAAGGTGAGCTCCTGTGCCGTGGGGGTGATGAACCGGCGCTTCTCGAGCACGAGGCGCACTGAACCCCGCACCGCGAAGGCGAAGGCGAGCAGGTTGCCGATGAGCAGCGCGCGCTCCTGGCCGAGGGTGAAGAGCCCGGCGACCTCGATCGGCCACCCGGCGAGCACGCCGACGAGAGCGGCCACGGAGAACTGCTGCCAGCGACGAGGCGGCAGGGTCAGCGGCTCCGACAGCATGAACGCCCCGAGGAACAGGAAGGGCGACTGCAGCACGGCGAACGAGAGAGCGGAGCCGAACTCGAAGGAGATCGCGAACTCCTGCGCCTGCACCGCCTGCCGCAGCACCGACACCGCGACCGCGACGACGAGGAAGATCACGACGATCCGCACCTTCTCGGTGCGCCACAGCACGGCGAGCCCCAGGATCGCGACGGGGATGAAGAGCGATGGCGTTCCGACCCACCATGACGACGACGTGCCGAGCCACTCGAAGGCTCCGAAGGAACCGAGGATCGACACCACGGCGGCGCCGAACGCCGCCGGGTTGAGTATGTGTCGCCCGCGCCAGGCGATCAGATACTTCGACAGGCTCGCCACGGCTCCCGCGATCGCGAGCCCCAGCAGCGCTGTCGCTTCGATCCCGGGGCGCAGGACGAAGAGGAGGATCAGCGCGGTGACGAGCGACGACTCGATGCGCCAGGGCAGGCGCAGGATGCGCTGCGCCGCCGCATCCACGAGCGAGATCACGACCGCGAGCACGACGAACGAGGCGATGATCTCGAGCGGTGTCGGCGAGACGATCACGCCGAACGCCGAGAGCACGAGAGCGATGAGCGCGAGCGTCAGGAGTGCGAACAGCACCAGGCGGTACATCGAGATGCCGCCGAGCAGCGCCAGCACGCGCTGGCGCAGGGCGGTGATGGAGGTGATCACGGGTCTACTCTTCCCTACTTCGATGCCTCATCGGCGGGTGGTGAACAGCTGCGTGGTGAAGAGCTGTGCGGTGCAGCCGGGAGAACGCTCCGCGCGTCCGTCGGTCGTCATGCGCACCCACTCGACGCCCCACGACGCTGCGAGCTCGGGGCCGCCGTCGAAGAACAGGGCGGTGGCGACGGCATCCGCTCGCATCGCGTCGGGGGCGATCGCCCACGTGGCAGCCCACGTGCGCACGGGAACTCCGGTGCGGGCGTCGAGCACGTGGTGCAGGCCATCGCCCCACGCGCGGCGATTGACCGCCGAGGCGCACAGCGCCGCATCCTGCAGTTCGATCACGCCGATCGCCTTGCTCGCATCGTACGGATGCTCGAGGCCGACCCGCACCGCGTCTCCGCGGACCCTCATGTCACCGCCCGCGTCGACGACGAGGTCACCGGGCACACCGGCGAGTGCGTCGGTCACGATGTCGACGAGACGCCCTTTGCCGAGCGCGCCCACGTCGAGGAGCAACGGGGAGGATGCCGTCGCCTCACTCTCCGTCCACCGGAGGCGATCGGTCCAGTCATCCGGGGCGGCGATCGGATCGCGCGCGATGAGCGAGTACGACGCGTCATAGCCGAGTGCCGCGAGGCTCTCTGCGACGAGCGGGTTCACCGCTCCTGCGGTCGCGTTCGAAAGGTCGAGGTAGGCGTCGAGCATCGCCTCGGCATCCGGCGACGAGATCGATCCGCCGTCACGTCCCACGCGGGCGACCGCGGAGTCCTCACGGAACCGCGACCACTCCCGGTCGAAGCGCTCGATCTCGGCGCCGACGAGCTCTCGTTCGTCCGTGCCGAGCTCGTCGGATGTCTCGATCTCCCAGGTCGTGCCGATCGCGTCGAAGCGCCAGATCGCCATCGCCGTGTCAGGCGCCTCAGGCGGCGGCCTGCTCCTTGATCGACTCGACGGCCTCGTTGAAACCACCGCTGGTGAGCGATGAGCCGGCGACGCGGCTGACGTTCAGCTCATCGAGCGACTTGCCCACGACCTCATCCGAGATGCCCTCGATGAACTGCCCCTGGTACTGCTCGCTCTCGCGCGCCTGCGGGTCGCCGGTCACCTCGACCTCGGTGACGACGCCGTCGGCGAGCGTGAGCGTCACGCTGATCGACTCGACCGTCTCGGGTGTCTGGTACGAGCCGTCGGCCGTGTAGGTGCCGTCGCTGTAGTCGCCGGTCGACGCTCCCGAGTCGGTCGATTCGGTGCTCGTGTCGGTCCCGGTGTCGGTGGACTGGTCTTCGGCGTCAGCGGTGCCGGAGCATCCCGCGAGGACGAGGAGTCCTGCGACGCCGGCGAGGGCTGCGCCCTTGCGAACAGAAGTCGGTACAGTCGTGCGGATCATGATGGTCCTCCCGGCCTTGATCGATGTGTTGATTCGACCGTAGGGACAGCATCTATGCGCGCGCTGTGCCCGATATATGAGTCGCTTACGCGTCGCCGCCGAACATGCTCGTGACGGATCCGTCTTCGAAGACCTCATGGATGGCGCGGGCGAGCAGCGGAGCGATCGGGAGGATCGTCAGCTTGTCCCAGCGACGCGACTCGGTCAGCGGGATCGTGTCGGTGATGACGACCTCATCGATCGAGGCGTCCTGCAGGCGCTCGGAGGCCGGGTCGCTGAAGATCGCATGGGTCGCGGCGACGATCACACGGTGCGCGCCGTTCGCCTTGAGCGCCTGCGCCGCCTTCACGATCGTGCCACCGGTGTCGATCATGTCGTCGACCAGGAGGCAGGTGCGTCCCTCGACCGCTCCGACGATCTCGTGCACCGAGACCTGGTTGGCGACCTTCGGGTCGCGGCGCTTGTGGATGATCGCCAGCGGGGCGCCGAGGCTGTCCGACCAGGTGTCTGCGACGCGGACACGGCCCATGTCGGGCGAGACGACGGTGAGGATCTTGCGGTCCTCAGGGCTCAGCGTGCGCTGGAAGTACTCCAGAAGCACGGGCTTGGCGAACAGGTGGTCGACGGGACCGTCGAAGAAGCCCTGGATCTGCGCGGCGTGCAGGTCGACGCTCATCACGCGGTCTGCGCCGGCGGTCTTCAGCAGATCGGACACCAATCGGGCGCTGATCGGCTCGCGGCCGCGGCCCTTCTTGTCCTGTCGCGAATACGGATAGTACGGCGCGACGACCGTGATGCGCTTGGCCGATGCCCGCTTCGCGGCGTCGATCATGATGAGCGCTTCCATGAGCCACTCGTTGACCGGCTCGCCGAAGGTCTGGATCAGGAACAGGTCGCAGCCGCGGATCGAGACGTCGAACCGCGCGTAGATCTCCCCCGACGCGAACGTGCGGTGCTCGGTGGGCACGACCTCGGTGCCCAGCGACGCGGCGACCGCGGCGGTGAGCTCGGGGTGGGAACGCCCTCCCGCGACCACGAGCCGCTTCTTGGTCTTGGCGACGAGTCCGGGGGCGATGCCGTTGTCCCGGTCCAGATCGACAGTCTTCTTCTTGCGCGCCATCGTTTTCGCCTATTCCGCCACTCGGGATCGGGCTGCGGCGTCTGCCGCGCCCGTGCCTGCCCTGTTCTTCTCGACCCAACCCTCGATGTTGCGCTGAGGGGCGACGCTCATGGCAAGGGAACCGGCGGGAACGTCCTTGCGGACCGTGGCGCCGGCACCTGTCTTGGCGCCGGCTCCCAGCCTAACGGGCGCGACGAGGGTCGTGTGCGACCCGGTGTGCACCTCGTCCTCGACCACGGTGCGGTGCTTGTTCACATCGTCGTAGTTCGCGGTGATGGTGCTCGCGCCGAGGTTGACGCCGCGCCCGATGGTCGCGTCGCCGACGTACGACAGGTGCGGCACCTTGCTGCCCTCGCCGATCTCGGCGTTCTTCGTCTCGACGTAGGCGCCGATCTTGCCTCGCGCTCCGAGCACCGTCCCCGGGCGGAGGAACGAGAAGGGGCCGACCGTGGCCTCCGCGCCGATCACGGCGAGCGTGGCATCGGTGCGACGGACGATCGCATCCTCGCCCACCTCGCAGTCGACGAGCGTCGTGTCGGGTCCGACGATGGCGCCCTCGGCGATCGTCGTGGCCCGCAGGATGTGGGTGTTCGGCAGGATCGTGACGTCGGGTGCGAGCGTCGCGTCGTCGTCGATCCACGTCGTCGCCGGGTCGATCACCGTCACGCCCTCCAGCTGCCAGCGGCGGACGATGCGGCGGTTGAGCAGTCGGCCGACCTCGGCGAGCTGCGCCCGGTCGTTCACGCCGTAGGTCACGGTGACGTCCGACACCACGGATGCCGCGACACGACTGCCGTCGCGACGGAGGAGTCCGGGGACGTCCGTCAGGTACATCTCGCCCTGCGCGTTGTCGACGCCCACAGACGGGAGGTACTTGCGGAGCGTACCGACGCGGAACACGTACATGCCCGCGTTGATCTCGCGAACCGCGGCCTCATCGGCGCTGGCATCCTTCTGCTCGACGATGCGGTCGACGCCGCCCTCGGCATCGCGGATGACGCGGCCGTAGCCGTTCGGGTCGTCGACGACCGCGGTCATCAGGGTCGCCTCGGCATCCGCCTCGCGGTGGGCGTCGAGGAAGGAACGCAGCGTGTCTGCATCCGCCAGCGGGCAGTCGCCCGAGAGCACGAGGACGTCGCCGTCGAAGGATGCGGGAAGAGCGTCGACCGCGACCTGCACGGCGCGTCCGGTGCCTGGCACCTCGTCCTGATCGATGAACACGGCATCCGGGTAGTCCGCTTCGAGAGCAGCGATCACCTGGTCGCGCTCGTGCCGCACGACGACCTCGACGTGAGAGGCCTCGAGCCGGCCGGCGGTCGTGAGGACGTGTCCGACGAGCGGTCGCCCCCCGATCGGGTGCAGCACCTTGGGCAAGCGCGAGCGCATGCGGGTGCCCTGGCCTGCGGCGAGGATGATGATCGCGAGATTGTTCCCAGTCATGCTCCGCCGCCAGGACTCGAACCTAGACCTAACAGCTCCAAAGGCTGTCGTGCTGCCATTACACCACGGCGGACCGCGGCCCTCGAGGGAGCCGCGGGTCAAGTCTGCCACGTCCGCCTGCGTGCTACCGGCGATAATGGACGGATGACTGAGGCTGATGAGGTTGATCGGATCGTCGGCGCCTGGAACACCCAGCGCCCCGACCTCGACTTCTCACCCCTCGAGGTCCTCTCTCGGATGGACCGGCTGACGCGACTGCTCGACCGTGCCCGGCGCGACGTGTTCCGCCGCAGCGACCTCGAGGCCTGGGAATGGGATGTGCTGTCGGCGCTGCGCCGCGCCGGGGCACCGTTCCAGCTCTCCCCCAAGCAGCTGCTTCAGCAGACACTGGTGTCGAGCGGCACCATGACCAACCGCATCGACCGGCTGGTCGGGCGCCGTTTCGTGCGACGCGAGGGCGACCCGGCCGACGGCCGCAGCGTGCTCGTCACGCTCACGGATGACGGGCGGATCAGGGTGGATGCCGCGATCACGCGCCTCGTCGACGTCGAGGACGACCTGCTCCAGGCCCTCTCCAAAGGCGATCGTGACCGCCTCGCCGCGCTGCTGCGCAAGCTGAGCCTCAGTTTCGACGCGTGAGGGACTGACGACATGGCGATGCTCTCCCCTCTTCCTGTGCGCGACGGCGTCGGCGCCACGCGTCTGCACGTCCCGATGAGCGGCGACTGGCCCACCGTGGGCGCCTACATGATCGACCGCTTCTTCCACCTCGATCCCGAAGGCCTGCTCAGCCGTTTCGACCGCGGTGAGATCGTGGCCCGCGACGGCACTCCCCTGGCTCGGGACACTCCCCTGGGCGTCGAGGAGTTCATCTGGTACTACCGTGATCCTCCCGTCGAGACCCGACTTCCCGTCGAGATCGAGGTCATCCATCAGGACGACGACCTGGTGGTCATCGACAAGCCGCACTTCCTGCCGACCATCCCCGGCGGCAAGTTCCTGCAGAACTCGGCGCTGATCCGCCTCCGCAACCTGCTCGGCAACGACGAGCTCGCGCCCATCCACCGCCTCGACCGGGCGACCGCCGGGGTGCTGATGTTCTCGGCGCGGCCGGCCACGAGAGGGCCGTACCAGCTGCTGTTCGAGACCCGGCAGGTGCAGAAGGTCTACGAGGCGGTCTCCGCACGGCCGGCCGACTGGGATGCGTCGCAGTTCCCCCTCGTCTACCGCAACCACATCGTGAAGCTGCGCAACGAGCTCAAGGTCCAGGTCGACGACGAACGGGAGCCGAACGCCGAGACGGCGATCGAGGTGATCGATGCCGACGAGCGCGTCGTGCACACACTGCTGCGCCCGCACAGCGGCAAGATGCATCAGCTGCGGGTGCACCTCGCAGCTCTCGGCCTGGGCATCCTGAACGACCCGTTCTACCCCGAGCTGCGCGGCGAGCGTCCCGACGACTTCGATCACCCCATGCAGCTGCTCGCGCGTGAGCTGCACTTCGTGGATCCGCTGAGCGGCGCGCCGAGGGTGTTCTCCACGACGCGCACGCTGCAGGAAGCGCCCGTCAGCGACGCATGATCTTGCGCGCGAGCCGCGTGCCGAGCATCTGCACGAGGTGCACGAACACCACGATCAGCACGATCGCGGCCCACATCACGAGCGGTTCGAACTGACGGAAGCCGTAGATCTGCGCGAATGCTCCGAGACCGCCGCCGCCGATGAGGCCGGCCATCGCGGTCATGTCGATGAGTGCGACGACGATGAACGTGTACCCGAGGATCAGCGGTCCGAGGGATTCGGGGATCGCCACGGTGAAGAGGATGCGCCAGGGGCCTGCGCCCATCGCGCGGGCGGCCTCGATGACTCCCGGCGAGACGGACACGAGGTGCTGCTCGACGATGCGGCCGATCGCGAAGGCTGCGGCGAGACCGATGATGAACGCACCGGCCGTGGTGCCGATGCCGGTGCCGACCACCACACGGGCGAAGGGCTGCGCGACGGCCATGAAGATCACGAACGGGATCGGGCGGAAGAAGTTCACCGCGAGGTTCGCGATCACCGAGACGGGCCGGTTCTGCGCGAGCCCGCCGGGGCGGGTGACGTAGAGGATGACACCGATCGCGAGGCCGAGGATGCCGCCGAGCACGAGTGCGAACGACGTCATGTAGAGGGTCTCGAGCGCGGCCTTCCAGAATTCGGGCCACAGTTCGTTCAGACGATCCATCAGCGCGCCTCCTCTCCGGCGATCTCGGTGACTTCGACCCGCTGCGAGATCTCCCCCAGCGTGCGGTCGATCACGGCGCTCTCGCCGCGGATCGCGAGCGTGAGGTGGCCGAAGGCCCTCCCGCGGATGTCGTTGATCCCGCCGTACACGAGCTCGAAGTCGAGCCCGGCGCCGGCGAGGTCGAGGAACACCTGTGCCTGCGACGAGTCGCCGTCGCGGAACGAGAAGGTGACGAGCCGGCCTCGGTGCCGCTCGCGCAGCACGCCGAGCTCGGACGGCGAGGGGATGCCCTTCACGACCGTGCCGACGAAGCGCTGCGACGCGGGGTTCTGCGGGGCGGAGAAGACATCGAAGACATCGCCCTGCTCGATCACGCGACCGTTCTCCATGACCGCGACCTTGGTGGCGATCGTCTGGATGACGTCCATCTCGTGGGTGATCACGACGATCGTGACACCCTGCTCCCGGTTGACGCGCTTGAGCAGATCCAGCACCTCGTGCGTGGTCTGCGGGTCGAGGGCGCTGGTGGCCTCGTCGGCGAGCAGGATGGCAGGACCCGTGGCCAAGGCGCGGGCGATGCCTACGCGCTGCTTCTGACCGCCGGAGAGCTGCTCGGGGTAGGCCTTGGCCTTGTCTGCCAGGCCGACGAAGGTGAGGAGCTCGGCGACCCGCGTCTCGATGTCGGCCTTCGACCAGCCGGCGAGCTTGAGCGGGTACGCGATGTTCGCCTTGACGCTGCGCGAGGCGAACAGGTTGAACTGCTGGAAGATCATGCCGATCCCCCCGCGGACCTTGCGCAGCTCGCTCTCTTTGAGAGAGGTGATGTCCACGTCGTCGACCGTGATGGTGCCGCCGGTCGCGGGTTCGAGCGCGTTGATCAGCCGCACGAGGGTCGACTTGCCCGCGCCGGAATATCCGATGATGCCGAAGACATCGCCCTTCTCGATCGAGAGGGTGACGTCGTCGACGGCCACGACCTCGGCGTCTTCACGGGTGCGGGAGGGGTAGGTCTTCGAGACGTTCGTCAGGGTGACGATCGGCATGTGGTGCTCCGGTCTGCTTCGGGAACGAAGAATCGGGTGACGCACGAAGCGCCACCCGATTCTCCCTCATCGGACGGGGGTGTCTTGCACCCGGTCGTCCTACTTCTTGGCCTCGGTGTCCTCCTGGACCTTCTTCAGCGAGGCGACGAGGTCCTCGACCGGAGTCTGCAGCGGAACCGCGGTGTCACCCGACGACTCGATCAGACCGGCCTGCACGTCCTCGTTCGTCTGGAAGATCTCGACGAGCTTGAGGTACGTCTCGTTGTCGGCGTCCTCGGCGCGCGACGCGAAGATGTTCACGTACGGCAGCGCGTTCGGGTCCTCCGGGTCGTCCTGCGCGATCGCGTCGTCGAAGGTCAGACCGGAGTCCTCGACGAAGTCGTTGTTGATGATCGCCGCGGCGACATCGGGCAGCGACGTGGGGATCAGGGCGGCCTCGAGGGCCGTGACCTTCACCTTGGACTTGTCAGTGTCGACATCGGCGAGGTCTGAGAAGATCGTTCCGCCGCTCTTGAGCTCGATGAGACCGGCCGACTGCAGCACGAGGAGTGCGCGTGCCTGGTTCGACGCGTCATCCGGAACGGCGACGGTCTCGCCCTCGGCGATGCTGTCGACGTCGTCGTACTTCTTCGAGTACAGGCCCAGCGGGTAGATCGCAGTCGAGCCGACCGGGGTCAGGTCGGAGCCCGAAGCGCTGTTGTATTCGGCCAGGTACACGATGTGCTGGAACTGGTTGAGGTCGATCTCGCCCTCGGTCAGTGCGGGGTTCGGCTGCTCGTACGAGCCGAAGTCGACGAGCTCGACCGTGATGCCCTCGTCAGCGGCTGCCTCGACGAAAGGAGCCCACTGTGCGTCTCCCTTGCCGACGACGCCGATCTTGACGGTCTCGTTCTCGGAGTCACCGCCGCCGGAGCCGGCGTCGGAGGATGCCGTCGCGCAGCCTGCGAGCGCGACGAAGAGCGGGACCGCGGCGAGCGCGGCGATGACGGATGTGGTCCGACGGGATGCTGTGATGGACATGAGTGTTCGGGTTCCTCTCTTGGGGGACTCGAATACGTTAGGCAGCGCGACACCGCACGCGACAATCGAGTGTCACAGAGCGTCACAGCTCTCAGTCGTACTCCTCGATGCCCTGCAGACGCACCTGTTCGAGGTCGAGCCGCGCCGAGATCCGGCGCACGACGAGATCGTCGACGGTTCCCTCTCGGCGGAGCCCCAGAAGCACCTCGCGCTTGCGGTCGATGAGAGCGAGCTTGAGACGCGTGTGCTCTTCGTGCCGCAGCAGCGGCGAGCGCTGCATGACGTCGACGTCGACCGAGGTCGCGAGCATCTGCAGGGTCCTGACCTCGCCTTCGGGGCCCTGACCGTCGGCGTCGATGCGAGTGGCATCCGGCAGACGCAGCACCGTCTGCGCCGCATCCGATCCGCCGTCCCCCGGCCCGCCGTCGCCGGCAGCCTCGGACATCGTGTTCCCGCTGCCGAGCGGATCCGGCTCGTCGAGCAGCACGTCGAGCGCCTGCGCCTCAGCGTCCACGATCGCCTGTTCACGGGCCAGCGCCCGCGCATTCGAGAACTCGAGCATCTGGTAGCCCTCGGCGCGCACCTTGTCGCGGATCTCCTGCCCGACGCCGTGCTCTGCGGCGAGGTCGTCGAGGGCCGCGAGCGCCGCACCCGAGATCGCACGTTCGGCGAGCTCGTACTCCTCGTCCTCCCTGTGATCGACCGGGAAGCGGGCCCAGCGGACGATCGCCGGCAGCAGCGGCCCCTGCACGAGCAGGCTCAACAGGATCACACCCGCAGTGACGAAGACGATCTCGTCGCGGCCGGCGATCTCGCCTTCGGTCGCGCTCGCGGCGGGCACGGACAGCGCGATCGCGAGGGACACGGCTCCCCGCATTCCCGCGACGGTCGACACCGCCATCGAGCGTGCTCGCGCACCGGCCGACGGGCGAGGAACCGTCCTGCGCTGGAAGAGGATGTTCACGACCTGGAAGAGGTAGCGCACGACCAGCAGCGTCACCCACACGCCCAGCGTGATGAGCACGAGGCGTCCGATCGCCGCGGCGGAGATCTCATGCGCGACGAACTGCACCTCGAGCCCGATCAGCACGAACAGGGCTCCGTTGAGCAGGAAGACGCCGAACGGCCAGGCCGCGTCGGCCTGCCTGCGCGACGAAGCCGTGGTCACTCGTGGCGAGACGTACGCGACGATGAGTCCGGCGACGACGACTGCCAGCACGCCGGACGCGTGCACGATCTCGGCGAGGAGGAAGGACGAGAAGGGAATCAGCAGGAGTGCGACGTTGATGACGATCGTCGACGAGGTGCGGCGCAGCAGCAGGTATCCGAGGGCCGCGATCACGACGCCGGCCGCGATTCCTCCGACATACGAGGTGAGCACCGACATCGTCACCGACAGCGGAGTGATGCTGCCACCGAGTGCCAGCGATACCGCGATCGCGTAGAGCACGAGCGCGGTGCCGTCGTTGGTCAGGCTCTCGGCCTTGAGCTTCATGAACATTCGACGCGGCAGCAGCCGGCCGAGCGCTGCGACGGCTGTGGCATCCGGCGGGGCGACCGCGGCACCGAGGATCAGGGCGGTCTCCCACGGCATCCCGAACAGCAGTCCGACACCCGCGACGGCGAAGGCGGATGCGACGACCAGCACCGTGCTCATCGGCAGGTTGTAGCGGAAGTCGCGGCGGATCGAGCGCAGCGACGTCGTCAGGCTCTCCCAGAACAGCATCACCGGGAGGAAGAGCAGCAGCACGGTCTCGGGCGGGAGCTGGATCTCACGCAGCTGCGGCACGAAGCCGAGCAGCAGGCCGATGATGACGAGCACCAGGGGCAGTGCGAGCCGCACTCTCGGCGCGAGCAGCGTCCCCACCAGGATCGTGAGTCCGATCAGGACGGTGACCTCGAGTCCTTCCATGTGAACCTCCCGGGTACCGCAGGATCACACTGTGCGATCCCGGATGGCATCGAACCCCGCCCAGAGCACAGCGCATGGCACTGCCACCGTATTCCCACGGAGGCAGGATCGCGAGGGGTCAGTTCAGTCGAGTTCCTCGGTCAGCTCGAACCAGCGGAGTTCGAGCTCCTCGATCTCGGCCTGCTGATCGCTGATCGCCTTCATCTTGTCGCCGAGGCCCGCGAAGTCCGCCTGGTCATGATCCGCGAGAGCGGTCTTCGCCTTGTCGACCTGCTGGGTGAGCTTCTGGATGCGACGCTCCAGCGACGCGACCTCCTTCTGCGCTGCGCGCAGGGCGGCACCGTCGAGGCTGGGGGCCTTCTTCTCGGTGTTGACGGCGGTCTGCGACTTGCCGGGCGCCGAGGTCTGCAGCTGACGCAGGCGCAGGTACTCGTCGACTCCTCCCGGAAGGTGTCGCAGGTGCCCGTCGAGGATCGCGAACTGCTGATCCGTCACGCGCTCGAGGAAGTACCGGTCGTGGCTGACGACCAGCAGGGTCCCCGACCACGAGTCGAGCAGGTCCTCGATAGCCGCGAGCATGTCGGTGTCGAGATCGTTGGTCGGCTCGTCGAGGATCAGCACGTTCGGCTGGTCGAGGAGCACGAGCAGCAGCTGGAGGCGGCGCTGCTGACCACCCGAGAGGTCCTTCACCGGGGTCGAGAGCTGCGCGGAGTCGAAGCCCAGGCGCTCGAGCAGCTGCCCGGGGGTGAGCTCCTGCGCCTTGGATCCTGCGCCCATCGTGTAGGACGTGCGCAGCCGCGAGATCACGACACGTACCGGCTCGCGTCGCACGTCCTCGAGTTCGTCGAGGCGCTGGGTGAGGGTCTTCACCTTCACGGTCGTGGGGGGGGGGGGGGGG
>NZ_JAVTIZ010000012.1:0-129094 GCF_031843845.1 Microbacterium sp. WCS2018Hpa-23
CGAGACCCGAAACCACCCCGTTTTACCCCAGATCAGAGCCGTATTCCAATCTCCCGGAATGACGCAGCGAGAGACGCGCGTCATCCCGAAACACGTATAGTGAATAGAGGTAACAATGTAGTAAGGTAACCACTATGGAACCCCTTTTCGTCGACCGCCTCCTCCAGATCACCGATCTGTTTCAGAAGGACATGGCCCGTGCGTTCGCCGGCACAGACCTCACACCGACTCGCGTGCACCTTCTCTGGGTCCTGCAGCACACCGGTCCGTCGACCCAGCAGACGCTCGCCGCGCTCTGCGAGGTGACGCCTCGCAACATCACCGCTCTCGTGGACGCACTCGAGGGCTCCGGCCACGTCCGTCGCACCCCGCATCCCTCCGATCGCCGTGCCGTGCTGGTCGAGCTCACTCCGGCCGCAGTCGAGACCATGGCCCGGATGCAGGAGGAGCACGCCCAGCTCAACGAGACACTGACGAATGCGATCGCCCCCGACGACCGCGCCGCGGTCGAGCGCGGCCTGACAGCCGTCGCCGCACATCTCGAAAACCTCGTCACCTCCGCAGCGAGCGCACAAGGACAGACCCAGACACAAGCACAGGCACAGGCACAGGCACAGGCACAGGACGGCACTCCATGACCGAGCAGCTGCGCGACAACACGACCGGCACCCCGACGCCGCTCGCGCGCGTCCTCAACTTCCTCCATCGCGCATGGATCGCCGAGCTCCGCGTCTACTCGAGCATCGCGCGGGCGATCGCCCGACGTCCGGCGGTCCCACAGGGCAGCACCGGCATCGGCTACCACCGCCCCGTGCTCACCATTCTGTTCATCTTCATCGGGCTCTCCGCAGTCGAGATCCCGATCCTTGACCTGATCGTGCACCGCTGGCCGGCCGTGCGCATCACGCTTCTCATCCTCGGCATCTGGGGAGTCACCTGGATGGTCGGCCTGCTCTGCGCGATGCTCATGCGTCCGCACACGGTGGGGCCCGACGGCATCCGCGTGCGCAGCGGTCTCGAGCTCGACGTGCCGGTCAGCTGGGCCGACGTCGCGTCGATCGCGATCAACCGCCGGGTCGATGAACCCAAGCAGCCGCGGGTCACCGGCTCGGAGTACGCCGAGCGGATGCAGGACGAGACCAACATCGAGATCGAGCTCGAACGCCCGGTCGCGATCCGGCTCCCCGGTCTCACTCCGAAGGGTGGGACGCACCAAGTCGACCGCATCAGGCTCTGGGCCGACGACCCGCGGGCCTTCCTCGACGCCGCTCGGCCGTTCCTCATGGCAGTCTGAGACGGAAGCCTGCGGTGAGTCGACCGCACTCAGATGACCGGGGGACGAGATGGCTGAACCGATGCCGATGAGGACTGTCGCCAGATCTCCCCGCATCGTCGACGGCTCACGGCTCGTGCATCCGAGCGGCCGCTTTCCGACTGCGGCCCTGGTACTCCTCGGCCTCCTCGCGCTTCTGCCCCTGCTGCTCGCTGTGGTCGACGACCGGTCGGGCTTCCGGCTCGTCATGCTGTCACTCGCTCTCTACGCGGGGATGCTGGTCGTCGCCCTCTCCCTCTGGTCGCGATCGCTGCGCGAGCGCCTCATCCGACTCGCGACGACAGGCCCACTGCGCTTCACGCCTCCCGTCCGCGTCCGCGTCGCCCTCTGGCTCGTCCCCACGATCGGGATGCTCCCCGCCGTCGCGAACCTTCTCGTCCAGACGCTCGGCCTCCCGACGATGGGCGGCCGACTGCTCGAGTGGGGGCCGTACGCCCTCGGCCTCGTGTCTCTCGTCGGGCTCGGACGGGAGCTCGCCGCGCTCCGCACCCCGCTCGGTCTGCTCGTCGACGAACGGGGTCTGCGCGGTGTGCGCGGGTCGGCGTCGATCGAGGCGTCGTGGGACGAGATCGGCACCGTCGACGTCGTCGGACCGCACGGCCCGAAACTGGCGATCTCGATCGTCGGTCAGACGCCCGTGATCATCGACGCGCATCGTCTCGGCTCGGATCCGGCATCGGTCGTGAGGGTCCTCGCCTTCTTCCGCGACCATCCGGACCGCAGGCACGTCTTGTCAGACGGCACGACGGCCATGCAGACCGTCAGCGGCGAACTGCAGCCCTGACGCCGGGCCCGGGCGGATCCTGATCAGTCCAGCCCGCGCTCCGCGAGCCACTGCTTCGCGACGAGCACGGGTGCGCGCACGAGCCACGCATCCGCGATGATCTCCGCGAGCCGATCCCTCTCGACGGTGTCGAGCTGCACGAGCAGCCCCGGGTACCCGTCGAAATGAGGGATGGAGAACAACCCATCGGGCTCCGCAGCGAGCAGCGCCGCCTTCTCCTCCAGGCTCGCCACCCGCACGCCGAGCACCAGACCTTCGGGCCATTCGAGACCGAGGTCGGCGAGCTGGCGGAGGTCCATCTTGCTCGGCCCCCGGATCCACGCGATCTGCCCGCTCGGCAGGCGCCACGACGGCTCGCCGGTGTGACCGCCGAGGCGCTCGGTCACACCGGGGAGCGCGAGCGCGATCTCGCGCACGTCGTCGAGGGTGACCATTCGCCTATAGTCCTCCCTGCACAGCGGCCGCCACAATGGCCTGCGTCACGCCGACTGCCACGCGCGGGGTCGGAAGAACATACCCGCTCGGCGATTCCGATGCACTCAGCGCACGACGCGCAGCGTCCGCACTTCGAACGGCCGCAGGCGCAGCTCTCCACCCACGCGCCCATCGTCGAGCGCATCCTCGATCAGCGACACCTCGCGGATCTCACGGTGCTCGAAATCGGCCGCGATCGAACCCACCGCACGCCGCCCGAGTGCCTCATACAGCCGAACGATCACATCGCCGGATCCGTCATCCGCGAGCTTCACCCCCGAGACCACGATGCCCTCGCCCGTGACTGTCACGAGAGATTCGACCTCGCGGGCGCCGCGCACGAGCGTCGCCGGACTGTTGAGCGCGATCCCCTCGGCGGTCGCGATCGCTGCGTCCGCGCCGACGACGAAGCCGATCTCGATCTGGTGGTGCCCGTGATCGGTGTCGGGATCGGGGAATCGCGGCGCGCGCAGCAGCGAGAGCCGCACGGTCGTCGAGACCGCGTCATCCGACACCTCGCGCGACGTGTCATAGCCGTAGATCGAGTCGTTCACGAGCGCGACGCCGAAGTCCTGCTCGCGCACCAGCACGAAGCGGTGCATCGAGGTCTCGAACTTCGCCGCCTCCCAGCTGGTGTTCGTGTGCGTCGCCCGCGACTGGTAGCCGAACTGCGTCTCGGCCTCGGTGTGCGTGGCCTGGATGTCGAGTGGGAACGCGAGCTTGAGCAGCTTCTCGGTCTCGTGCCAGTCGATGTCGCACCGCAACGCAACCGTGCGCTGACCGGGCGCGAGGGTGATGGTCTGCTCGATCGTCGATTCGGAGAACGACCGGGTGACGGTGACGCTGGCTAGGTCATCGACGACGGATGCCGAGATCGAGTCGACCGCGGTGAGGTCGTCGACGCTGTTGCGGTAGTACTTGTCGATGTCCCACGCGTCCCACATGTTGGGGAAGTCCTGGTGCAGCTGGAACAGGTTCGCCGCGCGCCCCTCGGCCACAGCCTCTCGACCGGATGCCTTGTCGATCGCCGAGACGATCAGCCCTTCCGCAGACACCAGCACCGAGACGAGCTCGTTCTCGAGGCGCCAACCGCCGTTCTCGCCCGAGAGCAGGACGGATGCCGGGGCTGGCGCCTCGACGAACGCGGCACCCAGAGCGCGACCGCCTCCGACTGAGGTCGGCACGAACCGCAGCTCGCGCTCTCCCTCACCGGCGAGCGAACGACGGGCGGCGTCGGCGAGATCCTGCGCATCCGAGAGCACACCCGAGAGCACCTCGACGGCTTCACGATGCACCCACGCTATGGATGTTCCAGGCAGGATGTCGTGGAACTCATGCAGCAGCACGGTCTCCCACAGGCGGTCGAACTCGGCTTTCGGGTACGCGGCGCCGGTGCGCACGGCATCCGTCGCCGCCCACAGCTCGGCCTCGACGAGGGCGTGCTCCGACCAGCGGTGCAGCGCCTTCGTGGCGTGCTGGCTGGTCAGGGTTCCGCGGTGCAGCTCGAGATACAGCTCGCCGACCCAGACCGCCGGATTCGAGATCTCGGCGCGAGCGGCCTCGAAGAAGTCATCGGGGTGCTCCCACTCGACGCGCGGGCTGCCCTCGAGGTTCTGCAGGCGCTTGGCCTTGCCCGTCATCTCGCGGGTGGTGCCGCCACCGCCGTCGCCGTAGCCGACCGGGGCGATCGACCGCGAGCTGACGCGGTTCTCCTTGAACTGCCTCGATGCCTTCGCGAGCTCCTCTCCGCTGAGCTGAGAGTTGTAGGTGTCCATCGAGGGGAAGTGCGTGAAGACGCGGGAGCCGTCGATCCCCTCCCATAGGAAGCTGTGGTGCGGGAACACGTTCTGCTGATTCCACGAGATCTTCTGCGTGAAGAACCACTCGAATCCCGCGCGGCGCATGAGCTGCGGCAGGGCCGGCGAGTAGCCGAAGCTGTCGGGCAGCCAGACGCCCTTCGAGCGGATGCCGAACTCGCGCTCGAAGAACCGCTGACCGTACGAGAACTGCCTCACGAGCGATTCACCCGACGGCATCACGGTGTCGGATTCGACCCACATGCCGCCGAGCGGCAGGAAGCGCCCGTCGGCCACGGCGGCCTTGACGCGCTCCCACACCTCGGGGCGGTGCTCCTTGAGCCACGCATACTGCTGCGCGCTGGACATGCCGTAACGGAACTCCGGCTGCTCCTCGATCAACGTCGTCATCGACGACGTCGTGCGGGCGACCTTGCGGATCGTCTCGCGCAGAGGCCACAGCCAGGCCGAGTCGATGTGCGCGTGCCCGACGGCCGAGATGCGATGGGCACTCGCCTCGGCCGGGGTCGCGAGCGCGGGGGCAAGCACCGCACGGGCGCCGGATGCCGTCGCCGCGACGTGCTGCAGATCGAGCACGTCGAGGGCGTCGTCCATCGCCTGCAGGATGCGCATGCGACGAGGAGAGGTCTCCGGCAGCTCGGCCTGCAGCTCGAACAGCACCTCGAGGTCGAGGGACAGCTCGTACACCTCGGTCTCGAACACCGCGAGGTCGAGGCGTCGAAGGCGGTACAGCGGCTCTCGCGACGAGGTGCGGATGTCGCCCTCCTGCGTCGGCGCGAACGACGGGAAGTCGAGGATCAGCGGGTTGGCTGCGGCCTCGAGGTAGAAGACGACGGCCTCGTCGCCTGCGGCGGCATCCGCGATGGCGATCCACTGGTTGCGAGGGTTGATGCTCTTGATCGGCGTGCCGTCGGGGCGGTAGGCAAGCGCCTCGCACTGGAAGCCGGGCATGTGATCGCTGAAGCCGAGATCGATCAGAGCCTCGACCCGGCGGCCCGCCCACTCGGCGGGAACACGCCCCGAGAGCCGGAACCACGTCGTCGACCATGCCGGACCCCACATGCTCGGGACGGCCGCGGGCGAGAAGTCGAGCGTGAGTCCTGCACTCGGGCTGATCGGCTCCCCCGGCAGCTCGTTGACCTCCACCTGCAGCGGCACGGATGCCGAGTGGATCGCCGGGCGGATGCGCTCATCGAGCACCCGTCTGACGCGGCCTACGGTGAGCGAGGTTCCATCATGCATGCGGTGTTCTCCATCGAAGCCGGGTTTCTCAGCCTAATTTACTAAAGCGGTATAGCTGCGAGAGCCGAATCACGTTAGAGTCTGTGCACCGACCCTCCGAAAGGACAGCGATGCCCTCCTCTGACGCCCCTCTTCGCTTCGGCGCCAACTACACGCCCCGCTCGCAGTGGATGCACGCGTGGATGCCGCTCGACCTCGACGAGGTGCGCCGGGACTTCGCCGCCCTCGCCGAGCTGGGTCTCGATCATCTGCGGATCTTCCCGCTGTGGACGGTGCTGCAGCCGAACCGCACCCTGATCCGCGCCGAGGCGGTCGACGACGTGCGTGCGGTGGTCGACGTCGCCGCGGAGTTCGGGCTCGATGCGAGCGTCGACGTGATCCAGGGGCACCTGTCGAGCTTCGACTTCATCCCGTCGTGGCTGTTCACGTGGCACGACAAGAACATGTTCACCCACCCCGATGCCCTGAGCGGCCAGGCCGAACTCGTCACGCGTCTGGGCGAGCGGCTGGGCGACGCCGACAACTTCCTCGGTTTCACGCTCGGCAACGAGACGAACCAGTTCTCGGCGCGGACCCACCCCTCCCCCTGGCCGGTCACCGAGGCCGAGGCCGCGAACTGGATCACCACGCTCCTCGATGCCGCGCACAGCTCGGCACCGAGGCAGCAGCACGTGCACAGCGAGTACGACGCGGCCTGGTACATGGACGGCCACGGGTTCACCCCGGCGCTCGCCTCGCGCCTCGGCGACATCACGACCGTGCACTCGTGGATCTTCAACGGCACTGCTCAGAAGTACGGCGGCCGCTCCGTCGCATCCGATCGCCACGCCGAGTACATGATCGAGCTCGCCCGCGCCTTCACCACGGAACCGGGAAAGCCGATCTGGCTGCAGGAGGTCGGCGCCCCCTCGAACTGCCTGACGCCGGAGCAGACCCCCGACTTCCTCGAGGCCACCCTGCGCTCGGTCGTGCGCACCGACGACCTCTGGGGTGTCACGTGGTGGTGCTCTCACGATGTGAGCCGCAGTCTCGCGGACTTCCCCGAACTCGAGTACACCCTGGGCCTGGTCGACCAGAACGGCGAGGCGAAGCCGATCGGACGCAGGTTCGCCGAGCTGATCCCCGAACTGCGGGAACGACGCGAGACGCCGACGCGCACCCTCGGGATCGTCGTCGAGGTCGACGAGTCCGAGACTCCCGTCAGCCGCGGCGCGATGAGCCCCGGGGGCTCGATCTTCCAGGCCTGGGTCGATGCGTGCGAGGCCGGAGCCGACCCCGCGTTCATCACCTCGAAGGATGCCGCAGATCCGTCGGCGCTCGCGGCGCGCGGCATCACCGAAGTCGTCCGTCCGACCGTCGAGCCCTGGTCGTACGAGTCGCAGAACACGGTGGTCGAGCACCGGGCAGAGTAGCCGGGAACCGCAGGCGCGGGCGCGGTCTCAGCGAAGCAGCCGGGCCTCAGCGAACCAGCCGGGCCTCAGCGAACCAGCCGGGCCTCAGCGAACCAGCCGCACCTCATCGAACGAGCGACGTGCTCTCGCGCACTGTCAGCACAGGCACCGAGCCGCTGCGGTCCGGCAGCGGCGCGGGCGCGGCGATCTGCTCGATCAGGAAGTTCGCGGCATCCGCTCCGAGTCCGAAGGTGTCTCTCGTCATGGCCGTGATCGACGGATGCACGAGTGCGGCCACCGTCGAATCGTCGAACGACGCGATCGACAGATCGGCGGGCACGGCGATGCGGCGCTCCTGCGCGGCGCGGAGGCCCGCGATGGCCATCACATCGCTGTCGAAGACGACGGCACTCGGCGACGCCTCGTCCGCGAGCATCCGGACGAGAGCGGCGGACGCCGCGGCCGGTGACGAGTCGGTCGGGATCACCGCACCGGCTATTCCCCGGGCGGCCAGCTGCGACAGAGCCTCGGAGCGCAGCCTGGTGTGCTGGAATTCGGCCGGGCCCGAGACGTAGGCGATACGGCGATGGCCGAGATCGACGAGGTGCGCGAACAGCGTGTGCGCGACTCGCCGGTCGTCGACCTGCAGAGTCGCAGGATGTCCGGGCTCGGAACGGACGCTGCCGATCACGATGGCGGGTAGGCCGAGATCGCGCAGCACCGGCATCCGCGGATCATCGTCACGGGGATCGATCACGACCACCCCGTCGACCTGGTGCGAGCTGCGCCAGCGCCGATAGGTCGCGATCTCGTCGTCGATCGACGGCACGAGCACCGTCTGCAGCGCGAGACGATGCGGCGCGAGTGCCGACTGCACGCCGGCCATCAGATCGGTGAAGAAGGCTTCGGCGCCCAGCGTGCGGGCGGGCCGGTTCACCGCGAATCCGATGACCCCGGCACGCGCACCCGCCAGCGCCCGGGCCGTGAAGCTCGGCAGCCAATCGTGCTGCGCAGCGACCTCGAGGATGCGGGCGCGCGTCTCGGCACTCACCCCCGGGCGACCGTTCAGAGCGAACGAGACCGCACCGGGCGAGACCCCGGCGAGCCGCGCGATGTCGTTGATCGTCACGCGTCTCGCCGGGCTCATCCCCTCACTGTAATGATCCGCAGGCCCGAAGCCCGCAGCCCCCTCGCTCAGATCGCGACGTCTCCGACCAGGTTGACCTTGATCCCCATGCCGGCGAACATCGCCGCCTTCGCGATGAGGGCCTTGTCGGCCGTCTCGGCATCCGGCGCGTAGACGAGTTGCGCGTGGTTGGCCTTGTGACGGGCCATGAACTGATCGCGCGAGACACCGTGCAGCACCACGTGGGCGATCGGCCACTCGGGGTTCGTCGCGTCCTTGCGCCGCTGGGTCTCCTCGGCCGGCAGCTCGACGACCGAGGCTCGGAAGATGTCGGCCTGCAGGATGCCGTCGGCGATGAACACGCGCGACAGCACGATCTCTCCCGGCTTCGAGACGCCGTTGATCGTGGCGCCGCCCGCGGGGAAGAAGACATGACCCTGACGCCATCCCTCGGCGTTCTGCCACCCGCCGAGGTGCGACGCGGGCACCGAGCCCGAGATCTCGTAGACCCAGACGAACTGCCCGTCGAAGTCCTCGCCCCAGCGCACGTCGTGCAGCGTGTTGTCGGGCACGAGCCCCATCGCGCGCCACACCCGGTCGGTGACGAGCGCGTCGACCGCGACTCCCTCGTCGGCCTCGTTGAAGTGCGGGAAGGCGCGACCCTCGTGCAGCACCCGCGAGCCGTCGCGTGAGGTCACCGGAGGACGCTCGGTCGAGTTCAGGATTCCCTCGGCGAGGTCGGAGGCCGGCACGAGGTCCTTCAGACCCTGCTGATACTGGATGCCGACCGCATCGAGCCCGAAGTCGTCGGCGATGCGGAGTGCGGCGATGTACATCTTGAGCTGCCACTGCACCTGCTCGCGCGTCAGCTCGGTCTCGGCGTCCTCGCCGTACCGGAACGTCATGCCCGCATCCGTGAGCCAGGTGTAGGCGGCATCCGCCTCGTCATCGGTGACGTTCAACATCTCTGCGTAGAGCGCCGACTGCGAGAGACGCTCCTTGTAGATGCCCGTGCGGTTCAGCAGCTCGTCGTCGAAGATCGCGTTGTACATGCCCATGCAGCCCTCGTCGAAGACGCCGATGATGGCCTTCTCAGCGAGCAGCTCTGCGGCGAGCGCCTCTCCCAGCGCCTTCTCGGGGCTGTCCGGCAGCTCGGGCAGCGGACGCACGTGGGACGCGTCGTGCGTGATCGATCCTGTCTCGGTCCACTCCTTGATGCCGCTCTTGAACCACTCGTCGGTGAAGTCGACCGACCAGATCGTGGCGTACGGCTTGTCCATCTTGGTGAGGCCGGCGTTCAGGCCGAGCAGTCCGACGAGTCCCGGCCAGTCGCCGGCGAAGTTCGCGACCGTCAGGATCGGGCCCTCGTGCGTGCGGAGCCCCGCGAGCACGTGGTGCGAGTACTGCCAGACGGCCTCTGCGACGATGAGCGGAGCGTCCGTGGGGATGTGGGTGAAGACCTCGAGACCCATGCGCTGGCTCGAGATGAAGCCGTGCCCGGTCGCGGGGTCGACGTCGTTGGCGCGGATGACGGTCCAGCCGAGATCTTGGAAGACGCCGGTGACACCCGCCTCGAGTTCCACCTGCACGGGCCAGCCGCCGGTGTTCGCCGCTTCGCGCAGGTCGCCGGAGGCGATCAGATACGCGGTCTTCGGCGCGGCTGCAGGTCGGGATGCCGGTGTGGGCAGGGTGTAGGTGGTCATGATGCCTCTCCGATGGTGCTGGTGGTGCTGGTCGGTCGAATGGTCTGGGAGTCTCCGAACGGGAAGCTCTGCGTCTCTCCGGCTCGGAGGCGGATGCCGCGGCCGATGCTGCGCTCACGCAGCCGCAGGTCGTCGAGGTCGAGAGCGCCGCCGTCGAGATGCAGCGTCAGCGTCTCATCGTCGATCTCGACCCGACCCCAGCCGGCCCCCGTCGTGAACAGGCTTCGGAAGGGCCCGTCGGTCGCGGGTGCGAAGGCCAGTGTCGCGGCAGGCGCATCCCACTGCGCTCCGCTCGCGCCGAGCAGCAGCGCCCACGATGCGAGCGAGCGGGCGTAGTGGTTGCCGCACTCGATCTCGTTCCACGGGCTGCGGTGGGTGCCGTCGTAGCGCGAGCGCAGTGCCCGTTCGATGCGCAGCGCCTCGTCGACCCGTCCGGCGAACAGCAGCGACGCGGCGACCTGGTGCTCGATCCCGGTCCAGACCTCGTCGGAGTAGACGAACGGGATCGCCGGGCGCCCCCCACGCGGCCAGGAGGCGAGCAGCAGCCCGCCCTCACCGTTGAGGGCGTACACGCGCTGGGTGCTCTCGTGCGCGGTGAGATCGTCGCGGAAGTTGTGCGCGACGACCGCTGCGAGAGCCGACTCGATACGCTCCGGGCGCAGGATGCTGCCCAGGCCGTTCACGGAGGCGTGGAACTGACCGAGAAGCTGATCCGACAGCACTCCGTCGCCGTACTGGTAGCGATGAGAATCCGGGTCGTCGATCACCTGTCGGTAGTACTCGCCGTTCCAGAGCGTCTCGTCCATCGCGGCGGATACGTGGTCGGCGCGCAGCGCCCAGGCCGCGGCGCGCTCCGTCTCGCCGAGGTGCCGGGCCATCCTGACGCCTGCGCGGAGCGCCGCCAGGTACACGCCGTTCGCGAGCGGCTCCGCCCCGTGGAATTCGATGTCGTAGGTGTTGTGCATCTCTCCGTCGAGCAGGCCGTCGCCGTCGCGGTCCCACTCACGGATCGCGTAGTCCAGAGTGCGGGATGCCGCCGGCCACAGCTCACGCAGGAACCCGTCGTCCCCGCTGAACCGCCACTCGCGGTGCAGGCGCAGCAGTGTGCCGAGCTGTCCGTCGACCGCGGGCCCCATGAACCACGAGGGTCCACCGAAGACTCGGTTTCCGCGGAACTTCTGCGCACCGGATTCGTCGGTCTCGAGCAGGTACTCCACGCGGCGGGCGCTGCGCTCCAACGCGGGGAAGAGCCAGGCGAGCGTCTGAGCGTAGGACCAGACGTGCGTGCATGTTCCCTCGCAGGAGCCGCCGTGGTCGAAGGACCCCTCCCACGCGGCGAACACCGGGCCCTCTCCCAGTTCGGCGTTCGGCGACTCGAGGACGAAGCCCGTGGTGGATCGCGCAGCCGCGATGTTGGCCCCGATCGCATCGGCGAGGACCGGGTCGAGGCTTCCCCCGTAGAGTGCCTCGACGAAGGCATCCGTCGTGGCCTCGAGACCCGTGAGGTTCGCGTGCAGGTGTGTCGCCGCCGCCCAGGCGTCCGGCCAGAGGGTCGCGTAGTGGTTCTTCACGATGTCGTCGCCGGGCGGATCCGCGAACACGATGTGCCCGTGCCACCCGCGGCGACGGTTCGGGAAGCTCCAGGACAGCACGAACTCGAAGTCGCGGCTCTCGCCAGGCGCCAGAGTGTGCCCGATGCCGAGAGACCCTGTGCGCAGGCGAGGCAGCTTCGCGAGCATCTGCTCCTCGGTCAGGGGCGCGGCATCCGGGTCGGCGTCGAGTTCGGCGAACAGGCCGCGCGGCCGGTCTTCGAGCGTGAGGCGCGGTTCTGCCTGCAGCAGTCCGTCGTCGGTGAGGTCGTTCCAGAACAGTCGCGCGCCGTCCGGCCAGTAGCTGGTGACCCATTGCGGCTTGGCCGTCGTCGCGGGATCGGTCGTGGTGAGGCTGAGCGTTCCGTGCCCCGGGTCGTCGTCCGGCAGGTCGATGCCGAAGTCGAGGCCCCGCACATCCCCGTCCTCACGCCAGCGCACGTTCTGCGTGGCGCGCATGCCCCAGGGCGCATCGGGACCCGGCGTCCCTCGTCCCGCCGTGTGCGAGACGCTGCCGACCACGGTGACGGCCACGTTCTCGTCGCCCGGGTTCGTGACGCGATAGCGGAGCACCGCAGCGGGGATGCCGGAGGCGTCGGCGTCCAGAGGCACCAGGGGCGTGAACGCGCGCAGAGAGACGTCGACCGGGAGCACCGCGTCCGTGAAGTCGATGTCCACGACGGGGTACTCGCCGTGCAGTGTCGCGGCGTCGAGGCGCGGGAGCCCGGCGAGCTGATCGAACGCATAGCCGGCATCCGCATCATGCCGCCCAGTGAGCCGCGCCTCCAGCACGCGCGTGACGGCGGGCTCGCCCTCGGGCGCGGCATGTATCGCGAAGAACGAGTGCGGGTTGCGCCTGCCTTTGTCCGGCAGGTTCTCGAGCTCCCAGTCGCGCAGTTCGCCGCGGGCGCCCACCGAGACGTTGCCGGTGCCTATCCCCCCGAGCGGGAAGGCGGTCGCCTGGGAGGTGTGCGGGATGCCCGGTGCCCGACGGGTCATGCCGATGCTCCCGCCCGCGTCACCGCGACGTCCGCCCCGAAGGTGCAGCACATGGCGTCCTCCTTGAAACCGATGCCCGTGATTCTGAAATCTCTCGCAACTGTACGCGAAATCGATTTCAGCGCGCAAGAAGATGACGCGACGATTCCCGCACGACCCCCATGGGCCGCGGAATATCGTCAGACCCTGACGACGCTCGCCGGTTGGATCTCGTTGCGCAGGACCACCGTGCGCGAGGGCTGGGAGTCGCCGCCGATGCGTTCCAGCAGCATCCGCGCCGCGGTCACTCCCATGTGCCGCGCGGGCAGTCGCACCACCGTCACCGCAGTCGGTGACAGCGTGGTGAAGGGCAGCGATCCGATCACGGCGACACCGATCTGCGGCGGGGTCAGGCCGTGCTCCGTCAGCACCTGGATCGCGCCGACGCCGATGAGGTTGTTGCCCGCGACCACCGCATCCGGCGGCTCGGGGAGGGCGAGAAGCTCCTCCATCGCCTCGCGCCCGCCGTCGACGCGGAACGTGGCGAAGCGCTCGAGCTCGTCGAGATCGAGGCCCGGCTGTGCCGCACCGAGCGCCGCCCGCCAACCGGCGGCTCGCTCGGCCGCCGTGTCGATGTGCTCGGGTCCGCCGATGTACGCGATGCGTCGATATCCGGCGCCGAGCAGGTCTTTCGCAGCCGATGTGCCCGCCGCCCTGTTCGCCATGACGACGCCGTCGATGTCGTAGGTCGTGCTGCGGTCCACCGCGACGACGGGCCGACCGGTCGAGAGGATGCTGTCGAGGTTCGACGTCTCGTCGGCGGTCGCGATGATGATGCCCGACATGTGCTCGGCGATCGCGATGCGCAGATACGTCGCCTCCTTCTCGACCTGAGCGTCCGAGTTGCACAGGACGACCGAGTAGCCGGCTTCCGATGCGACGTCCTCGACGCCGCGGGCCATCTCCGTGAAGTACGGGTTCTCGATGTCGGGGATGACGAGCGCGATGACCTCGGAGCTCTGGCGACGGAGCGTCCTGGCCGTCCGATTCGGCGTGAAGTTCAGCGTCGCCGCAGCGGCGCGCACCGCGGCGACCTTGTCTTCAGAGACGCTCGTGCCGTTGAAGACGCGCGACACCGTGGCGGGAGAGACCTTCGCCAGCTCCGCGACGTCGTAGATCGTGGCCATTCGAACCTCACTGCTTCGTCCGGCAACGCCGGATCTGAAGCAACAGTATCGCGCACGCATCCCGTCTATGGCGTTCTCTTCTGAAATCGATTACATTGGCGGCCATGACTTCTGCTCCCTCCGATCTCGCAAACCTCGCAGCGCTGCGAAGCGTGCAGACGCGCTCCATCTCTCCCGAGAACTTCGACGGATCCGCTGGGGGCGGAGGCCGGGCGACCGAGGGCACGGGCGCCACGTGCGCACGAGACCTCGGCCCCGGCTGGAAGATCTCCCCCAGCGTCGACGTCAAAGCCGGCGAGACCTTCGACCTCGCGAACATCGGAGGCGCGGGCAAGATCACGCACATCTGGATCACCACGCACACCGACAACTGGCGCACCCTGCTGCTGCGCGCGTACTGGGACGGAGCCGAAGAGCCGGCCGTCGAGGTGCCGTACGGCGACTTCTTCTGCAACGGGTGGGGCGTCTTCGCCCAGGTGAACTCGCAGACGATCGCGGCGAATCCGCACGGCGGCTTCAATTCGTACTGGCCGATGCCGTTCAAGGACGGCGCACGGCTGACGATCGAGAACACCTCTGTCGTGGACGTGCGGATCTACTTCCAGGTGACCTACGAGATCGGCGGCGACTACTCGAACGACGCGTACTTCCACGCCCAGTGGCGGCGCTCGAACCCGCTCGAGGATCTGACACCGCATGTGATCCTCGAGGGCATCGAGGGCCAGGGCCAGTACGTCGGCACCTACATCGCCTGGGGCGTCAACTCCAACGGCTGGTGGGGCGAGGGCGAGATCAAGTTCTATCTCGACGACGACACCGATCACCCGACGATCTGCGGTACCGGCACGGAGGACTACTTCGGCGGAGCCTGGAACTTCGACATCCCCGGAGAGGGATACACCGCGTTCTCGACCCCGTACCTGGGAATGCCGCAGGTCATCAGGCCTGACGGCCTGTACGTGAGCCAGCAGCGCTTCGGCATGTACCGCTGGCATCTGCTCGACCCGATCCACTTCGCGACCGGCATCCCGAAGGTCGACATCCAGGCTCTCGGATGGCGGAGCGGTTGGCGCTACCTGCCGCTGCGCGACGACATCGCCTCGACCGCTCTGTTCTACCTCGATCGGCCCACTGCCCGGCGCCCCCGGACTCCCTCGCCCGACGACCTGGAGGTCCACCTAGGCACCGCTCCGGTGCCTGACCTCGGGGCCACTCCTCCGAGATGATCGACGTCCTCGTCGTCGGGGCCGGATTCGGCCGCGACTTCGTGCCGCTCTATGCGCTGCATCCCGAGGTCCACCGCGTCGGCCTCGTCGAGCCCGACGCGCGGCGCAGGGAGACGGTGTCGGCCGAGCTCGGCGTGGACGCCGAGCACTCGTCGCTCGACGAGGCGCTCGCAGGCGGGCTCTGGGATGCGGTGCACCTGCTGTCCCCCGTGCGCTTCCACGTCGAGCAGACCCTGCAGGTGCTCGCTTCCGGCCGATCCTGCGCGAGTGCGGTACCGATGGCGACGACCCTCGACGACATCGCCCGCGTGATCGATGCGGCGTCCGCCTCCGCCGGCCGCTACATGATGATGGAGACGGCGCTGTACCAGCGGGAGTACCTGCACGCGCTGCACCTGCGCGAGACCGGCGCTCTCGGACGGCTCACGTATCTCAGCGGCGCGCATATGCAGGATCTCGACGGATTCGCCCCGTACTGGATGGGCTACGCGCCGATGGAGTACGCGACGCACATCGTCGCTCCGCTGCTCGGCATCGCCGGCGTCACGGCCCGCTGCGTCCGCTGCCTCGGCTCGGGCGCGCTGCAGGATTCTCACCGCGGCGCGAACGGCAATCTTTTCCCTCTCGAATCTGCGCTCTTCACCCTGTCCGGCCGCGAGCCGCTTGTGGCGCAGGTCACGGTGTCGTTCTTCGAGAATGCGCGCTCCTACACCGAGGGTTTCAACGTCTACGGCGAGCGCGGCGCACTGGAGTGGCCGTCGATCGAGGGCGGTCCGGTCGTGATGCACGCCGCCGGCCCCTCGGATGGCGCAGCGCATGGCCGACCGATCACGCGTGCGGAGATCTCACCGCCCGACCGGTACGGCACGATGCCCGAGGCCCTTCGCCCACATACGAGGCGGCATCTCTATCGCCCACCCGACGGTCGCCCCGCGGTCCAACTGCACGCGTGGCACGGCGGATCGCATCCGCATCTCGTCCACGAGTTCGTGTCCGCGGTCGCTCACGGCCGCCCGCCGAGCATCGACTCCCGCCGCGCGGCCACCATCACCGCGCCGGGCGTCGTCGCGCATCTCTCGGCGCTGCGCGGCGGCGCGGAACTGTCGATCCCGCAGTACTGATCCGCCGCGCAGCACCGACGCCCTATTTGAGACCCGCCATCTTGATGTTGCCGATGATCTGGCGCTGGAAGATCAGGAACAGGATCATCACGGGTGCGGCGGCGAGCACCGAACCGGCCATGAGCAGCCCGAGCTCGGTGGTGCGTTCAGACCGGAACGTCGCCAGGTACTGCTGCACGACGAATCGCTCGGGTGTGGTGATCGTGAGGATCGGCCAGACGTACGAGTTCCAGTACGCGAGGAACGCGGTGATCCCCATCACCACGAAGGGCGGCTTGGACAGCGGCAGGAAGATCCGGACGAAGATCGCGAAGCGGCCGCATCCGTCGAGCATCGCAGCCTCTTCGAGGCTCGCGGGGATGTTCAGGTAGAACTGGCGGATGAAGAACACGGTCCCCGCGCTCGCAGCCCCGGGGAGCACGAGCACGGCGAGGGTGTCGAGCATCGACAGCCTCGTCACGACGATGAAGCTCGTGAGCAGGATCGTCATCCCCGGGATGAACATCGTGGTGATCACGATCACCCAGAGCGTGCGCTGGAAGCGGAAGTCGAGTCGCGCGAAGGCATAGGCCGCGAGCGAGTTGACGGTGAGGGTGAGCAGGGTGAAGAGCACGGCGCCGCCGAAGGTCCACAGCATCGTGCGTGTGAACGTCGGATCGGCGAGGATCTGCGCGTAGTTCTCCCACTTCCACACCTCGGGGAAGAACTGGAACGGTGTCTGGATCACCTCGGTCTTCGACTTGAACCCGGCGATCACCATCCAGGCCAGGGGGAAGAGTGCGGCGACGAGGAAGACGGCGCCGGCGATGAACTTGCCGACCACGGTCATCCATGAGCCGGGGGTGCGCGGAAGGCGAGCGCGGCGCGACGGCTCCTTGCCGGCGAGCACGATCGTGCGCGTGGTGTCTGCGGGCATGACGGCGACCATCTCAGTCCACCAGCCTCTCGGAGTTGACGAACTTGAAGACGATGGCCGAGACCGAGCCCAGCACCACGAACATCACCAGCGCCGCGGCGATCGAGTAGCCGACGTTGATGTCGTTCCGGAAGTGATTGAAGATGAACAGGTTGGGCAGGGTGGTGGAGTCCAAGGGGCCGCCGCCCGTCATCACGAGAGGCAGCTCGAACTGCTGGATGGCCGCGACGAATCCGGTGATCAGCAGGTAGAGCAGGATGTTCTTCATCTGCGGCAGCGTGATGTACGCCGTCTTCTGCCACCAGTTGGCACCCTCCATGGCGGCGGCCTCGTAGAACTCGGTGGGGATGTCGACCATCGCGGCCACCATGATCAGCGACGTGAGTCCCATCCCGAGCCAGATCGCGGGGATGGCGATCGCGAGCAGCGCCCACTTCGGGTCGCCGATCCAGGCCACCGGATCGATTCCGAACGACCCGAGCACCCAGTTGAGCAGTCCGCCGGAGTAGTCGTACATCAGCACGAAGATGATCGACGTGATCACAGAAGAGATGATCGTGGGGATGTAGATGCTGACCTTGAGGATGCCCGCGAACCGTCGCGAGACGCTGACGACGAGACTGGCGAAGAGGAACGCCAGAAGGAGCATCGGGGGCACCGTCATCAGGACGAACATGAATCCGCGTCCGACCGAGGCCCAGAACAGCGGGTCGTTCAGCACCGCGATGAAGTTGCGGAGCCCGACGAACTCGGGCTCCTTGTAGAAGCTCCAGTTCTGGAAGGCGAGGAACCCCGCATAGATCGCCGGCCATATCACGAAGATCGTGAGCAGGGCGACGAGCGGGAGGAGGAGGAGGTAGGCGACCTTCGTGTCGCGGTGTCGGCGGTTGCTCGCTCTCACCCGCGCGGCGGGTGGGCGCTCGGTGACTGCACTGACCATCGTGGGATCCCGTTTCTGTCGTCAGCGGACGCTGACCGGGGCGGGCGGACGATACGCCGCCCGCCCCGGTGCACCTGCTACTTGCTCGGCGCCTTGTCGGCCAGGCCCTCGCGGTCGATGACCGTCTGGATCGCCTTGTTCGCCGTGTCGATCGCAGCGTCGGGAGACGCGGAGCCCTTCATCACGGATTCGAACGCCGTGCCTACGGCGAGGGAGACGTCCCAGGGGTAGGTCGGCTCGGGGATCGCGTTCGGTGCGATGTCGTCGACGATGACCTTCGACCAGGGCGCGTCTGCGGCAGCCGGGTCGGCGGCCACAGCATCCTGCACGGACTGGCGAACCGGAGCCTTGGTGAACTGGGTGTCGACGAAGAACGGCACCAGGTTCTCAGGATCCCCGGCGATCGCCCAGGACAGGAACGTCCCCGCGGCCTCAGCGTTCTTGGTCTTGGCGTCGACGACCCACTTGAAGTTGCCGAGTGTGGTCGCGGTACGACCGTCGGCTTCGGCGGAGTTCACCATCGGTCCGATACCGGTCAGTCCGAGCACGTCCGGGTAGTCCGAGCCGATCTCCGACAGCATCCAGGATCCGGAGACCTTGAAGGCGACCTTCTGCTCGCCGAAGTCCTTGCCTCCGCCGTAGTCGGCGAGAGGCTGCTTGGGCATGTAGCCCTTGTCCCACAGCGTCTTGTACTGCTCCATCATGTCGCGGTACCCCGCGTCGTCGATGTCGGCCTTCGTCCAGTCGTCCGTGAGCGCGGTGTGGCCGGCGAAGTTGTACTGCTGGCCGACGGTCGACCACGCTAAGGTCGCCGCGTCCTGCGCCGGAGAGATGCAGTACTGGCCGTCGGCGAGGGTGGGCTGGATCTTGGCGCACGCGTCGAGGAGTTCGTCCCACGTGGTGGGCCCTGCGGTCGAGTCCACTCCGGCCTTGTCGAGCATGTCGGTGTTCCAGAACAGAACCGCCTGAGGCTCGAGCAGCAGCGGGTAGGCGTAGTACGTGCCGTCGACCTCCGAGACGGGCTTCGCCGCGTCCGAGATCTCGGCGAGCGCATCGGCGGGAACGATCGAGTCGAGCTCGTGCAGCTGTCCGGCGTTGACCGCGTCCTGGATGCTGCCGGGGTGCGTGTAGATGTCGGGCGCCTTGCCCGCGGCCTGCGCCGCCTTCATCTTCTGGTCCCACGCGTCGCCCGGGACCTGGGTTCCTACGACCTTGATCTCATCCTGCGACTCGTTGAACTTCTTGATGATGCCCTCGTACCACTCGTTCTCCACGGGGGTGAAGTTGCGGTGCCAGAACTGGATCGTCGTGACGCCCTCCTCGTCGCCGCCGCCTGCCGCTTCGCCGGGGGTGCCGGATCCGCAGGCTGCGAGCATCGCGCCGACCGTCAGTGCGCCGACGGCGGCGACCGCCGCCCTCCGCGTGCGTGTGGTGATTCTCATTGGTTCCTCCTCAGGAACGGACTCCTCATCGAGTCGCTGCTGTGTGCTCGGCTCTTCACCGAAGGACACCGGCCGTGCCAGACGATCCACGGTGACCGGGTATGCGCCAGAGTAGGCGAAATCGATTTCATACGCAAGGGATCCGGGACGCTCTCATCACTCGGAGCGTTCCAGATCGGCCGAGAACCAGAACACGTTGTACGGCCCCCACAACGAGAGCGCGAAGTGGATCCGTCGCCCCCCATCGGTGACGTAGCGCGGATTCAGGTACGGCGAGTACAGGCCCTCGTACTCGCTCCCGGACACGAGTTCGATCGGTTCACCCCACGGCCCCCACGGCGTGACGCCCTCACGGATGTACGCATCGCCTGCGTCGGAATAGGTCATGATCCAGCGCTCGAGGTACGTCGACCACATCACCGAGAGCTCGCCGATCGTACCGTCGACGATCGTCTCGGCATCCGCCATGTCGCTGCTCCACCGGGGCGTCTCGCCATCGACCCCCGCGAAATAGGAGTACGCGGACTGGTCTTCGACAGCCGCCTCGGTGGCCGGCACGCGCATGAGCTGCACCCCGCCGAACCGGCCGGACGGGATGGACCAGAAGTAGATCCAGTCCACTCCGCCCTCCGACACCTCTGCAGTCGCGACCTGCACGAAGTTCGAGTCCCCCGGCCACTCCACACCGTCGACCGGTGACCAGCTCTCGCCGCCGTCACGCGAGACGATCAGAGCAGCCTGGTTGGCATCCCAGGCGCCGGGCTCGCCCCAGTACCTCACCGACATGTACGAGACATAGAGCGTCTCACCGATCGCGAACCCGTATGTCGGGATCTTCGTGACCTCGCCACCGGCACCGTTCGCGTCGTGGTCCCCCTCGATCAGGGCGGCGGCCAGGCCGATGTCATCCTCCACCCACCCCTCGAAGTCGATGCCGTCTGTGGGGTCGTCGTCGGTGGTCCAGGCGGCGACGTTCGACCGCCAGAACCCTCCCTGTCCACCGATCGACTCGGGATCCCGCTCGCCGAACGTGTCGCCGAAGAAGAAGAACGTCCGGTCGCCGACGTTCGTCATGGAGCCGAGATCGGTGCCGGCCACAGAGACGGCCGCCGTGTCGTTCATCGCGTCGGGACCGGTGAGCTGGGCGATCTCCGTGAGGTTCGTCACCCCCTGGAGCACGAACGGCTTGTCGGGGTCCGGGTCGACGTTCACGCCGCCACCTCCCGAGCAGCCGGCGAGTGCGAGAGCCACGACCACGGATGCCACGACGGCGGCACGACGACGCGATGCGGATGCGGATGTGGATGCGGACGAGACACGGGGCATGATCCTCCTCGATCAGCGGACTGTGTGCTCCCGAACCTAGCGAAATCGATTTCAGAAAACCAGGGTCATCATGAGGTCCGAGGCATACCCGTCGCGCCGCAGCGGCGGGAGGGCCACCCCGCGCGCGCGACTCAGCCCGCGAGCATCCGATCCCGCACCTGACGACGCAGCACCTTGCCGATGAGCGAGCGCGGAAGATCGTCCATCGCGACGATGCGCTTGGGAACCTTGTAGGGCGTGAGCCTCGTGCGGCAGAAGTCGCGCAGGGCGCCCGCGTCGAGCGTCGCGCCGTCGCGGAGCACCACGGCCGCAGCGACCTCTTCGCCGCTGCTCGAGCGCGGAAGACCGACCACGGCGGCCGCGACCACGTCGGGGTGCGCCTGGAGCGCATCCTCGACCTCGCTCGGCGACACGTTGAACCCGCCGGTGATGATGAGCTCCTTCAGGCGGTCGACGATGGTCACGAACCCGTCTGCCGACACCTCGGCGATGTCGCCCGTGCGCAGCCACCCGTCGGCGAGCAGCACGTCGGCGGTCTCTCCCGGCCGACGCCAGTATCCCTGGAACACCTGCGGGCCGCGCACGAGAAGCTCTCCCCGCTCGCCCACCGGCACGTCGGTGTCGGTGTCTGCCGGATCCACCACGCGGATCTCCGTGCTCGGGAACGGCACACCGACCGTTCCGGGGCGACGACTGCGCCCCATCGGGTTGCCCAGCGCGACGGGCGAGCTCTCGGTCATGCCGTAGCCCTCGACCAGCAGTCCTCCGGTCGCCTCCTCCCACCGTTGCACCGTCGCCACCGGCAGACTCATCGCGCCCGAGATCGCGAACCGCACGGTCGAGAGGTCGATCGTCCCTCGGGATGCCGCCCGCGCCAGCTGGTCGTAGATCGGCGGCACGGCGGGGAGGAAGGTCGGAGGGCTCGTACGCGCCGCCTTCGTGACGAGGTCGAGGTCGAACGTCGGGAACAGCACCAGCTTCGCGCCGATGCTCATGGCGAACGTCAGGCACAGCGTCATGCCGTACGCGTGGAACAGCGGCAGCACCCCGTAGAACGTCTCCTCGCCGGCGACGAGCCCCGGCACCCAGGCCTGACCCTGCATCGCGTTGGCGCGCAGATTCGCGTGGGTGAGGATCGCCCCCTTCGGGACGCCCGTCGTCCCGCTCGTGTACTGCAGCAGCGCGGTGTCGTCGAGAGTCGGGGCGTCGACGCGGCGGGAGAGCGCGCGGTGGTCGACCAGCTTCTTCCAGGGCAGCGCTCTGCGCGCCTTCGGCGTGCTGGTCAGCTTGGCCCGCGACGCTCGTGCCTTCGGGATGGGCAGCCGCAGCAGGAACCGCTGTGAGGCGGGCATGGCCTCCGTCAGATCGACACTGACGATGTGCTCGACCCGCAGGTCGGCGGGGAAGTCCGCGATCGTGTCGACCGTCTTGTCCCAGACGATCGCGACCTTGGCGCCGTGATCCTCGAACTGGTGCCGCAGCTCCCTGGCCGTGTAGAGCGGGTTGTGCTCCACGACGATCGCGCCCAGGCGGAGCGCCGCGTAGAAGGCGACTACGTGCTGCGGGCAGTTGGGCAGCACGAGCGCCACGCGGTCACCCTTGTGCACCCCGAGACGTCGCAGTCCCTCGGCGGCGCGCAGGATCTGATCGCCGAGCTCGCGGTAGGTCGTGACGGCGCCGAAGAACTCGAGAGCCGGTCGTCGGGCGAACGTCCGGACGCTCGCCGCCATCATCTCGGTCAGCGTCTGAGACGGGGTCTCGATGTCCGCGGGGACACCCTCCGCATAGGAGTCGAGCCATGGCCGGGAGTCGTACGGGTTGACGGACATGGTCCCATCCTCCCCCGTGCCGGCTATGAGAACCACCGGCAGGGAGAAGGCGGCCTGACCGAAGCCACGCCGCCCACCCCTCCCCGATCTCTCCTGCCGCTCGCCCTAGCGGTGCGCGGCCACCACCTGGGCGACGGCCTGGCGCTCGGCATCCGTGGGCTCCGCGATCGCCATGCGGCAGTGCGTGTCGACGACGTCGAGCACCCGGTACGCCTCTTTCATGCGCGCCATGTCTCCTCCGATGAGCGAGACGACGTCGTCGACCGCGGCCTGAGCTGCGGCGATCGCGTCGGCATCGCCCGACCGGCCGGCGTCGGCCAGGGCGCGGAACGGCTTGGGGGTGACCGACGAGACTCCCGAGACGACCCCCTGTGCGCCCACCTGCACAGCGGCGATCAGGTCGCGATCGGCGCCCGTGTACAGGTCGAAGTCGGCGGGGACTGCGGCCCGGTAGGCGGCGATCTCGTCGAGCGAGAGCTCGCTGACCTTGGCGCCCACGATGTTGGGCAGCTCGGCGAGGCGCGCGAGCAGCTCGACCGAGACGGGATTGCCGCTGCGGGCCGGGTAGATGTAGACGTAGAGCCGACCGTCGCCGATCGCATCCGACAGCGCCGCGAAGTAGTCGTAGATCGAGTCGTCCGTCGCCTTGAGGTAGTACGGGGTGAGGGCGGCGAACTCCGTCGCGCCGAGCCTCTTGGCGATCTCGACGAGACGCAGCGCCTCGAACGTGCTGGGCTGGCCCACATGCACGACGACGCGCATCCGGTCCTTCAGCTCGGCGAGTGCCGCCTCGACGATCGCCGCGAACTCGGTCGCGTCGACGGCGGGGAACTCGCCCGTCGTGCCGAGGACGAAGGCGCCCTCGTTGCCCGACTCGGCGACGAACCGGAAGATCGCTCGCGACCCCTCGAGGTCGAGTGCGCCGTCGCTGTGGAAGGCGGTGGGCACGGCGGTGAGGATGTCGTAGCGGGTCACTTCTCGTTCTCCTTGGAGTTCTTGCGAGCCCTGCGGGCGGCGCGGGCTGAGGTGTCGACGTTGCGCACGGTGGAGGTGAGCAGGTCGGGGTCGGCGGCGAGTTCGCCGTGTGCCTTCTCGATCTGCTCGCGGCTCTCGGCCTGCAGGATCGAGTCCTCCAGCGAGGCGCGCTCGGCACGGGGTGTGCGGGCGGCGCGGATGGCCGGCATCACGATCGAGAGCACCGCGAGAGCGAGCAGCACGATCGCGATCGGGCTCACGACCTCGAAGAACGGCCGGGTCGGGAGGATCGCCAGGGTGCGAGCCAGGTTCTCCTCGGCGAGCGGGCCGAGGAGAAGGCCGAGCACGATGGGACCCGCGGGCACCTGCATCCGCTTGAGCAGAACTCCGATCACGCCGAACACGAGCATCGTCACGACGGTCGAGAGGCTGTTCGACGTGGCGTACGTGCCGATGATGCAGAAGATCAGGATGCCGCTCCACAGGTAGGGCTGCGGCACGTCGAGCAGCTTCACCATGCCCTTCATGCGCACGAGGCTCAGGCCGAGCGAGAGCAGTGTCGCCACGAGCATGATGCCGACGATCGAGACCACGAGGTCGGGGCGGTTCGTGAACAGAGTCGGCCCGGGGGTGATGCCCCAGATGATCATCGAGCCGATCATCACGGCCATCACCGAGTCGCCGGGGATGCCGAGCGCCATCGTGGTCGTGAGCGAGCCGCCGAGCGTCGCGCTGGAGGCCGTGTCGGAGGCGGCGACGCCCTCGATCGAGCCCTTGCCGAACATCTCGGGGTGCTTCGACGCCTTGCGCGCACGCTCCCAGCCGATGAGGCCGGCGATGTCGCCACCCGCTGCCGGGATGAGACCGACGCCGAGTCCGACCGCGCCGCCGACGGCGGTCGCGCGACCGCTCTGCTTCAGCTCCGACCGATTCGGCCACCAGCGGCCGAGGCTCGAGATGGGGCGCACGTTCGACTTGCGGTGGGTGAGCAGCTGATCGAAGAGCTCGGCGATGCCGAAGAGGCCGATGATGACGGCGATGAAGTTGACGCCCTCGACGAGTTCGAGCACCCCGAAGGTGAAGCGCTGGTCTGCGGTGGCGGCGTACGTTCCGACAGTGCCGAGCATGAGGCCGAAGAGACCCGCGAGGATGCCCTTGAGCATCGACTTCGACGAGATGCCGATCATGATCGAGATGCCGAAGATCACCAGCGCGAACAGCTCGGGCGACTTGAAGTAGTCGCGGGCGAAGCTGGCGATCGGCACGGCGGCGACCGCGAACAGCACCAGTGAGGCGAGGATGCCGACCGCCGAGACGATCGCCGAGATCGTCAGCGCGAGACCTGCCCTCCCCTGCTTCGCCATCGGATAGCCGTCGAGCGTGGTGGCGATCGACGCGGGCGTGCCGGGGGTGTTGATGAGGATCGAGGGCACCCGGTCGCCGAAGTTCGCGGCGACGTAGATCGTCAGCAGCACGGCGAGGCCCTGCACGGGCTCGAGAGTCAGAGTGAATCCGGCGGCGAGCGCCACGGCCATGGTCGCGGTGATGCCGGGGAAGGCTCCGACCATGAAGCCGAGCAGGAGCCCGACGAGCATGTACAGCAGGATCGAGATGTCGAGGAGCGAGTTCAGCCCCTCCATGAGCGCGTTCACAGCGGGATCCTCAGGAGCATGCCGAACACGACGTAGACGAACGCCGTGACGGAGACGGAGTAGATGATCAGGCTCAGCCAGCGGCGGTGACCGTAGAGGAGCATGAGGGCGGCCATCAGCACGGCTGCGGCGATCGGGAAGACCTCGATGCGGTAGCCGAAGAGGATGACGGACCCGAGCGACCAGACGGCGATGAAGGCGCCGGCGATCGCGAGGGTGGCGATCACGCGGACCGTGCCACCCGGCTGGATGCGGTCGAGATCCTCACGGCCGGGAGCGGGGCGGGTGATCGCGATCGCGAGGATGGCGAGGGAGATGACGACGGCCGTGACGGCGATGACCATGGGCCAGAAGCGTGCGTCGATCTGCCCGGGGAGCGCCTCGCGGCGAAGGGGGACCTGCGTGGCGAGGAACAGGTAGCCGGCGCTGAAGGCCAGGGAGACGACCCCGAAGACGATCTCGAGCGGTCTGGACGCCGGTGCGCCCTGGTGTTCGTCCTGTTCGACCCGATCGGTGTGCTCCACCGCGGGGGTGGACTCGGCGTGGGACATGGTTCTCCTTCCCTGGTCTGACATGCGGCGGAGATGGTGCGGGGCCGGTGATGAGACCGGCCCCGCGTTCCCTGGCCGGTCAGCCCAGGAGGTCCTTGAAGAGGTCGAACTGCTCGTTCACGAAGGTCGTCCACTCGGCCGAGTCGCGGTAGACCACGAGGTTGCCCGCATCCTTCTGGAACTGCTGGTAGGTGTCGGACTCGACAGCCTCCTTGACGGCGGCCTCGAGCTCGCTCTTCACGTCGTCCGGGAGGCCCTTCGGAGCGTAGATGCCGCCCCAGCCGCCGAAGACCACGTCTTCGCCGATCGCCTCGTCGGCCGTCGGGACGTCCTCCGCATCGGGGTGGCGCTCATCGTTCAGAACCGCGAGGATGCGTACGGCCTCGCCCTGCGCGAGTGCTTCGCCGAGGCCCGACACCGCAGCGATCGTCTCACCGGAGGCGGCGGCAGCGACCGCTGTGGCTCCACCGTCATAGGGCACCGGGGTGAAGGCGGCACCGGTGGCGTCGCCGAGTCCGATGGTCGCGGCTTCCCAGATCGAGCCCGCACCGGAGTTCGCGACCGTGACGGCCCCGGACTCCGCCTGGGCGACGAGGTCTTCCAGGGTCTCGATGCCGCTGTTGGCACCCACCGTGACGACACCGGGAGCGAGCATGATCTGGCCCAGCAGGTCGAAGTCCTCCGGCAGCACGTTCGCGCTCTGCGTGGTGTTGAGCATCGCGATCTCGACCGGAGCGAAGCCGATGACGTACCCGTCCGGATCCTGCGAACCGACGTACTCCATGGCGAGCGCGCCTGCGGCACCCGGCATGTTCTCGGGGATGACGCTGACGCCGAGGATTCCCTCGAGCTCGGTCGCGAGTGCACGCGACGACAGGTCGGACCCGCCGCCGGGGTTCGCCTGGATGATCAGGCGGATGTCGCTCTCGGGAAAGGTGGATTCCGCTTCTTCACCCTCTTCGACCTTCGTGCAGGCCGACAGGACGAGAGCGGTGGCGGCGACGGCCGCGAGTGCGGCGGCGGCACGGGTGATGCGCGTGCGGGGCATCTTTGCTCCTCTACGTGGGTCGACCTTGTTGTCGACACCCTGACAGTAACAGTGTTGACTGTTAACAGTCAACACTGAGCGCGATTCTGTCGGCCGTGACCAGGGCCGGCAGCGGGAGATCAGGCCTGCCTGTGCGCGATCAGGCCTGCGTGTGCGCTCTCAGTCCTGTCGGCTGGCGAGCTCGCTCAGCATCCGATCGCGGGCACCGTCGAGATGGGCGGTCAGCACCGAGGCCGCCTCCTCCGGGGCGCCGGAGCGCATCACGTCCATGAGCTTCATGTGATCGTCGGATGACTCGTGGAGGTCGTCATCGTGGTTGATCGTGACCTCGAGGAGGGAGGCGAAGGTCGGCAAGTACTGGCTCCAGGCGCCCTGCAGTCGCGGGTGGTCTGCCAGCGCGTAGATCTCCGAGTGGAACTCGAGGTCGGCGGCGACGAAGGCCGCATGATCCCCGCTGTCTGCCGCAGCTCCCATCCGCCCGACCGCGGCGGCCATAGCCGCCCAGCGCGCGTCGTCGTCGACCCTCATGGCCCGCGAGAGCGCCAGTTGCTCGAGGGCGCCGCGCAGGCTGTAGAGCTGATCGACATCGTCCTGCGAGAGTCCGGTGATGTACACGCCGCGCGGGCGCTGCACCTCGACGAGCTTCTCGAAGCTCAGCTGGGTGAGCGCGTCACGGATCGGCCCTCTGCTCACCGAGAACTCCTCGGCGAGCGCCTCCTCGGTGATGCGCGCACCGGGCGCCAGCTCTCCGCGGACGATGCGCTGGCGCAGAACCTGCGCCACCTGCGCGCCGAGGGACTCTCCGCGCTTGACGGTCTCTGTCACGGTGACCTCCTGTTAACTGTTGACAGGATACACACGGGTGAGACAGCAGAGGGAGCGCCGCGACGACGCTCCCTCCCTCGGCTCCCGCCGAGCACGACCTCGCGGTCAGCTGAGCCAGGCCGGCACGCGACCGCGCAGGAACGCGCCGTCGAGTGAGAAGCGTCCGGCGCCGGTGAACGCCAGCGCGAGTGCGGCGACGCCGAGCACGGCGACGAACTCGTAGCCGCCCTCGCCGACCCAGAGTCCGGCAGGAAGGTGCACGGCGAACAGTGCCACGACCATGTCGACCGCGAGCAGGATGCCGACGGGGCGCGTGAAGAGGCCGAGCGCCAGCAGGATTCCACCGATCAGCTCGATGAACGCGACGACCGGTGCGGCGATCTCGGGCAGGGGCACACCCATGCCGGAGAAGCTGCCGATGGTTCCCGGAATCGTGTATTCGAAGATCTTCTGCGCTCCATGAGCGGCGAAGACGGCGCCGACCACGACGCGGAGGACGAGGAGTCCGAGCGAAGTGGCGGCAGAGGGGGCGGTGGTGTTCGTCATGAGGAGATGTTCCTTCGTGGCAGGACACCGCGCGCCAGGCGCGGAGCAGGGTCGATCCCTGCTCTCACGCTAGGAAGAGCACTTTTCCATCTCCTGAATGCGGGTCGTCTCAGCCCCGCCCCCGCGGGCTTCCGTAGACTCGCCGGATGGCGCGATTCGCGCTCGGGAGGACGATGGGCGCAGCCGGGAAGGGGCAGGGGCGAAGGTGAGGGCACGATCGCTCTTCGGCGTGCTGCGCCTGGCCACGGCCACCGTCTGCACGGTCGCACTCGTGCACCGACTCTTCTGGGGACTGAGCTCGCGGACCATCGCGGGCGAGAACTTCTTCGCCTACCTGACCGTGCAGTCCAACTGCGCACTCGTCGTGGTGCTGCTGATCGGGGCGGTGCTGGCCTTCATCCGTTCGACGGATCCGCGGTGGTTCACCGTGTCGCTGGCTCTCGTGCTCACCTGGACGATCACCGCCGGCCTCGCCTTCGCGCTGATCGTCTGGCAGGCAGGCCTCCGCGGCATCCGGGTCGACGTGCCGTGGTCGGATCAGGTGCTGCACTTCTGGCTGCCCGCGTGCACGGCGCTGGCCTGGGTGCTCACGCCGGGGCATCGCGGAGTGCCGTGGTGGGTGGTGCCGACCGCGCTCGCTTTCCCACTCGCATGGGGTGGCGTGACACTGTGGCGCGGCCCCTCGGTGGGCTGGTATCCGTACTACTTCCTCGACCCGCGGCAGGTGTCGGGACCCCCGGAGTTCCTGATCACCAGCGGTATCGCACTCGCGATCTTCGCCTTGGTCGCCGCCGTGATCGTGCTCGTCAGCAGGATGCAGCGGCGAGGGCACGAGCGCCCCGAGGTCTGAGGGCTGCGGTCTGAGAACTGAGGCCTCGCGCCTGAGCCGGGGCCTGCCGAGGCGCCGGTCAGGCAGGCGTCTCGAGGAACGGCGCGAGCGACGCGATGGCCGCCTCCAGCGCCTTCTGGTCGTCGAGCTCGGCGAAGTCCGCCGCCGCGTCTCCACCGACGATGCCCACCACGACGTTCTCGCCGGTCGCCGGAGCGAGGTTGATCCAGGTGCGGATCGACACGTCGCCGCCGACGATATGCCAGATCGCCGGTTCGACGGCGGCATCCGTCTCGGCATCCGTCTCGCCTTCCGCCGGCGGGGCCGCCGCGGTGAGCGGATCGTCGAAGCGCAGCCACACGGTCTCGATGCGGCCCATGCCCAGGTCGTCGATCGCGCCACGGTGGCCGAACGGCAGCGCGGGGGCGAACTGCAGCCCCTCGCTCTTGAGCACGCCGAGCGGCACCGTGATGAGCACCCGGTCGAACGACAGCGATTCTCCCGAGGCGATGCCGAGGCTGACCCCGGCCTCGTCGTACGCGACCCGGCCGACAGGCGACGACAGGCTCAGCTTGGCGCCCTCGAGCAGGCCCTCGATGACGGGGGTCAGATCGCCGAGAGGTGCGCTGTACTCGTCGGCGGGGAGGACCGGCGGGAACCAGGTCGACGCCTCGTCGGCGTCGGCCCCGGACGATGCCGAGATCGAGGCGAGCAGGGCCGCGAGCCCGGGTTCGGTCGGATCGGCGCCGGCCGCGATGAGCGCATCCTCGAGCGAGGTGTCGGTCAGCCCCTGCTGGGCCGTGGCGATGGCGGCCTGCACGGGCTCGGCGGACACCTCGTCGACGTCGCCCTCGCTCGATCGCCACAGCGATCCGGCGATCGGCGCGGTGCGGATGTCGAGCGCGTTCAGGGAGTCGAGCAGAGCGCTGTCGGAGGCGCCGAAGAGCCAGCCTCCGAGCTGCGCCGGGAACGGCCACGCCTTGTCGTCGACGACCGAGTGGATACGGCCCCCGACACGGTCGCGCGCCTCGAAGACGGTGACCTGCAGCCCCTCGGCGACGAGCCTCGCGGTCGCGGTCGCACCCGCGAGCCCCGCGCCGATGACCGCGATGCGTTCACCCGCGTCTGCCGCGCGCAGAAGCTGCTCGGCAGCCCGTTCACCCGAGCGGAGGGCGGCGGCCATCGTGCCGGAAGCCTCGGAGTCGGTCGCCTCGCCTGACAGGAACAGGCGGCTATCGATCGGCTCGGCCAGCGCGTCGCGGGCGGTCGCCTGGGTGCCCACCGGCGTGAAGCTCGCGGCGCCGAGCGCGAAGGGGTCCGTCGACCACGAGCTGCGGGCGAACGCGGCCGGGGTGATCGCGTCGCTCGTCGGCTTCGGAGTCGGCGAGCGGTCGGGCGTGGGCGACGGCGCCGGCTCGGGCGTGCAGGAGGCCAGCAGGACTCCCAGGACACCGGCTCCGGCGCCGATCAGCAGTGTGCGACGCGTCATCCTCATCGTGTCGCAACGATACCGCGCGCGGATGGATGCGAGGGTGCGGCGATCCCTTCTGCACCGCAGCGCATCCCGTTCGATCTGTCCTCAGGACCGCAGGATCGCGCATGGGCACACGGCGCCGGACGACACAACACTGCCATTCTGGCGCCACGCTCACAGGATGGAGTCATGACGATGAACGAGCCTCAGGTCTGGACACTCATAGGGGTGTTCGGCGCTGCGCTCCTGGGCGGCTTCACCCTCGTGACGACGCATTTCGGCAGGGTGGTGCGCGCCGAGATCGGCCGCCTCGAGGGAACACTGACCGGGAAGATCGAGGCGCTCGATGGAAAACTGTCCGGCCAGATCGAAGCGCTCGATGGAAAACTGTCCGGCCAGATCGGAGCCCTGGATGCGCGTCTGAACGGTCGCATCGACACACTCGACCACCGACTCGACACACTCGACAAGGAGGTCGCGAATCTCGCGACGAAGGTGTGGCGGTCGTCTTAGCTGCAGTCGAGCGGGAGGTCAGTCCCGCCCGCCACCCGGATGCCAGAGGACGACCTCGGCGGAGCGGCGCATGCGGCGACCGTTCGGCATCGGGATGACACCCGCTGCACCGGCGGCGAACACACGGACACCGGGGCGGCTCTCTCGCTCGGCCCGTAGGGCGGCATCGAGTTCTACGACGCGGCGGCGCAGCATCCGGTTCTCATCCTCCAGATCGAGGAGTCGCGCGATCGCCGGAAGGCTCACGCCTTCAGACGAGAGCTGGGCGACCTCACGGAGCTGCTCGATGTTGCGTGTGGAGTAGCGGCGCGAGCCGCCGGATGTGCGACCGGGCACCACGAGTCCGATGCGGTCATACTGTCGCAGAGTCTGCGGGTGCATTCCCGAGAGCTCGGCGGCGACGGCGATCGCGAACACCGGGGTGTCGGCATCCATGCGCTGGTCAGCCACTGTGGATCACCTCTTCCTCGGTGTTCGCGTTCGTCATCATCGTTCTCATCGCGGCTTCTTTACCGGCGGGCCTTGGCGATGAGGTCGGCCCGCGGGTTCTCGGCGGGTTCGAGGGACTGGAACTTCTCCAGCGCCTCGCGAGCGGCCTCGTCGAGGTGCGACGGCACCGCGATCTGCAGCTCGGCGAGCAGATCGCCCGTGCCCTTCGCTGTGGTCACGCCGCGTCCCTTGACGCGCAGCACGCGTCCTGACGGGGTGCCGGGGGCGACGCGCAGCTTGACCGTGTCGCCGCCGAGCGTCGGAACCTCGATGGTCGCGCCGAGCGCGGCCTCGGTGAACGTCACCGGCACGACCACCCGCAGATTCAGCCCTTCACGGGTGAACACCGGATGCGGTCGTACCGCGATCTGCACCACGACGTCGCCGTTCTCCCCACCGTCGGGCGAGGGGCGGCCGCGTCCGCGGAGCCTGATCTTCTGACCGTCGGCGACACCGGCGGGGATCTTCACCTTGAACGGCTTGCCGTCGTCGCCCTGCAGGCTGATGGTCTCACCCTGCACGGCGGTGGCGAAGTCGAGCGTGGTGCGCGCCGTGACGTCGGCTCCCTTCTGGGGGCCTCCGAAACCGCGGTATCCGCCGGACGTCTGCCCGAACCGACCGGAGCCGAACGAGCCGCCCTGACCCTGGTTGAACATCGCGAAGATGTCCTCGAAGTCGGCGGACTGCTGCTGCCCGCGGCCCTGCTGCCCGAACCGGCTGAAGACGTCTTCGAAGCCGCCTGCACTCGAACCGCCCGCCGTGAAGCGTGCGCCCGAGCCCATCGCGCGGATCTCGTCGTACTCCTTGCGCTGTTCCGCGTCGGAGAGCACCGAGTACGCCTCGCTGACCTCCTTGAACTTCGCCTCAGCCTTCTCATCACCCTGGTTGGAGTCGGGGTGATACTTGCGAGCGAGCTTTCGGTACGTCTTCTTGAGATCGGCGTCGCTGACGTCCTTCGAGACCCCGAGGGTCTTGTAGAAGTCCTTGTCGAACCAGTCCTGGCTAGCCATCGATCACCTACTCTGCAGGTACGGCGACGACGACCTTCGCGGGACGCAGCTCGACATCACCCAGGCGGTAACCCACCTCGACGACCTCGAGCACCGTGGTCTTGTCGGCGCCCGGCGTGGGCTGCTGGAAGATCGCCTCGTGGCGCTGCGGGTCGAATTCCTCGCCCTTCTCACCGTACGAGACGACGCCGAGTCGCTCGACCACCGTGCGCACCTTGCCGGCGATCACGGCGAAGGGCGTGCCCTCGACCAGATCACCGTGCTGGGCGGCGCGGTCGAGATCGTCGAGCACGGGGATGAGGCCCTTGGCGGCCTCGCCCTTCGCGCGCTCGATCTCGACCTGGCGCTGCTCTTCGGTGCGTCGGCGGTAGTTGGCGTACTCGGCCTGGAGACGCTTGAGGTCGTTCAGGAGCGTCGACTCCAGGTCGGCGAGCACGGCATCCTCTGCCGCGGCCTCGCCGGTCTGAGTGGCGCCGAGGATGTCGTCGACCGTCAGATCGTCTGGGGCGCCGTCGACCGGCGTCTCGTCGGATCCTTCGGCGGCCGCGGCCTCGCGCGAGTCGGGGTTCTGCGGCGCGGGGCCGGATGCCTGAGCATCCGACCCCTCGCTGCGAACCTCGTCGTCACCTTCGAAGTTCTTGTCCGTCATGATTACTTCTTCTCGTCCTCGTCGTCGACGACCTCGGCGTCGATGACATCCTCGTCAGAGGAGGTGTCATCGGCCGGAGCCTCGCCCGCGGCGTCGGCGCTCGGAGCACCCTCGGCCTGGGACTGTGCGTAGATGGCTTCGCCGATCTTGCCCTGCGACTGGTTCAGCTTGTCGAACGCGGTCTTCACGGCCTCGTCGTCGTCGCCGGCCAGAGCCGTCTTCAGAGCGTCGACGTCGGCCTTGACCTCGGTCTTGACGTCTTCGGGCAGCTTGTCGTCGTTCTCGGTGATCAGCTTGTCGATCGAGTACGCGAGCGTCTCGGCCTGGTTGCGGACCTCGGCTGCCTCGCGGCGAGCCTTGTCTTCGGCTGCGTTCTCCTCGGCCTCGCGCACCATGCGCTCGATGTCTTCCTTCGAGAGCGACGAGCCGCCCGAGATGACGATCGACTTCTCGGTGCCCGTGCCCTTGTCCTTGGCGGACACGTGCACGATGCCGTTGGCGTCGATGTCGAAGGTGACCTCGATCTGCGGGATGCCACGGGGAGCCGGGGCGATTCCGGTGAGCTCGAACGTACCGAGCGGCTTGTTGTCGCGGGTGAAGTCGCGCTCGCCCTGGAAGACCTGGATCGCGACGGACGGCTGGTTGTCGTCTGCCGTGGTGAAGGTCTCGCTGCGCTTGGTCGGGATGGCCGTGTTGCGCTCGATGAGCTTGGTCATCATGCCGCCCTTGGTCTCGATGCCGAGGCTGAGGGGCGTGACGTCGATGAGCAGAACGTCCTTGCGCTCACCCTTGAGGACACCGGCCTGGAGGGCCGCGCCCACGGCGACGACCTCATCGGGGTTGACGCCCTTGTTCGCCTCCTTGCCGGTCTCGCGCTTGACGAGCTCGGCGACGGCCGGCATACGGGTCGATCCACCCACGAGCACGATGTGATCGATGTCGGCGACCTTGATGCCGGCTTCGCGGATGACGTCTTCGAAGGGCTTCTTGGTGCGGTCGAGCAGGTCCTTGGTGAGGTCCTCGAACTTGGCGCGGGTGATGGTCTCGGAGAGCGAGACCGGACCCGACTCGGTCAGCGACAGGTACGGGAGGTTGATGCTGGTCGAGGTCGAGGAGGAGAGCTCCTTCTTGGCCTGCTCCGCAGCCTCCTTGAGACGCTGCAGGGCGATCTTGTCGCCCGAGACGTCGACGCCCGTGGTCTCCTTGAACTGCTTGATCAGGTGGTCGACGAGACGCTGGTCCCAGTCGTCACCGCCGAGGCGGTTGTCACCCGAGGTCGAGCGCACCTGGATGGTCGAGAAGTCGTCGTCCTTGCCCACCTCGAGCAGCGAGACGTCGAACGTTCCACCACCGAGGTCGAAGACCAGGATGAGCTCGTCTTCCTTGCCCTTGTCGAGGCCGTAGGCGAGAGCTGCGGCGGTCGGCTCGTTGATGATGCGCAGGACGTTGAGGCCCGAGATCTCACCGGCCTCCTTGGTGGCCTGACGCTCGGCGTCGTTGAAGTACGCGGGGACCGTGATGACCGCATCGGTCACCGTGTCGCCCAGGTAGGACTCGGCGTCGCGCTTGAGCTTCTGGAGGATGCGCGCGGAGATCTCCTGCGGCGTCCACTTCTTGCCGTCGACGTCGAACGTCCAGTCGGTGCCCATGTGGCGCTTGACGGATGCGATGGTGCGGTCGACGTTCGTGACGGCCTGGCGCTTCGCGGTCTCGCCGACGAGCACCTCGCCGTCCTTCGTGAACGCGACGACCGAGGGGGTCGTGCGGAAGCCCTCGGCATTGGCGATGACCTTCGGCTCGCCACCCTCGAGGACGCTGACGACGGAGTTCGTCGTACCGAGGTCGATTCCAACAGCACGTGCCATGTGATTCTCCTTTGTTGCTGAGGTTGATGTGGTCTGGAAATCCGGGGCGATCAGGGAAACCTGAGTCGCGATGACTCAACTGTACTCCGACCTCCGGATGCTGTCAAACAAAGTTGATATGAACTGGCTCAACTTTGGATTCCGGGTGCGGAATCAGACCGCCGTGCAAGAATCCCCGCGTGAGCCACCCTCCCCTCGACATCCCCGGCCTCGCGAACGCGCGCGACCTCGGGGGCCTTCAGCGCCAGGACGGCAGTGTCACCCCGCATGGCGTCTTCATCCGCTCCGATGCCCCTGATCTCGTGTCGCCCGAGGGATGGGACCTCCTGCGCGAACGCGGGATCGCCACAGTGGTCGACCTGCGCCGACCCGAAGAACGCACACCGGGCGTGCCGGATGACATCGACCTCCTCACCGTCGATCTCGACGGAGTGGAACGCGACTTCTGGGAGCCGCTCGAGGCGGATGGCCGCTGGGGCACTCCTCTCTACTACGTGCCGCACCTCACCGACCTGCCGCATCGCATGGCGGGGGTGCTGCAGGCGCTCGCGACGGCTCGCCCAGGCGGCATCCTGTTCCACTGCGCGGCCGGATGGGACCGCACCGGTCTCGTCACGATGATGCTGCTACGAGCCCTCGACGTGACCACCGAAGCCGCGCGGCGCGACTACGCGACCTCGTTCGTGAACGCGGCCGCGATGGAGGCGCTCCGCAGCAGATCGCAGCACGCCGAGGAACGCCGAGCGGTGCTGACGCGCTTCGGCCACACACCGGAGTCCGCGTTCGCCGACGCGTACGAGTCGCTCGATCTCGAGGACTGGTCGAGGACGGCTGACCTCGACCCCGATGTCCTCCTCGCGCTCCGCACGTGGCGGAGCTCCGTGCCCGCCACCTGACCGGGCGACTCCAGGCCAGGCGCTCGCCCGGCAGACCCGCACATCCGCTCGTGCCACGAGGCGAGATCCTCGAAACACCGTCGTCACACGGCTCGCCTACAGTCTCAGCATGCGCCGCCCGATCCTGCTCGCCGTCTCGCACGGGACCTCGGACGCCGAGGGCGCCCGGGCCATCGCCGACCTGGTCGACGCCGTCGCGACGACCCTCCCCGACGTCGAGGTGCGCAGCGCCTTCGTCGACGTGCAGCAGCCCGACGCGGCCGACCTCCTGCCGACGATCGACGGTCCGGTCGTGATCGTGCCCCTGCTGCTCTCGCGCGGCTTCCACGTGCACCACGACCTGCACGGCATGGCGGCGAAGAAGGCGGATGCTGTGGTCAGCGACCCGATGGGGCCCGACCCGCGTCTCGCCGAGGTGCTGGCAGATCGCCTCGCTGCAGCATCCACCGAGACACCCGCGGTCGATCTCGACTCCCGTGAGCCGGTGATCCTCGCGGTCGCCGGCTCGCGCGACCCCGCCTCGTTGACGGACGCCGAGGCCATGGCCTCGCTGCTCTCACTCCGACTCGGTGCGCGGGTCGAACTCGCCTACCTCGCCGCACGTCAGCCCGACCTGCCCGGCGCACTGCGAGAGCATCCCGACGCGGTCGTCTCGACGTATCTGCTCGCACGAGGCTTCTTCTTCGACATGACCGCGAGCCAGGCCGACGGCCGCACGGTCACGCCTCCCCTGCTCGACGGCGTCACCGTCCCGCAGCAGCTGATCGACCTCGTCATCGCCCGCTACGACCAGGCGTCTGCGCGACTGCTCGAGAGCGCCACCCCGATCTCCGGCCCGATCACGGGCCCGATCGCCGGCTCGACCGCTGGCGCCGCACGCCCATGATGACCGGATCCGTCATCCTCGTCGGCGCAGGCCCGGGTGATGCCGGGCTGCTGACCGTGCGGGGACTCCGCGCACTGCAGGAGGCCGACGTGATCGTCGCCGACCGCCTCGGAGCGCGGGCCGTGCTCGCCCAGCTCGCCGACGACGGCGTGCGGATCGACGCCGAGGTCATCGACGTCGGCAAGCTCCCCGGCCACCACCCGGTGCCGCAGGACGGCATCAACGAGCTGCTCGTCTCGCTCGCCCGGCAGGGTCGCCGCGTGGTGCGTCTGAAGGGCGGCGATCCGTTCGTCTTCGGCAGAGGACGAGAAGAGCAGCTGTTCTGCGAGGCCGCCGGCATCCGGGTCGAGGTGATTCCCGGAGTGACGAGCGCCGTCGCCGTGCCGGGCCTCGCCGGCATCCCGCTGACGCAGCGCGGCGTCGCGGAGACGTTCACCGTCGCCAGCGCCCACGATCAGATAGAGGCTCTCGGCGGGGGGCGCGACCACACCGTCGTGCTGCTGATGGGCGTGAATACGCTCGGGCATTCCGCGCATGTCCTCGCCGCAGGGCCGCGCGGCGCCGACTGCCCCGTCGCGATCATCGAAGACGGATTCGGTGAGCGCCAGCGGGTGACCGTCGGCACGCTCGGGACGATCGCGCACCTCGCCGCCGCCCGGCAGGTGCGCTCTCCCGCCGTCGTCGTGATCGGCGACGTCGTCACCCTGAGCCAGTATCGGGAGTCCTTGGCGCGGTCGACCGAGACCACCGTGCGGTCACCGGAGAGCACAGCATAGTTAGGCGACCCTCAGCCGAGAGATGGCAGACTGGTACCGGTGGGTCCGTGCTCGGCAGAGCCGCGTGACCGCCGGCGGCGCCGCCAGGATCGGCGCTCGCGCGTCCGACCGCAGGGTGAGCACCGCTCTTCTCGAGGGAGGATGCGCATGAGTGACACCGACGCCTACGACGTGCTCGTGATCGGCGGTGGCCCCGCCGGGCTCTCCGCCGCCCTCAACCTCGGACGCTCACTCATGCGCGTGCTCGTCGTCGACGCGGACCGCCCTCGCAACGCCGCCACTCTGAACTCGCACGGGTTCCTCACTCGCGACGGGGTGCCCCCGCACGAGCTGCGGCGCATCGCCCGCGAGGAGCTCGCCGCCTACCCGAACATCGAGGTGCGCACCCGGGTGCGAGTCCTCGATCTCGCACGGCGGGAACCGGGAGTCGATGTGGATGCCGATGCCGATGCCGATGCCGATGCCGATTTCGCGCCGCCTGCCGGCGAGGGGCGCCCCCGGTTCACAGCATCCATCGGCCGCAAGGATCCGACCGACATCGTCACCGCGCACTCGGTGCTGCTCGCGACCGGGCTGCGCGAGACCCTCCCCGACGTGCCCAACCTGCGCGGCTTCTACGGCATCAGCCTGTTCAGCTGCGCGGCCTGCGACGCGTGGGAGATGCGCGGGAGGCGACTCGCGCTCATCGGCACGACCGAGGACCTCGCCGACCGCGCCCGACTCATCGCGCGCTGGACCGAGGATCTCACCGTCTTCACGCTCGGCGCCGACACCGTGACGAGCGCGCAGGAGGCCGAGCTGGCCGCAGCGGGCGTCGCGGTCGCGCGGCATCCGATCTCCGAACTCGTCGGCGATCGCGGCCGCATCGAGGCGATCAGGCTCGACGACGGATCCGTCATCCCGGTCGAGGGCGGGTTCGTCCGGCCGGAGTGGGAGACCGATCTGTCGTTCCTGCGTGGCTTCGCGCCGTCGATCGATCACGACGGACATCTCGTGACGGATCGCTCGGGGCGCACCGACATCCCGGGGCTCTATGCCGCCGGCGATGCGGCGATCCCCGGCCCCCAGCAGCTCATCGTCGCGGCGGGAGCGGGGGCGCGCGTCGCGTCGGTGATGGTGCAGGATGCCGTCGGCATCGCATCCGCGCACTGACAGCCCTGCCCCGCCATCCCGCAGGATCGCGCGGGCCCCGGCTAGGCTGACCCGCATGACGCGCATCTCGCAGGTTTCTCCGCTCGTCCGCCTCGCCGCCGCCTCGGTGCTCGCTCTGGCAGTGCTGCCGCTCAGCGGGTGCCTGTACGCGCAGATCCCCGTGAACACCCCCGACGGCGACGGCCCCGACCCGGCCCCCACCGCGAGCCCGACCGAGCAGCCGTCCGGAGACGTGCCCGCATCGCTGACCTTCGCTGAGGGGGCCGACCTGCCGGCCACGGCCTACATCCAGTGGGGAGACGGCTTCGTGGTCGACGACGGCTGGAAGATCGTCAAGCCCGACGACGGCAACGGCGGCTGGACCTACGGCACGATCGACGACACGTGCACCGCGCAGTTCTGGCAGGGGCTCATCCCCGATGTGCCGACGGTCGCGGGCGATGACAGCGTCAGCTCGGATGCGATGCTCGCCGTGATCCTGGGTGAGGCGGATGCGGCGGCCATCACACCGCTCTCCTCGACCGGCGCCTTCAGCTACCAGATCGGCGGCAACACCGACGTCGAGAACCGGCAGGTCGAGGGCGAAGCCGGCGAGCGGAAGTGGAGCATGGCCGCGCGGGCCTTCACCGCGACCGGCGTCGGGCTCTATGTGATCGTCGACTGCACGGGTGGCGACATCGACGCGACGATGGCCGAGGTCATCGACAAGAACGCCGTCGTCGTGCAGTGATGCCGGGCGGGCGTCACTTGCCGCCGGGTGGGCGTCACTTGCCGCCGGGCGGACCGACCAGCAGCAGGATCACGTACAGCGCGACGATTCCGACGACGAGCAGGATCGCGAGCACCCACGGACGGCGCAGGAACCACCGCATGAGCCGGTCGTACCAGCGGGCGTCACGCGGGTCGGCGGTCTGCTCGAGCCGCCAGTCGCCGGCCAGGCGACCGGTGCGGTGCAGCCAGATCTCCATGGGGATCGTCGCGTAGGGAACGATCGCGCTGACCACGGCGAGGATCGCGACGCCCAGGTGCCAGCGCTGGTTCAGCGCGACGAGCACGGCGGTCGCCGCGTACGCGAGGAACACGAAGCCGTGGATGCCACCGCCCACCGTCACGACGACGCCGGGGGCACCGACGGCACGGGCGATGATCGCCGAGATGAGGATGGTCCAGGTGATCGCCTCCGCGATCGCGAGGACTCGGAACAGGCGGTCGGGTGTGCGGAACACGGGACTCCTCGGGTGGGGTCCTTCCAGCGTATCCGGAATAGCTATGAGCCCCCGGGCGTTGCCGAAGGCATGGTGACCGTCGATTCCGCAGCCCTCGGGCAGGTGCTCGACTCCGTCGACCTGCGCGTGGGCATCGCCCGACGCGTCGCGCTGGCGGCAGGCGGCCTCCTGCCACTGCCCTCGGGCGCCGCCACTCTCGTCTACATCGCCGACGGTTCGGTGAGCGGGCATCCGCCCCTCACCACAGGATGCCGCCTCGACGTCGATCGCACGGCGCAGATCGTGCCTGTCGATGACCGGCCCCTGAGTGCGAGTCTCGTCAGGGGCGACGCGTTCCTCACGCTCGGCAGAGCCCCGATCGCTCTCGAAGCGGGGTCTGCGACCGACCTGGTGGTGGTCGACCTCGAGTTCTCGGACAGCGCCTCGATGCTCGCCGCCGTGCTCCCCGACCCGATCACCGTGATGTCCTTCGACGCTCTCGAGCCCGCCGCAGCAGCACTCGCCGGCAGCATGGGTCCCACGGACCCCGCCACGTGCCCGACTCGTCAGGGCGACCCCGTGATCTGCCGCATGATGGCGCAGACCGTGCTGCTCAGCGTCATCCGCGCCTGGGCCGCGAACGGCTGCGCGCCCGCGGGCTGGCCGTCGGTCTCGAAGGATCCGTTCCTCGACCGCGTCGTCGAGGCGATCCATGAGCAGCCCGGTCGCGAGTGGACCGTCGAGCGGCTCGCGAGCATCGGGGCGATGTCGCGCTCGGTCTTCGCCGAGCGCTTCCGCAGCGCGATCGGCCGCTCCCCCGCCGACTACGTCACCGAGGTGCGCATCGACACGGCCAAGCGGATGCTGAGCGCCGGCCGATCCGTCAGCGAGACCTCGCGCAAGCTGGGCTACGCCTCGGACGAGGGTTTCAGCCGCGCGTTCCGCCGCCGCACCGGCCAGACCCCGTCTGCGTGGCGGTCGTCCGAGCTCACCGCCGTCCCCGCCTGAGCCCGGCGACCCCGCACACCGCCACACCCGAGCCCGACGCCGCGCCCCACCGCCGGGCACGACTTCCGAGCCCGCGCCGAGGCCGCGCCCCACCGCCGGGCACAACTTCGGAGCCCGAGCCCGACACGCCGCCCGTTGTCGCCCGACGGTCGGTGTGTCGAAGGCCCGATCCGAATCTGTGCCCGGGTGCGAGTGGAAACGGAGACCACGAGCGAACGAGGCGACGAGCGAACGAGGCGACTCAGGCGAGCGCGGCTGCTGCCGTGCTTCGGCGGTTCGACATTCCGAAGAGCACGGCGCCGACCAGCAGCGAGATGGCCCCGAGAACGTAGACGAACTCGACGTCGAGGGTGTCGACGAGCAGTCCGCCGAGGCCCGCTGCGATCGTGATCGCCCCCTGGAATCCGACGACGACGAGGCTTCCGCCGGCTTCGAGTCGGTCGGGGGTGCGGTGCCCCACCCAGGTGTTGATCACGAGCAGCCACGACGAGAAGAAGAAGCCCCACACCAGCACGACGATGCCGATGCCGAGGACGGACCCGGAGAGGAAGATCATCGACAGCACCGACACGGCGATCACGAGCGGAGCGAAAACGGCGAAGAACGCGAACGTGCGGTCGATGAAGAACCCGAGTCCGAGGTTGCCGGCCAGTCCACCGACGCCGAAGAGGGCGAGCAGCAGGATGATCGTCGACGGCTCGACCGCGGGGATGCGCTCGAGCGCCAGCCGCACGTAGGTGTAGGCGAGGAAGTGCCCGAGCACCACGAGCACGTGCCCGACCATGCCGAGCGCGATGCCGGGGCGACGCAGAGTGTCGACGAGCAGACGGATGCTCGACGCCTGCTCTGCAGGCACCGACGGCAGCATGAATCGCAGCGCCACGGCCAGGAGAACCATGAGCACGCCGGCGATCGCGAACACCGTCTGCCAATCGACGATCTCGCTGAGCATGACGCCGAGCGGCACGCCCGCGACCGTGGCGAGCGAGACTCCGGCGGAGGTGAACATGACCCCGCGCCCGAGGTGCTCGGGGCCCGCGAGCCTCACGGCGACAGTGATCGACATCGCCCAGAACGCGCTGATCGCCGCTCCCAGCAGGAACCGTGCAAGCAGGACGATGAGCAGGTTCGGCGCGATCGCGACGATCAGGTTGGATGCGGCGGCGGCGAGCGCCATCCAGATGAGCAGCGACCGGCGGTCGAGGCGGGGGAAGATCAGGCCGACCGTGGGTGCGACGATCAAGCCGACGAGAGCGGTGACCGTCACGGTCTGCCCGGCCTGTCCTGGCGTGACGCCGAGGGCATCGGCCATCTCGGTGAGCACACCGTTGGGCAGGAACTCCGCGGTGACGAGCAGGAAACCCATCAGCATCAGGACGATGAGTCCGCCATAGCGGATGCTGTGGGTGAGCGAGGTCGTCACGGGTACGGGCGCGGTCGTGGTCATGGTTCAACACTCGCAGGCGCCGGGCTGCGGCACCCGACGCGGCGTCCACGGCATCCGACCATTCGTCCGGACCGGGCCAAGGAAGCATCGGACCGGGCCGTGCAGCAGATCGGGTCTGGACAGCACCGGCCCGCGCCCCCTAGGCTCGACGACGCACCGGGGTTCTCCCGGAAGGTCTCAGCGAGAGGAGTGGATGACATGAACGCCGTCTCTGTCGCGCCCCTCGCCGACTTCCTTCCTCTCGAGGCCGCCCGCTCCTGATCCGCGGTGGCCTCCCTCTCTCGGAGCCACACCGTGTCTGATCTCTTCGCTTCTTCCGAAGCATCCTCTTCCCGCCTCTCCACCCGTTCGTCGACCGCGTCGGCGTTCGACGCCTCTCCCTTCGAATCCGTCCCGACGTTCGCCGATGTCGAACCCGGCGACGGCCAGCGCTGGACCACCTGGCCGGCGATCACCCCGTCGGAGCGCGGCCCCCTGCCGTGGCCTGCCTGGGTCGTGACGAGCGCCGGCGCGCTCGACACCGAGCTCGGCATCCTCAAGACCGGCAAGGAGGCCGACGTGTTCCTGCTCGAACGGGCGGTACCCGACGACCCCGCGCAGCGCACGCTGCTCGCCGCCAAGCGTTATCGCGACACCGACCACAGCAGCTTCCACCGCTCCGGCGTCTACACCGAGGGTCGCAGCACCAGGAACACCCGCGACACCAGGGCGCTCGCCAAGAAGTCCGAGCACGGCAGGGCGGTCGCCGCAGCGCAGTGGTCGTTCGCCGAGTTCGATGCGCTGTGCCGCATGTGGGAACTCGGCGCCCCCGTGCCCTACCCCGTGCAGGTCAACGGCACCGAGCTGCTCATGGAGTTCGTCGGCGATGAGTCGGGCGTCGCCGCTCCCCGACTGGCGGCGGTGCGCAGCGACCGGGCCGAGCTGGCCGACCTGTACGACCAGATCGTCGACCTGATGCGCATCTTCGCCGCGGCCGGCTTCGCGCACGGCGACCTCTCGCCCTACAACCTGCTCGTGCACGACGGCCGGGTGCGGGTGATCGACCTGCCGCAGATCGTCGACATCATCGCGAACCCGCAGGGCCTTGACCTGCTGCACCGTGACTGCGTCAACATCTGCGACTGGTTCACCCGCCGCCGCGTCGAGCGGGACGCTGAGGAGCTGTTCGCCGAGATGCTTGCCGCGTCGTATGCGTGACGCTCAGCCAGGAGGCAGGTCAGACGGCTGCAGGGCCGCGTCGAGCAGATCGTCGAGGGGCCGCGGCATCCGCTCGAGCGGCAGCGCATCGATCACGTCGGCCGAGAAGCGGGCCTTCCTGCCGGCGGCGGTGCCCGCGAAGCGATGCAGCTGCTCGTCGATGGTGCGCTCGCGCTGGGCCGGCTGCCCCCGGAACACCTGGAATCGGGCGAGCTCGCCCCGAGCCGCCAGCGTGTCCAGCACCAGTTCAGGACCGGCCGCCGCGATCACCTCGTCTTCGAGGTCGAGTTCGCAGCCGTAGAAGCCGGCTGCGCTCGGAGCAGCGCCGTCGGCGATGACACCGACATCCACGAGGATCTTCGCGACGTAGTCGCCCTCGGCCGCGTCGTAAAGACCGAGTATGCGCGGAGCATCCGACTCCGCCCGCAGCGCGGCCAGAGTCTTGCGGAGGTTGGTGATTCCGTCGAGGTCGACCAGCTCGAGGGCTTCGATCATGAGGCTCCGACGTCGCGCCAGGGCGATGAAAGCGAGGCTGTCGCTGCGGCCCTCGAACAGGACGACGGTGCGAGGCGGGGCGCGACGGACGACGCGAGGCACCTCCGGCGTCGTCGACATGCCTCGACGGTACCCGAAGGGGTGAGGGGTACCCGAGGAGCCGAGACCGCCGCGCGGCGCGCCGTCACCGTCCGTTCACCCCACGCCGCCAGACTTCGAGCATGAGCGAATCCCCGCAGAGCGGCGCGGTGCCCGAGCCCGCTGCGACGGCCAACAGCGGCGCGGTCGGAGTCATCGGCCTCGACCTGCGCGGCGAGACACCGGCCCCCAAGAAGCAGGTCTACTCGTGGGCGCTGTGGGACTGGGCGACGCAGCCCTTCAACACCGTCATCCTCACCTTCATCTTCACCGCCCTGTACCTCACGACCGAGGCGTTCCTGCCTGCGTCGGTCGCGGGACTCGACGCGAAGGACCCGATCCGCGAAACCGCCGAGGCGGACCTCGCCTCGGGTCTCGGCCTCGGGTCGACGATCGCCGGGATCGCGATCCTCCTGATCGCGCCGGTGCTCGGCCAGCGGGCGGACGCCGCGGGGCGTCAGAAGCTCTGGCTCGGAATCGGCACCGGCGCGCTCATCGCCTGCATGTTCGGCCTGTGGTTCGTCGAGCCGACGCCGGCGCTGTTCTGGCTCGGCGTCGCATTGATCTCGGCCGGCTCCGTGTTCGGCGAGATCGCCGCCGTGAACTCGAACGCGATGCTCATCGGCATCGCGAACCCGAAGACCGTCGGACGCATCTCGGGCCTCGGCTGGGGCTTCGGGTACATCGGCGGCATCATCGCGCTCGTCCTCGTCGTCGTCTTCTACATGCTCGACTGGTTCGGTCTGCCCGAGGACGGCGGCCTGCCGTTCCGCATCATCGCCGTCGGCTGCGCGATCTGGGCGATCGTCTTCTCCATCCCGATCTTCCTCAACGTGCCGGAGCCCTCGCTCGGCCGCCCCGAGCGCAAGGTCGGCTTCTTCGCGTCGTACGGGCTGCTCGTGAAAGACGTCACGGGCCTGTACCGCAATCCCGAGACCCGTCAGACGTTCTGGTTCCTGCTGTCGAGCGCGGTGTTCCGCGACGGACTCGGCGGCGTCTTCGCGTTCGGCGCGGTCATCGCCAGCCAGGTCTTCGACTTCGAGTTCCTCGACCTGGTGATCTTCGGCATCGCGGCGAACCTCATCGCCGGAGTCTCGACGATCATCGCCGGACGCTACGACGACCGCTTCGGCCCGAAGCGGATCATCCTCATCTCCCTCGCATCCATGGTGATCGCGGGCCTCGCCGTGTTCTTCCTGGTGGATGGGGGCACGATCGTGTTCTGGATCGGCGGACTGCTGCTCTGCGCGTTCGTCGGCCCCGCCCAGGCGGCGTCGCGGTCGTTCCTCGCCCGCATCACCCCGGCCGGGCGCGAGGGAGAGATCTTCGGCCTCTACGCCACGACGGGGCGGGCGGCGAGCTGGATGGCATCCGGCGCATGGACGCTGCTGATCGTGCTCTCGGGGTCGACGTCCTACGGCATCCTCGGCATCGTGATCGTGCTGATCGCGGGCTTCCTGCTGTTGCTGCCGGTGAAGGCGACGCAGAACGTCTGAGCGGGCGGCGAGGAGTAGCCTGACCGCGTGACGGTCATCATCGCTTTTCTCGCCAACATCCTCGTCGCGATCGCCAAGACCGTCGCGGCGGTGCTCACGTCGTCGGCGTCGATGGTGGCGGAGGCTGCGCACTCGTGGGCGGATGCCGGCAACGAGATCTTCCTCCTCATCGCCGATCGCCGTGGCGCCCGCGCGAAGGACGAGCGGCATCCGCTCGGGTACGGTCGTGCGGCGTTCGTCTGGTCGCTGATCGCCGCGTTCGGGATCTTCACCGCAGGGTCGATCGTGTCGATCATGCATGGCGTGCAGGAGCTGTCGGAGACCGGACCTGTCGAGAGTCCCGCCGTCGCATACACGGTGCTCGGCATCGCGTTCGTGCTGGAGGGCGCGTCGTTCACACAGGCGATGGTGAAGTCGCGACGGCTCGCGCGTGAGCGCGGATCGTCGACCTGGGACTATGTGCTCGACACCAGCGACACGACGTTGCGCGCGGTGTTCTTCGAGGACATGGCCGCCCTGATCGGTCTCGTCCTCGCCGCCGGGGCGATCGCGATGCATCAGATCACCGGGGTCGCCGCCTGGGATGCGGTGGGATCGATCCTCGTGGGAATCCTGCTCGGTGTCGTGGCGATCATCCTGATCGGGCGCAACATCGCGTTCCTCGTCGGCTCGAACGCGTCGCCGCAGCTGCGTGACCGCGTGGGCCGCGCGCTGCTCGGTTCGCCGCAGATCCAGCGCCTCACCTACCTGCACATCGAGTACGTCGGACCGAACCGGCTGTTCATCGTCGCCGAGGTCGACCTGGCCGGCGATGCCCAGGAGCACGATGTCGCCCGACGCCTGCGCGAGATCGAGCAGCAGATCGAGGCGCACGAGGTCGTCGAGACCGTGGTTCTGTCCCTCTCCGTCGACGACGAGGACTCGCTCGTCTTCGGTGAGGCCGAAGGCGAGCGCGCGAGTGCAGACGCAAGCGCACAGCAGTAGCCGCATCACCGGGCCTGCGTGAAGACAGGCGGTGCTTGCGCATTCGCTTTCGCTTGCGCGTTCGCTCGCGCTTGCGCTTGCGCCCGCGCTGGAACGCTGAGTCGCGGGGTACGCCATCGCTGTTCGGGATCCCACCATCTCGGACCCCGCACCTGCGGGAGACCGTCGTCCATCCGAATCTCCCACCCGGAGGTGCCGAGGGATCGGTGGTGCCACCAGCACAACGGCACACCGTTATCCGTATGCGTCGGCCCACCCCTCGCGTACTCCACTACGTGATGGACTCACACCACGACGCCGGAACGTGACATCCGGGGATCAGACATTCTCTGTCACGGGCGACGATTGCCCGGCGTTGATGCACCGTGAACACGCGGTCGGTGGTCGTGATCCCGATGATCCGCCCCTCATCCATCAGAACCCGTTGGATCGTTCCCGAGCACCCGACGTGCGAGGCGACGCTCACAGGCAGCGGCCCCCAGGCACCGCTGACACTCGCGCGCCCGGTGTTGCTCTCGAGGTCCTTCGCATCGACCGTCACGACCAGTACCGGACCCGCACCGCCGAGCGTGGGCATGTCCCGGTGGCGTGCAGCGATCGCCAGTGCCGCGGCAAGAGCATCGTGCCGCTTCTGCGCGGCCGTGCGGCCGTCGATCACGTTGCGCGGATCCGCGTTGAACGGATCTTCTTCGGCGTCACCATCTTCGGCGTCGCGCTCGTCGTCACCGCGCTCGTCGGCATCACCCTCCCCCTGCGTGAACACCACGCCCGGCTTCGGCGGACCGTCGCCCTTGGGGTTGTTCTGCGCGTCGAGGATCAGCTCCAACTGCGCCGCGACCTCGGGCGTCAGATACCCCTTGATCGAGCGTAATCCGTCACGCACCCGCCCGAGGGTGATGCCTCGTCGACGGGTGGGCTCGTCGCCGGGTTCGTCTCCGTCGGGGTCGAGCAGCGCGACCAGCGTCTCGGCAAGCAGCTTCAGCTCTTCGAGAGTGGGCGCCGGACCCTGAACCTCGTCATCGGGGCCGCCCTCAGGATCAGGTCTGATGCCCCGTGCCGCCCGGGCGAGGCACATGTCGGCCTCGAGCCGATCATCGACGCTGAGGCGATACGACACCTTCTCGAGCGGCTCGGTCGCCGCGAGCATCCCCGCGACTCCGATCGCACCGTCGAGCATCGCCTCTCGCAACGCCGGCCACCGCGCGGGCAGTCGATCGCCGGACACCAGGTTCACGTTCCGTCGGATCAGGGCGATGACCTTCTCGAACCGTGACGCCCCGCGCACGTCTGTCAGCAGGGTGCGCTGCAGCAGTTCGTTCGGCGTGCGGCAGCCCGTGGAATGCGGGAAGTCCACCGCATCCGTCGAGGCGATCGTCTCGACCACCACGGCCTCCACCCGCCGGAACGCCGCGCCGGCCGCCTGCAGCACCTCTACCCGTTCCGCGTCGGACAGCCCCGCGAGCGCATCGTCGGACAGCACCCGATCGAGGTCGGCGACGACCTGATCGACAAGGGTGCGAGTGCGGGATGACATGCCTCCATCCAACTCGGGGCCACCGACATTCGACGCGCAGAGTCAGCCGCTTTTCGACCAGATCAGAAGCATATTCCGGAACACCGGAGCAGCGTTCCGGAATGCCGATCACGAACGCCACGAGCGCCAGCGAGACGCCGATCGAGCGCTCAGCTCTCCCAGTTGTCAGCGAGCTTGTTCAGCAGGTTCGCGAGCTGCTCGCGCTCGTCTTCGGTGAACGCCGCGAGCGCCTTGCCGAGTGCTTCACGTCGCTCGCCCCGCATGCCTCGAGCGACCTTTCGACCCTCGTCCGTCAGCGCGATGCGCGTGCGCCGCGCATCGTCAGGATCCGCCTCGCGTCTTACAAAACCGTGCGCGACCCCCTGCTGCACGAGTCGCGAGGCGCGCGGCTGATCGACGCCGATCGCCGCTCCGAGGTCGCTCACGCTCAAGGGCGTGGCAGCCGCGGCGAGCGCTTCGAGCATCCGCATCCGGGCCGGTCCTCCGAAGCGGCCGGACGGGTCGTTCATCCACGGCGGCATGCCGGGATGCCCCGAGTGCGCGTGACCATGGCCATGATCGTGACCACCCTGCTCGAAATGATCAGGATGAGGACCGCCATGCCAGCCGTGGGGGCCACCCATTCCGCGGGGGCCGCGACCGCGTTCGCCCGGACGGCGTCCGCGCAGACGGGACAGGGCGCGGGCGATGGCCTCGGCGGGGTCGTTCTCTTCGGCGCTCACCCCACGATTTTACATGCGACTTGACATGCATCAGAACTGCATGTCACACTACATATACATGCATAGTGACAATCACATGCTTCATGACATCTAAGGAATCACTCATGAACACCTCTGACACTCAGAACACAGACAGCACTCCCCGCCCGTTCGGCTTCTGGATCAAGGCGGTCGACCGCCTGATGGCCGCCGAGTTCGCCTCGGCCTTCGATGGCGAGCAGGCGAGCCGCCGCGACTGGCGGATCCTCAACGTGATCGACGGCACGGCGCCCGCGCGCCGCCCGCTGAACGCCCACAAGCTGCACGACCTCGTCGAGCGCGGATGGGTCGTCGCCGATGGCGACGGCTGGATGCTCACCGACGACGGTCGCGCCGCCAAGGAACGCCTCGGCGGCATCGTCGACGGCATCCGCGCGAAGGTCACCGACGCCGTGAGCCCTGAGGAGCTCGCCACCACCCTCGCCTCGCTCGAGCAGATCGCCCGCGCATTCGGCTGGGACGAGGAGGCCCCTCTTCCCCGTGGACGCGGCCGTCGCCAGGGCTTCGGCCCTCGCGGGTTCGGACACGACTTCGGCCCCGGACACGGCTTCGGCCCCGGCTTCGGCCGTCGTCACGGCCGCCCGTTCGGACGCGGTCGCGACTTCGGCTCGGGCTTCGGTCCGGGTCACGAGCACGGGCGCGAGCACGGGCATGAGCACGGTGCGGATGCCGAGTTCGGCGCCGACTCCGCCTTCGCCGACCGCGCCTGCGCGCACCGCGGACACCGCGGGCACGACCGCTACGCCGACGAGCGCGGCGGCCACGGGCACGGCGACGGCCACGGCTTCGGTCCCGGCCACCACCACGGCCACGGCTTCGGTCCCGGCCACGGCCACGGCCACAACCGCGGGGACCACCGCACCGCCCGCGCGGCGCAGCACGCCTACGAGCGCGGCTTCGACGCCGGGTTCTCCCGCGGTCGCGACGCCTGACCGCATCCGATCACCGGAACGCCCCGCCTGACCCCGGTCAGGCGGGGCCATTCTGCGTGCGCGCGGGTGAACGACGCGGGATCAGAAGAGGCCCGGTCGCGACCCTGCTGCCTCACTGACCGCGGACATCCTCCGGCCGGAGCAGCCCTGATGCGCCGAGGATCTCGACCCCGAGCAGATGACCGTCGCGATCGAAATCGAGGATGAGTTCGCCGGACACACCGTCGGGCAACGCCACAGGCACCTGCCGCGCCGCCTCGCCGGGCCGGATCGGCCGCCCGATCGTGGCGTAGGCCGCGTCGACCTCGGGGTCGTAGGTGAGGTCCCCCACGTCAACCGGTCCAGGATGTCGCAGCGGCTGCGATCGAGGAGGAGTCGACGGCCGACAGCCCGAAGGTCGTGACCCCGAGGTAGATCGCGCCGATGATCGCCGCGGCGAGGAGCAGCAGGAGGAACGTGAAGATCACGAAGGTCAGCGCGCGGTATCCGCCGGACGTCGGAACCTCGGGGGCGACCGACGGTTGAGCCCAGTCGTCAGCGACGGGGGCGGGCTGGTCGCCCGTGAGGATCGCCGGCTTCGGCCGAGTCCGGCGGGTGGCCGGAAGCATCGCCTCGGGGGGAGGCGGCGGGATCACGACATCCGGAACCGACGACTCCGGCGGAGGCGGCGGAATCACCGCATCCGGAATCGCGCTCTCGAACGGAGGCGGCGGGATGACAGCATCCTCCGACGGGTCGTACGGATCTCTGCTGTCACCGCTCATGTCAGCCCCCTACGGCTCCGACGTCGGTCGTGCCGACGTCCGTCTTGTGGAAGTTCTGGAACGACCGGGATGCCGTCGGCCCACGCTGCCCCTGGTAGCGGTTGCCGTAGGGACCTGAGCCGTACGGGTTCTCGGCCGGTGATGTCAGCCGGAAGAAGCACAGCTGGCCGATCTTCATTCCCGGCCACAGCTTGATCGGCAGCGTCGCGACGTTCGCGAGCTCGAGCGTGACATGTCCCGTGAAGCCCGGGTCGATGAACCCGGCGGTCGAGTGCGTGATGAGGCCGAGGCGACCGAGCGACGACTTGCCCTCGAGGCGCGCTGCGATGTCATCCGCCAGCGAGACCTGCTCGAAGGTCGCACCGAGCGCGAACTCGCCGGGGTGCAGGATGAACGGCTCGTCGGGGTCGACCTCGATCAGCCGCGTGAGCTCCGGCTGATCGACCGACGGGTCGATGAACGGGTACTTGTGGTTGTCGAAGAGGCGGAAGTAGCGGTCCAGGCGCACGTCGATGCTCGACGGCTGGATCATCTCCGGCTCGTGCGGATCCAGTCCGATGTGGCCGGATGCGAGTTCTGCTCTGATGTCGCGGTCGCTGAGAAGCACGGCCCCAGCCTAGTTGCCGCATGCCGCCGACACTTTGGCCATGACGGATCAGACGGGTAGGCTGGCGTCACCTGCTCTTCGGATGCAGGTGCGGGGCTGTAGTTCAATGGCAGAACTTCTGCTTCCCAAGCAGATAGCGCGGGTTCGATTCCCGTCAGCCCCTCCACATGTGACTTCCCGAGCTGTCAGAGGCCGTCCCAGGGGATGAACTCGACCGTCACGTCGTCGCCGTCCACCGTGTATGTGCCGATGAGATCGGTCGTGTAATCGGTCGTGCCGGTCCCCGACGAGGTTCCTCCCTCCGGGCGGTACCAGAAGATGACGTCGACCATGAAGCGGTGGTCGGTGCGAAAGGTGACGTTGTACGGCGCCTGGATGACCCCGGTCGTCGATGGGTCCTGTTGCCTCAAGAGCAGAGGGCAGACGGCATCCACCGAGGTTCCGGGTTCGACACAGGCGTCTGCTTGGACGCTCGCCGCATCCAGCAGAGCCGTCTGCAGCGCCTCTGTCGCCGCCACCGAGAGTTCGGCCGTCGCTGTCGGCGGGATGGCTGCCAGCTCATCGGGTGCGACGGCGAAATACTCACCCAGGTCTGGGCCGGTCACCTCGTAGACGGCGGGATACACCTGCACCGGCTCCGACCGGGAGTTCGCAGACACTCCGGCGACATCTTTCACTGCAAGCTCGAGTTCGGTCCCGGCGAGATCGACCTGCTCCACACCCGTGAGGGAGATGCTGTCCCGCACGGCCACGGTCGCCTCGACCGTCAGCGGCGCGTCTGCGCGCCACCCCGACTGCAGCAGCCAGTAGGCACCCGCATCTCTCGTCATCGTGAACGTATGGGTGAAGGTCTGTGAGGCGAGTTCCATCACCGCCGTCACCTCCGCGGTGTCGCCCTCCCGCGTGGTCGTCGTGACAGACACCACCTCGATGCGCTCGGTGGCGGCGCCGAGCACGTCATCGGTCAGGTAGGTCGCGTCGGTACCGGATGCGTCGGGGTCGACGATCTGCGCGGCGGTGGATGCATCGCCGTCGGCGATCGCCGTGAGGTACGAGCGCACTGCCTCCGACGGATCGCTGGAGTTGGACACCATCGCTGCCGCGGTCAGATAGCCACCGACCGCCAGCACGACTGCCCCCACCGTGATCCAGACGCGTCGGCCGCGCCCTGCCGCAGGCGTCGTCGGCGAACTACCCGTCGTCGAAGTCGTCGTCACCGGTTCGATCCCCTGTCTCTGAGGCACCCATCGAGCTCTCCGACTCAGACTACGGGCGAAGATAGGGTGACTCTTCTCCCATCCGTTTCCTCTTCGGCTCCGAACAGCAACTGATGGGCCCGTTTCCGCGCGCCCGAGAGGAGCCCCGATGATCGAGTCATCGACCCCGCCGCGTGCAGACCTCGACGGGTACCGCAACGTCACCGACCTGCTCGTGGCACGCGTCGCCGCCGCTCCTGATCACGTCGCCTTCGAGGTCGCGGGAGCGGATGCCGCAGCACCCTGGCGACCGATCACGACGCAGGCGTTCTATGACGAGGTGCGCGCCCTGGCGAAGGGCTTCATCGCCTCGGGCATCCAGGCCGGGGACCCCATCGCGATCATGGCGCCGACGCGCTACGAATGGGCCGTCGCCGACCTCGCGTCCTGGTTCGCCGGCGCGGTCGTCGTGCCGATCTACGAGACCTCCTCTGCATCCCAGGTCGACGCGATCGTCGCGGATGCCGGGGTACGTCTCGCGATCGGCGGCACCATGGAGCATGCGGCCCTTCTGCAGGCGGCACTCGTGAAGACGGATGCGGTCACGCTCGGTGCCTGGACGATGGATGTCGCGTCGCCCAGCGCTCTCATCGACCTGGTCGCGCGCGGCGTCGATGTCTCCGACGAGGAGCTCGAGGCGCGCAGGACGTCGGCCTCGCAGGACGACCCCGCGACGATCGTCTACACCTCGGGCACCACCGGTGATCCCAAGGGCGTCGTGCTCACTCATCGGAACTTCCTCGGGCAGGTTCTCAACATCGCCGCCGCGTACCACGAGATCGTGAACGAGAGCGGGAACACCGTCATCTTCTTGCCGCTCGCCCATGTGCTGGCGCGCGGGCTGCAGCTGATCTGCCTGGCCAGCGGCATGCGCATCGCGCACCTGTCCGACCCGTCGACGGTCGTCGCCACCCTCGACACGCTGCGCCCGACGTTCCTGGTCGTCGTGCCACGCGTGCTGCAGAAGATCCAGGCGGCCGCAGGCGACAAGGCCGCCGAGAAGAAGCTCTCGGCGGTGTGGGCGAAGGCCCGCTCGACGGCCATCGCCTGGGGCCGCCGTGCCGAGCGCGTCGACGCCGGCCGCCGTGTGCCGAGGGACCGCGGGCTCATCCTGCGTCACCGCTTCTTCGACGCGCTCTTCTACCGGCGCCTGCGCACCGTGATGGGCGGACGCGTCGGCTACATCCTGTCGGGTGGAGCAGCGCTCGACACCGAGCTCTCGCTCTTCTTCCGCGGCATCGGGGTCCCCGTCATCGAGGGCTATGGCCTCACCGAGACGACGGCACCCCTCACCGGCAACCTGCCCGGTCGCATCTCCTCCGGCAGTGTCGGCTCTCCCCTGCCGGGGCTCACGGTGCGCATCAGCGACGAGGGCGAAGTGCTCGCCCGAGGCCTCGGTGTCTTCGGCGGATACCGCAATCCGGCCCACGACGAGGGTGCCTTCGTGGACGGTTTCTTCCGCACCGGCGATCTCGGGCGTCTCGACGACCAGGGCAGGCTGATCCTCGAGGGCCGCCTCAAGGATGTGATCGTGACCTCCAACGGGAAGACGATCGTGCCGACCCGCTGGGAGAGTGCCGTCGAAGCGGATCCGCTCGTCTCGCACGCCGTGATGGTGGGCGAGGGAAAGCCGTACCTCTCGGCGCTGCTCGTGCTCGACCCCGAGCAGACCCTGGCATGGGCGGACGCGCAGGGCACCATCATCCCCGCCGTCACCCAGCCCGACATCCGCGAGGTCACCGACCCCGCGCTTCGCACCCACCTGCAGCGTGCCGTCGACGCCGCGAACGCGCTCGTGGCACGCAGTGAACAGGTGCGTCGCTTCAGCGTGGTCTTCGCCGACCTCGAAGACCGCGGCCTGGTCACGCCCACCATGAAGCTCAAGCGGAGCGTGGTTCTCGATCGCGCCGGCGCCACCGTCGAAGACCTGTACCTCTGAGAACCGGAAAGAACACGATGTCCTCCCCCACCCCCACGAAGCCCAAGTCCTCGCGCGCCTCGCTCATCGCGATCATCGTCGCACTCGTCATCGGGGCGCTCGTCGCACTCGCCGGCAGTCAGGGAGGTGCGACGCTGGGCGGCATCCCGCTGTTCGCCCTGGCCGTCGCCGCGGCGTACGCGATCCAGATCCTCGCCTTCATCCCGGCGATGATCCTGCGCACCGAGCGGTTCTTCGACCTCACCGGCAGCCTCACGTTCCTGGCGATCTCCGTGGCCCTCGTGCTGCTGACTCCCATGCCCGACGCCCGCAGCTGGATCCTCGCGGCGATGGTGATCCTGTGGGCCGCGCGCCTCGGATCGTTCCTCGCCATGCGCGTGCACAAGGCCGGGTCCGACGGACGCTTCGACGAGATCAAGGGCTCCCCCGTGCGCTTCCTGCAGGTGTGGGTGATCCAGGGCGCGTGGGTGTCGATCACGGCAGCCGCGGCGTGGATCGCGATCAGCACGGATGCCGGTGCGCGGGCCCCCATCGGATGGCTGACGATCGTGGGCATCATCGTGTGGGCGCTCGGCCTGGTGATCGAGATCGTCGCCGACGCGCAGAAGTCGGCGTTCCGTGCAGACCCGGCCCACAAGGACGAGTTCATCCGCACCGGCCTGTGGTCGCGCTCGCGCCACCCCAACTACTTCGGTGAGATCGTGCTCTGGGTGGGCGTCTTCCTCACCGCTGCACCCGTGCTCGCCGGATGGCAGTGGGTCGCGATCCTGTCGCCCCTCTTCGTGATCCTGCTGCTCACGCGAGTCAGCGGCATCCCCCTTCTCGAAGCACGTGCCGAGAAGAAGTGGGGCGACCGCGCCGACTACATCGCGTACCGCGAGAACACGCCGTCGCTGATCCCGCGTCTCACCCGGCCTGCCGTGCGCGAGAGCGCCGCGTAGGGGTTGGCGCGCTTCAATCCTTGATGCTCGGGAACGAAGCGCGCTTCCCATGTCATCCCCCAGGTCCCCCGCGAGGGGGATGCCCTCGCGGGACTCGGACGGTTTGATCGGATCATGCACCAGAACAGGGCAACCGATCCGTACCGAACTCGACGGCTGCGCACGACATTCAGGCTGATCTCCGTCGGAGCCATCGTAGGAATCGGCGTTGCCGTGGTGTGGTTCGTCGTATCGGCCATGACGGAGTCCGGCGCGCACATGACGGCAGCCAGCGCGATGGCCGCCGGAGTAGGTGCAGCGTGGTCGGCAGCGTTCGCCGCAGTCAGATCGCGGCAGAAGGCGGCGGACGAAGAACCGTCGCAAAGCACCGTCTGAGCCCAGCGGGTTCCGGCGGTTCCGGACAGCAAGGCCCGGACCTCGTCATCGAACGACCGCTAGAGACCGGGTGCCCGCTCGTGGGGAACTCTCTGTACTCTCTGCCGCAGGCCAGCGTCGCGCCGACGTCACGCAGGAGCCCTCCGCCGCCTGAGAATCAGATCGCACACGGTTGCCAGTGCGGCGCCCACCGCATAGGCGATGAGGTCGCGCGCGTCGAAGCCGGCACCCAGCACTAGTCGCACGGGCCAGAACGCGTGTGCCCACACTCCGGGGAGACCGGTGAGCTGGAACACCTCGATCAGGGTGCAGACGACTACTGCGGCCGCGCCGACGACCCAGGAGGCGACGCGCGCGAACACGATGGCGATGACGAGGTAGATCATCACGGCGTAGAGCGCGTCGCCGGCGAAGTCCGCCACCGGGCCGCTGCCGATCAGGTGCACGGCGAGGCCGACCACGATGACCAGGACGGCCGCGATCAGAAGCCGTCGGCGCCGCGTGCGCACGGCCGAGTCGGGGCGGGTCGAGGGCTGCACCCCCTCACCCTAGGCGAGGGCTCAGAGCACGTCCTCGAGGACTCCGAACACCCGCTCGGGATCTTCCAGGTGCATGTCGTGATGGATGCCGGAGATCCGACGGATGCCCCAGCCTTCGCGCTCGAGCCCGGCCGCCATCTCATCGGACAGCACGGCGGGCGACTCGTCGGAGAGCACGATCGTCGACGGCACCGCGGGAGCTGCGATCGCGACCGGGTGGAACGCGATCTCGCGGAACACGCCGATCGCCATCTTCGAGTCGAAGCGCCGCTGGCTCTCCTTCATCGACTCCCGGATGCTCTCGGAGTAGACAGCGCGCTGCGACGCGCTGCGACGCGCCTGCCGTGCACCGACGACCCCCAGAGTGAGCGCCGGAACCGCCCAGAAGGCGCGGCCGGCGAGGCCAGCGGTGGGAAGCGCGAGGCCGAACCCGGGGTCGAGGTAGATCGCACGCGCAGGGCGGAGCCGTTCGACCGCACGGACGAGCACCGCACCACCCAGCGAGTGTCCGACGACGCTGTGCAGCCCCTGCGGCAGCGACTCCACGACGTCGTCGGCGAATTCGCCCAGCGTGTACGACGACGCGCGGTCGCTGCGCCCGTGCCCCCGGAGATCGACCGTCGTCACGGTGTATCGCCCCGTGGCGAGCATCAGATCGATCAACGGCTGCCACGTCGTGCCGTCGGCGCCGAGCCCGTGGATCAGACCGACATGGTGCTCGCCTGAGCCGGAGGTCGCCGTGTGCAGCCGCATTCCGTCATTCTGTCATCCGAGTGTCATCCGCCGTTCTCGTCGTGAGCGGCCTCAGCGATACGCTGACCGGCATGAGTGAGAACGCGACGCCCGCCCACCTGACACTCGCCTCGTTCGCGCAGCCGGACACGGCCGCCGCCCGCGCCGCTCTGTCTCTCGCGACGCAGTATCACTCGCCGAGCATGCTGAATCACGTGCTGCGGTCGTGGCTGTGGGCCGAGGCGTTCGCGGTCGTCGAGGATCGGACGGACATCGACCACGAACTCCTGTACGTCGCCGCCGTGCTGCACGACATCGGCCTGGCGCCCGAGTTCGACAACGTCTTCCGCTCGTATGAGGAGTCCGGAGGGCACGTGGCTGTCGCGCTCACCCGCGGTGCGGGATGGGACCAGCGTCGGGGTCAGCGGGCGCTCGAGGTGATCGTGCGCCACAACTGGCCGGCCGTCGATCCCGACCTCGACATCGAGGGATACCTGCTCGAGATCGCGACCGGTCTCGACATCTCCGGCGCTCGACCCGACGCTCTTCCCGATGCCTTCATCCGCGAGGTGCTCGACGTGTACCCGCGTCTCGACCTCGCTCAGGAGTTCGGCACAGGCGTCGTCGACCAGGCCGCACGCAAGCCGCACACCGCGGCGCACCGGCTGGTCGAGGGCGGCGTCGTCCGCAAGCTGGCGGACAACCCGCTCGGCTGACGCACTCGGCGCGCCCCCCGTGCGGCGCTCACTTCACGGTCGCGGTCACCAGCAGGTACTCCCAGTCCATCGCGCCGCCGTCGAGGTGGCGGTCGCCGAGCGCGGCCAGAGCGTCATCCAACTCGCCGCGCCGTTCATCGTCGTCGCCGATCCCGCGGTAGGCCGCCGCCGTGGGTCCGTAGAAGTCCCGGAAGAAGTCCCGGAACGCAGCGCCGGACCCGAATCTGTCGACCGACAGCCGCCGACGCTCCATCGTCAGATCGGTCACGCGGTCTCCGAGCAGCTCGCGCACGTGGTCCTCGCTGCCCCAGAGCGGTGGCGGCTGCACTCCTGCGGGAGGTGCGGGGACGAACTGCTTCAGCGTGGCGAACAGCTGACCGACGAAACCCTCGGGGGTCCAGTTGATCAGTGCCAGACGGCCACCCGGGCGCACGACCCGGGTCAGTTCGCCGGCCGCGACCTCGTGGTGCGGTGCGAACATGACGCCGACGCACGAGAGCACCGCGTCGAACGAGTCGTCGGCGTAGGGCAGCGCCTCGGCATCCGCCTCTTCGAAGGTGAGCTCTACGCCCTGACGCGCGGCATCGGCGCGTCCGATCTCGAGCAGCTCGGGCGTGAGGTCGCTGGCGACCACGGATGCTCCCGTACGCGCGGCCGCGATCGACGCGTTGCCCGTGCCGGCGGCCACATCGAGCACCCGTTCACCGGGCCTGACGCCGCTTTCGGCGACGAGAACCCTGCCGAGTTCGGGGATCACCTCACGCGCGACGGCGGCATAGTCGCCGAGCGCCCAGACGATCCTATGCTTCGCCTTCAACGCGCGATCCGCATCGGTCTGAAGGTCTGTCGTGCTGTTCATGATGGGCTCCTCTGCCTTGTGCCCCTCACGCTACGAAGCCCCCGCAGACCGCTCTAGTATCGGATCTGTACCGGGTCTATCGTGAGCCTCGTGGGCGCCCCGTATTACCAGTTCTGCCCCGTCGCCAAGGCGATGGAGCTGCTGGACGAGCGGTGGACGATGCTCCTGCTGCGAGAGCTGCTGCTCGGCACCGAGCACTTCAACGACCTTCGCCGGGGCCTCCCCCGCATGTCACCCACGCTGCTGTCTCATCGGCTCGACCAGCTGCAGCGCGCGGGACTGATCGAGCGCATCGCCCAGGGCACCGACGTGCGATACGTGCTCACACCGGCGGGCGCCGAGCTGCGGCCCGTCGTCGAGCAGCTCTCGGCCTGGGGCGTTCGGTGGATCGGCGAACTCGGCGACGCCGATCTCGACCCCAAGCTGCTGCTCTGGGACATGCACCGCAACATCGACCACGAGTCCGTTCCCGATGCACGCACGGTGATCGCCCTGCACTTCACGGACGCGAGTCCGGCGCGGCGTCGGTGGTGGCTGGTCATCCACGACGGGGATGCCGACGTGTGCGACGCCGACCCCGGTTACGAAGTCGCGATCGAGGTGCGCTGCTCACTGCGCTCCCTGACCCGGTTCTGGCGCGGCGACATCGAGTGGACGACGCTGCTGCTCGCGGACGACGCCACGACGACGGGCCCGAGTCACCTGCGGCGAGCGCTGCCGTCGTGGTTCATCCGCCCTGGGTATGCCGGGGTGCCGCGCGTGGGTGCTGCGGTGGGGGCCGTGGTGGGGGCGCACCGCTGAGGCGCGGCCGACCCCGCTACCCCTCATCGCTGTCGAGGAAGACGCCGACACGGTCGCCGTCGAGCACGAACTGGAGCGCGACGCCCGAGGGATAGCGCTCGATCAGCTGTGCCGGCATCTCCGCGTCGATCAGCACCTCGACCTCAGCCGGGAACGCACCGATGCTGCATGCCGCGTACATCGGCCCGCTCGAGTACGACGATCCGTCGTTCGAGCCCTCGTCCGGCACATCGACCGTCCTGACGACCGAGATGCAGCGGTTCTCCGACGACCGGTCGCCCGATTCCGAGACCCACCCCGGGCTCTCGAAGACGGTCAGGCCGAAGAACTCGGCGGCGGCGACGTCGGTCTCCGCCCCGAACCACCCCGGGGGCACGGCTCCGGTGCGCGACAGTTCGAGGGTCTCGATCTGCGGCGCGTCTGCCGATGACGAGACCGACGGGATCGACGTCAGCGCGAACGTCACGGCGGCGGCCACGGCAGCGGCTGCCACGACCGATGCCACCCACAACGGCGTCCGCCAGCTCGCGAGACGTGACCGCCAGTCGGCGTCCTCTGACGGCTCATCGTGCGCGACGGGGTCGCCCCAGAGCGAATCGTCACCCAGTCGATCGAGCAGCTCGTCGCTCGCGCGGGACTCATCGGCAGCAGGGATCACGAGACGCAACTCGGCGGCGGCATCGGGGGCGTCGAGAGCGATCGCCCCTCCCTCTCTGAGTCGGGCGGGCGACGCAGCACGCGACGACTCGAGCTCCTGCAGCCGGCGGAGGGCAGCCGGGTCCGTCGCGATGTCGGCGTGAGGGCCGTACGCGCGAGCCCGAAGCTCCCGCAGTTCCTCCTCCGCAGCGGCATCCTTCCCGGCATCCATCCCGGCATCGTCTCACGCCGACTACCGCGCGCACAGCAACGGGCGGGTGGAGGTGTGAATCACCCTCCACCCGCCCGCGCCGGAGTGTTACTTCTTGAAAGCGTCCTTGACGTTCTCGCCGGCCTTCTTCGCGTCGGCCTTGACCTGGTCGGCCTTGCCTTCGGCGGCGAGCTTGTCGTTGTCGGTCGCGTTGCCGATCGCTTCCTTCGCCTTGCCGGCGATGTCCTGAGCGGCGTTCTTGATCTTGTCGTCGAGTCCCATGAGGAGCTCCTTTCGTGAGGGTGATCGTTGACTTCGGGAGGATTCCCGACGTCTTATCGCCGTTGCTCTTCGCGACCGACGATAAGTGTGTGGACGGGTGTCAGCGGCGCACCCGATCGAGCGCCTTCTCCGCAGCCTTGGCCGCCTTCTTGGCGGTCTTGGCGCGTTCCTTCTTCGCCTTGGGGTCGTTCCACATCCGTACGAGCTGATGCCGGACCGACTCGCCCTTGTTCACCTGCACGGTCGCCGACCGGCTGCCCAGGATGTAGGCGACGAAAGCCACGGCGCCGATGAAGAGGATCTTGTTTCGCATGATGCTGGTTCCTGCTTCCTGAGAGTGAGGGCGACGGCCGGTGTTCACGACAGTCGACGCTGGTCGTGGGCGAGACGCGCACGGAGTCCGGTGTGGATCGAGACGTAGGTCTCGGTGTCACGGCCGGTCAGCGTGGCGAGGTTGGTGAGCAGCCGGTCGACGTGATCGACGAGCTCGCGCGGGTCGGTGTTCTGCCGCGGCGTGACCGCCACGTGCAGCACGGGAGTGTTTCGGATGTCGTTCGCCGTGACCTGCGCCGAGAGGATCTCGTCCCGCGTCGCGAGCGAGTTCTTCACGGCATCCGACACGAAGGACTCGGTGACGGTGACCCGACCGAGCGGGTTCTGCGCACCCGTCGAGCGGAACGCCGTCTTCGAACGACGCCCGGCGATGCTGGTGAGCGCGAGGATCAGAAGCACGACGACCACGAGGATCGCCGCGACGGCGCCGATTCCGATCCATGAGAGGCCGCCGCCCGCGATGGCGGTGGCGGCGATCGCCTGGTCGAGCCACGAGCGGGCGTTCTCACCGGCCGACGTCCAGATGTCCGTCGCGGTGGGCCAGCTCATGATCGCGATGCCGACTGCGCCGAGGCCCAGGAACAGCAGTCCGATGATCAGCAGCAGTGTGCGGTTCAGTGCACGGTTGGTGTTGTTCACAGCTCGTCCTCCTGCTCGGTGGGGCGCTCGATGCGCACCCGGGTGCGGACGCTTCTGGTGAGTCGGTACGTCTGCAGCTCGGCTTCGGCGGCGGACTGCACCGCATTCTTGTCGAGCGGGATCCCGGCGCCCGGGCGCACGGTGACGTCGACTCCGCGGTGGCCGACACCCACGGTGATGTTGTCGCGGGCGAGGCCCGTCTCCTCCGAGAGGTGCTGGGCGAGAGCGCTGGCGATCACGCCGTTGTCGACGACGACGGCCCGGTCACCCGCTTCGAGGGTGTGCTTCGACAGGCGCCCAGGCGTCAGGGCGAGTACGAGGAAGACGATCCCGATCAGGGCGAGCACGACGCTGCCGGCGATCACGAGTCCGGCCGGCTGCGCGGTGGGCAGACCCACGATCCATCCGCCGGCCGCGGCGGGACCGAGCAGGAGCGCGGGCTGGGCCGCGAGGCTCAGCACGATCTCGAGCCCGATGTAGGCCAGGGCGAGGATGAGGAGGATGACCGCCACGAACATCGCGACGGTACGCGGTGAATGCGTCTCGCGTCGGACGACGCGACGAAGAACAGGGGTGCTCATCGCACTCGTCTCCTCTCGGGGATGGTCGCACCGGTGATGGTGAGGGTGATGCGGGTGACGTCGCGTCCGAGGACGTCGGTCAGGTTCCGCTGCAGCTGCTCCTGCAGCTGGCGGGCCCGATCGAGCACGGGGACGCTCTGGGAGATCGCGACGTTGTCGTCGAGATCGGGAACGGGAAGCGGTGTGGCGATGCGCACCGCGATCCCGCCGGGGTGTTCGGTCACGTCGACCTTCACGTCACCGCGCGGGACACCGATCAGGGTTGCGGACGCCTGTTCGGTGACCGTGCGGTAGACGCGCTCTTTCACGTCGACGCGACCAGGGACGGTGGCCTCGGTGGCGGCCCCGACGGGGCCGCCACCGGCGGCGAAGTGCTGGTCGGCGCGCATCAGGAGGTGCGCCGCCCGGTGAAGGCGTCCGCGAGACCGCGGACGTCGAGCTTGCCGGACGCGATCCGACCGATGAGCGCCCCGATGCCGGCGAACAGAGCCATGAGCAGGAAGCCCCAGAATCCGAACATCAGCGCCGCGAGGGCGAGGAGGGCGCCGATCAGGGCACCCGTGGTGGTGGGGGTCATGAGACGCGCGACTCCTCGTTCTCGTTGCTGTCGTCGCCGGGCACGTGCACGTCGTTGACCTCGACGTTGACCTCGACGACCTCGAGGCCGACCAGGCGGCTGATCGCTCCGGCGACGGCGGCGCGGACGTTGTTCGCGACCTCTTGGATGGGCGCGGGGTACTCGACGACGATGGTCAGGTCTGCGGCGGCCTGCGTCTCGCCGACCTCGACCTTGACGCCCTGCGAGAGGTCGGTGGCGTTGATCACGTCGCGGATAGCGCCGAAGGCGCGTGCTCCACCGCCACCGAGCGCGTACACGCCGGCGACCTCACGGGCGGCGATGCCGGCGACCTTGGCCACGACGCCGTCGGCGATGGTGGTCTTGCCCGCGGCATCCGAGTCGGCGGGGATCCGCGACGTCGAGAAGCTGGAGGAGCGGTCCACGCGCGAGGTGGACGCTGCCGGCTTCGGTGCGGCGGAAGTCTGGGCCAGTTCCTTCTCGGCGGGGCTGGCGGAGGTGTTCTGATCCTGAGTTGCCATGACGGTTCCTTCGTCTCACGGGGTTCCGGTTGCGAGACCTGATGGCCTCACCGGGAGCGTGTGTTGGTCGCTCATGGATAGGACGTGCGGCGGCACGGATTCGTCACAGATCCGTCGGAGAATTCTGTCGAGGCCCCCTTTAACGCCACATAGGTTGGAGGACATGACCTCCTCCGCGACGGGAATCCCCGACCCCCACGGCCGCACGATCCTCGTCACCGGGGCGAACGCCGGCATCGGCTACTGGTGCGCCGAGATCCTCGCCGCGCACGGTGCACGGGTGCTGCTCGGATGCCGGTCGACCGAGCGCGCAGAGGTCGCCGCCTCATCGATCCGCGCTCATGCGCCGGGCGCGGACCTCGGCGTCCTCTCGGTCGATCTCGGCTCTCTCACGAGCATCCGAGCAGCAGCCGCCTCGCTCGTTGAGCGCGTCGACGCGGTGATCTGCAACGCGGGGGTCAAGGCGGCGGATCGCGACGCGCGCACCACCGACGGACTGGATCTGATGGTGGGCACGAACTTCGTCGGGCACTTCGCCCTGCTCGCACAGCTCGGGCACGTGCTCGCCGACGATGCCCGGGTCGTGGCGGTCGGCTCGCTCGCTCACCGCTTCGCGGAGATCGATCCCGCGACGCTCTCACAGCCGTGGACCGGAGCCTCCCTGCGTCAGTACGGCCGCTCGAAAGCAGCGCTCATGGCCTTCGCCTTCGAGCTCAACCGCCGCTGGCGGGGCACGGCGCGCTCGGCGCTGTGCGCGCACCCCGGCTACGCCGTGGACCCGCTCACTCCGCATCGCGACGGACTCGCCGACGTCTCCGGTGCGACGCGGGCGTTCGCCTCGCTGAGTCGCGCGCTCGTGCAGGGAAAGGATGCCGGAGCCGCACCGATCGTGCATGCGGCCGTCGCGGCAGACGCCACCGGCGGCGACTACTGGGGCCCCGGAGGTCTGCTCGAGTTCCGCGGAGCGCCCAAGCGGGTCACCGCGAGCGAGCAGGTGCGCTCGGTCGACGTGGGGGCCGAGCTGTGGTCCGCCGCAGAGCACATGGCCGGCGTCCGCTTCTCGATCTGACCGCGTGACGCGCGGAGACGCGGCTAGTCGTCTTCGAGGACGTATGCCCCGGAGGCGTCGGTGAACAGCCCGGTCTGGCCGGACTTCGCCTCGCGCACGAAGGTCGCGACCCACGGGAAGCGGGCGACGAGCGAGTCGACCGACCATATCTCGTGATTCGCGGAGTCGTTCATGTACTCCTCGGACTCGAGCCCCGTGACCGACTGCAGGTCGCTGCCCGTGAACGTGATCCAGCGGGGCGGATGCTCGGCATGCAGCTTCGACAGGAAGACGGGGGCATTGCCCGCGATCCCCGGAGACGAGGCGGCGTCGTCGCGCGTGACGTCCAGCAGAGCATCCACCGACCCCGCCTCCGCGACCAGGGCGTCCCACCCCTTCGCCGAGGCGAAGCCGGCCTCGGCATCCGTGAGCATCCGGAGCGTGCGGACATGCCCGACCACCGTTCCGTCATCGGCGCGGACCTCGTCGAACGACGCGCCCCAGCGCGAGGGCGTCACCATGATCGCCGAGATCCGAGTGCCGGTGAGGAACGGCTCGCTGTTGCGCCACGGGGCACCGACCGGGGGCACCCGCCGGTTCGTCGCCATGTCGTCGCACACGATCCCGAGCGCCACGCGCGCGGCACCCTGCTGGCCGTCGAGCACCTCGACCGCCAGCTCGACGCGCTCGCCCGAGTCGGTGGGCATCAGCGAGGCGCCCGAGGTCATGATCGTGATCGGGCCCCCGGCCGGCCGCTTCTCGACCACCCGGATCGCACCGCCGATGCGGTCTTCCCACGCGATGGGATCCGCGCCGAGCGCATCGAAGACATGGCGGGGGAACTCGAGTCCGTCGGTCATCGCCCCAGTCTCACAGGGAGTCGCAGGGCGTGGCAACGGGCCCGGCCCTCCCCGGCCCGCGCGGCACTGCGCCTTCTCGGCTGGGCGCATGACCCTGTCGTCGTGGAGTCAGCGCTCTGACGTCCAGCGCGACGACACGACTCGATCGATGCGGACGACAGCCCCGAGGCGCCCCGCCGCATCGACGCGCTCGCGCACGGATGCGTCGAGATCGATGACGCTGTGGGCCGCGATCGGCGCGATGTGCAGGGTGAGATCCGCACCGGGAGCGAGTTCGGTGACGTCGATGCGCCAGGTCAGGCCGTCCCAGAAGCGATCCCCGATCACGACGCCGTCCGCACGAAGCTGCGCGACATCGCCCTCCCAGTCGACGACGAGCTCGACGAGATCTCCCGCCGACCGGTCGTGCGGCGCGGGCGGCACGATCCGCCAGACACCGGCGACGTCGTCGAACTGCGCGCTGTCGGGCGCTGCCGACCTGCCCATCGATTCGCCGTAGCGCGCCGGGGCATCGCCCACGGGGCGCAGCTCCTCGACCATCACTCGGGTCGATCCCGGCCGCGCGTGGGTGCGCAGGACCAGCGGGGTGAACTCCTCGCCACTCCAGATGAGGGCCGTCGGCTCGCGGTCCGCACGCACCACGAGGTCACCGGCTTGTCGCCAGACGGCATCCGTCGAGTCGATCAGGTCGGCGCCGAGGTACCAGAGCCGCTCGGCTCGCTCCTCGTCGACCACGAGGATGCGCAGGGCACCGTCGATCACCAGGACATCACCCGGGTCGAGATCGAGCGGCGCCGCTGCATCCACCTCGACCCCCTGAAGGCGGGCGCGGGTTCCCGCCGCCAGCTGCATCCTGGCGGGGAGGCCGTCGTGCGCACGGAGTACCAGCGTCGGCACCTCGCCGTCGACCATTCCGGCGACGGATGCCGTCGCCCACTCGACGCGGACACCCGCGACGTCGATCCGCAGCGGCCAGCGACCGATCACCCCGCTCGGGACGTCGATCGGGCGGTCGGGGACCACCAGGTCGCCATCGGCGAAGGGGATGCGGAACTGCACACCGGTCGAGCCCGACAGCGGCTCGTGCGGCTGGTGGGTGTTGACGAACAGGAAACCGCTCGCTCCATCGCCGCGCACCGCCCACCGCAGCGAGTCGAGGTCGTGCACGTCGACGGGGGCATCGTCGGGAAGAGAGCTGAACGTGTCAGCGAGGTACGGGCCGAAGGCCGAGAGGAACGCGTTGTGATCGCGCAGCACGCCCAGGCTCGGGCCGGGACGACCCGTGGCGCCGAGCGCCGCCTGGAAGTCGTAGTCGAAGCGCGGCAGGTCGTTCGGGTACCCCGTGGCCAGGCTCTCCTGCAGCCCGTCCCCGGGGTTCACGCCTCCCGCGTACATGTAGAAGCCCTGCCACGCCGACCCGTTGCCGATCTTCACATTGGCGAGGGCGGCGATGTCCCGCCCTCGCGCGATCGGCCGCCGGTGATACGCGGTCGCCATGCCTCCACCGAGCTCGCACGTCGCCGGAGGGAACTCGGGATCGATCGGACGCACGACGATCTCGGCACCCTCCTCGCGGAAGTCGCCACCCACACCCGGGTCGTCCCAGACGTGCGTGAACCGGAAGTGATCGCGGAAGCTGTCGTCCCAGGTCGAGCCCTGACCCGCCCAGAAGCCGTCGGCATACCCGCTGTAGAGCGGAAAGACGTCGTGGGGCGGCAGCATCGCACCGCCCCACCCCGTCGCCGTCCACAACGGGGCCGAGAGACCGACCTGCTGCGCGACGACCTTCAGAGCGGCGATGTGATCGGGCTGGTCGTGGAGCTCGTTCTCGAGCTGGATGCCGACCACCGGCCGATCCGGGCCGCAGAACGGCCGCACCTGTTCGGCGATGCGTTCGTACCAGTCGCGCACCAGCGCGAGGTATTCGGGATCGTTCGTCCGTGCGCGACCGCCGAGGGCTGAGACCACCCAGTCCGGATGACCGCCGTTTCGGACCTCTCCGTGGCACCACGGGCCGATGCGAAGGATCACGTCGATGCCCACCCGCTCCGCCGTCTCGACGAAGGCCGCGACGTCGAGGTCGCCGTCGAACCGCACCTGACCGCGTTCGCGCTCATGGTGGATCCAGAACACGTATGTCGAGACCGAGGTGAGTCCGGAGGCGACGAGAAGCCGCAGCTGCTCCTCCCACCGCCGGCGCGGGATCCGACTGAAGTGCATCTCGCCGGTCACCGGCACCGTCGGTGACCCATCGACCTCGATCCACCGACTCGTCAGACGCAGCCGCTCGTGCGGGTCCTCGGTGTTGCTCATGGCCGGCTCGATGAGCGGGGGCCGGTCATCGAGGAGCCGGATGGTCCGAAGCGACGATGTCACGGTCATGGTCTTCCTTCGAGGGGCGTCTCTTGTGCCGGGAATGCCGCCTCATCGAGAGGGATCCCCCGCGCCGGCTCCGGGCGATGGATGCCGCGCGGCCGGTACTCGAGGGCATCGGACTCGCCGAGCAGGTCGGCGAGAATCCAGACGATCGAGAGCCACATCTCGGTGCCCTGAAGCCCCGGTGCCGAGGGGCCGGTGAGTCCGCTCGTCGACGACGGGGCCTGGAAGCCGAATCCCTCACCGTCGACCCAGTTGCCGAGCGCTGCGTCGAGAAGGTTCGAGGCGAGCGTGCGGATCTCGTCGGATCGATAGGTGCCGGTCTGCGGGCGCAGCAGCCAGAGCGGATGCGCGACATCGAGGACGTTGCAGGCGTTGAGGCTCTCCGGCTCGAAGAACCGCGCGTCCCGTGTGTGCGCGAGCACGGTGTCGACAGCACGCTCGGCGCAGGGCAGCGGAACCCCGAACTGGGCGAAGCTGCCCCGTGTCAGCCGGTAGTAGCCGTTCACGATCTGCAGCAGACCGTCCTCCACCCGAGGGTGACCCCACATTCCGGTCGCCGGATCGACGTGGGTGAACAGCCAGCCGAAGTACGCCTCGAACGCGCCCCGCTCGCCGTGGTCGAGGTTCCATAGCAGCGCGGTCCCGAGCGCATCCACGTCGTGACCCGCGCCCCACGCCCGGGTGCGCCATGAGCGGCTCCCGAGGAAGTCGACCACGTCGTCGCCCGACATCTCGGCGACGGAGCGGATGGCGTGCGGGAATCGTGCGCCGAGGAGGTCGAGCGCATATCCGACGCACTCGACGTGATACGCCGCCTCGCCGTCGTTCAGGTCGATCCCCGGAGCGGGCGTCTCGATCACGCCGTCCACACCGAGGCTCGGGACGAGACCGGTCTCAGGATCCTGATACGACTGCAGCCGGGCGATCTGTGCCTCGACAGGGAGCTGATCCGGCGCTCGTCCGAGCAGCAACGCACTGATCTCGATCGCGTCGCACTGCGCGCGGACGGTCGGTGCGGCATCCGGCCTGTCGACGAAGAGCCCGTCGGCGACCTGCGGGTTCCAGGAGCGGGCGAGGATGGCGGGGGCCTGCACTCTGGCGGTGCTTGCGAAGCGCGCGAGGCGGCCGGGGAGGGATTCGGGCTTCGTCTGCACCGGTTGCGGCGTCTGCTGTGCTGTCGGCGCGAAGCGCGAGCGGATGACCCGCGCCGGATTCCCGCCGACGATCGCCCCGGGCGGCACGTCCTTCGTGACGACCGCACCCGCGGCGAGGATCGACTTCTCGCCGACGGTGATCCCGTCGAGCACGGTCACGTGCGAGCCGATCCACACGTCGTCTCCGATCACGATGCCCTTGGTGGTGAGCGGCTGCCGGAAGATCTCGATCTCGGTGTCTGCGAAACCGTGGTTGAAGCCGATGATCGACGCGAAGGCACCGATGCGCACGGCGTCGCCCATGCGGATGTCTCCCCTGACGATCGCCGACGGGTTGATCGTGCAGTCCCTGCCGGTGCGCACCTTTCCGGTGACGTATGCGTTCGCGGCGATGTACGTGCGATCTCCGAGCTCGAGGCTGTCGGTCTGCACCGCCGCGAACGCCGAGACGAAGGTTCGCTCGCCGAGGACGTGATCCGGTCTGGCGCCGACGAGGGCGTGCTGCAGCGCGAGCTGGCCCTTCTTCTGCTCGTCGGACGCATCGGTCCAGAACGACCACGGCGAGTAGTCGAAATGAGTGCGATCGAACGGGAGGCCGGCCTCGGATCCGGTGGTCATGTCTGCCTCTCGGGTCGTGATCCGGCTTCACCCACATCGGGAAAGCGTTTACTGGGCAATCTACGCCACCTGCGGGAAGCGGGCAATGCGCGAGCGGAGGCGGGCACTCCCCACCTCCGCTCCGACGTGGTTCACGCTACGCAGCCACGTCCTCCCGCATCGGGATCTCGTCGATCGAGTGATACACCGGCAGCCCGCGCTCGAGGGCGATCTTGACGTCCTTGTCGGCGCCGGCGGATTCGCCGGGCAGCCGCAGCACGGCGTCGCAGTGCTGCAGCAGTCGGTGGGCGGTCTCGTACATGACGTCGCCGTCGGCGGCATCCGTCTCGTCCATCCCGCGGAGGATCGGCAGGGCGACCCATTCGCCGATCATCGGCACGTGGCCCCGGCGGTGGATGGGGGCCGCAGCCTCTTCGAGGCGCTCGAGGTTGCGGGCGATCAGAGTGGGGTCCCCGCCGGTTCCCGAACGGTAGGGGCCGGCGATGAGAATCAGGAGTGGAGTTGTCATGGAGAAGACTGTAACGTTAACCGTGCAAGAACGTGCAACTTCGTGAATGAGCGAGTAGAGAGGGAGTCGGATGCTGGGCGCACAGCGCAAGGACCATCTGCGGGAGATCCTCCGCAGAGACGGCCGCGTGGTCGCGAAGGACGTCGCCCTCGACCTCGGCGTCTCGGAGGACTCGATCCGACGTGACCTGCGAGAACTCGCCGACGCCGGCGAGATGGTGCGCGTCTACGGCGGAGCCCTGCCGGTGCCGCCCGCTGACCGACCCGTCGATCAGCGCGCCTCGCTCGCGACGGAGAGCAAGGAGCGGGTCGCCCGTCGCGCGGTCGACCTGGTCGCCCCGGGCTCGACGATCGTCCTGGATGCCGGCACGACGACCCTGGCGATGGCCCGGGGGCTCCCTCGCGGCGCCGACCTCACGGTCATCACGCCGAGCCCCGCGATCGCCCTGGCCGTGGCCGAGCACTCCGACGCCCGCATCGTGATGATCGGCGGCGAAATCGCGCGCTTCTCGATGGTCGCGAGCGGCCCGCTCGCGATGGAAGCCGTGCAGTACCTCGCCGCCGACCTGTTCTTCCTGGGCGTGACGGGCATCGACCCGGCGCGCGGCCTGACCACCGGCCACCTCGACGACGCGGTCACCAAGCGGGCGATCGCCGCACGCTGCGCGCAGACGTTCGTGCTCGGCAGCGAGGAGAAGATCGGTGCGACCTCGCAGTATCCGGTCCTCGACCTCGACGCCGTCGCGGGCGTCGTCGTCGACCCCCGCGATGCGAATCCCGTTATCGAGGAGCTCGCGGGGCGGGTGTCGGTGCTGCGCTGACGGGCTCCTCAGCGCAGGGCGCATCCGGGCACGGATTCGGACGGATGCCGCCGACACGCCGTCGCGAGCCTCCTCGCCTCGGCGCGGTGTCGGCGAGCTCCGAAGCTGTGCCCGCCCCGAGCGGGTCAGGTGATCGTCGCCGCCACGATCGTCGGGGTCATGATGGCCACCATCGCGGCGGTGATCGCATCATTGACGGCCTTCGCGACGGCATCCCCTGCGGCCGAGCCTGCCGTGAGGTCCTCGATCCTCCGCTTGAGGTCGCGCGCGGACATCCCTTCGCACTGGTCGCGAAGAATCGCGTGGGCGGAGTTCAGATTCTGCAGGATCGAGAGCAGCGCCAGATCGGCCTGGGTCGGCGCACCCGTGCCGGCGATCACGGCGGCGAGCCTCGCACGCAGCACCTGCTCTGGCGTGGAGTCGGATTCAGGCGTGCGGGCGGAACCCCAGCCGAAGAAGCCGCGTTCTCCGCGGATGAGCACCCCCTGCACGACCAGCGACTCCACGACGACCTCGAGCGGATCGAGCTTCGGACGCGTCACGAGCGACTGCAGGCGCTTGCCGTTCAGCGGCACGAGACGCGCGAGAGTCGCATCGAGGATCGGATTGCCCGTCGGCTCGGTCGACACGATCTCGACGGTCGGGTTCTTGCCCTCCGAGACGACGACGCGTCCGTGCAGGGCGAGGTCGACGATGACCGCGGCGATCTCGCCATAGAGGCGGTTCACGCTCACGGCACTCTCGACGCGACCATCAGGCCGGAGAAGCAGCATGTGGAGTTCTTCGACGATCAGCATGCATCCACGCTATGACGGCGCTTCGCGACTCGGCATCCCCCGGACGGATGACTTCGGATGCCGCCGCCGGCCCCTCCCGTCGCAGTTCGCGCCGCCCCTCGGCGCTCCCGTCGCAGTTCGTGCCGCCCACGCGCCAGTTGCGCGGCACGAAGTGCGACCGGAACAGCACGGCATGGCACGAAGTGCGACCGGAACAGCACACGAACGCACGAACGCACAAACGCACGAACGCACGAACGCACGAACGCACGAACGCACGAACGCCGCGCCCTCCGGGGAGGACGCGGCGTTCGATGAAGAGGGTTACGCGCCGATCTTCTTCGCGTCGTCCGTGTTGAGCAGACGGAAGAGCAGGGCCGCGATGACTGCACCGACGACGGGAGCCGCGATGTAGAGCCACAGCGAAGCCCAGTCGAAGTAGCCGCCGACCGAGAGTCCCAGCGCCACGGCCGGGTTGAAGCCGCCGCCCGAGATCGAGCCGACTGTGGCCGCACCGATGAACACGGTGGCACCGATCGCGAGGCCGTAGAACGAGTTGCCTTCGGTGTCCTTCGAGGTCGCGGTGTTGAGCACGACCCAGACGAGGATCAGCGTGAAGAGCGCCTCGACGAAGAACGCCGGGCCGACCTCGACGACCATGGCCTCACCGCCGCTGGGCCACACGGCGAGGCTGGCCAGGGCGGCGAGTGCGCCACCGACGAACTGCGCCACGAGGTAGGCGATGAGGTCGACGACGCTCAGGCCGCCGCGCAGGAAGACACCGACCGAGACGGCAGGGTTCAGGTGGGCGCCTGAGATGTGACCCGTCGAGTAGACGAGCACCATCAGGGTGAAGCCGATCGCGAGCGGCGTCAGCGGGCTCTCGCTGTTCACCGCGGCGATGATGCTGAGGACGAAGAGGAAGGTCGCGAGCGCTTCGGCGAGCGCCTTGCGAGGAGTACCGGTCATGTGTGTGCCCTTTTCTGAGAGTTGGCGAAAGGCGACCCCCGCCCGCCACCGCACTCCAGCCGACGCACCTTCCGGTTTCGCGACCGAATCTAGCGACGGCGCACACCCCGCAGACGCGCGCCGCGCGGACTTTCTGTGAAATTCCTGTACACGCTCTGCGCGGCTGTCAACCCCGTCGCCACCGAGTCAGGGCCTTTCTAGAGTTCGGGGATGACCTCCGACACCGCTCAGACGCACGAGGAGCCGACCCGGCTGCGTCGCGCCATCACCGGCCCGCTGCTGTTCGCGTTCATCCTGGGCGACGTCCTCGGGGCGGGAATCTACGCGCTGATGGGGGTGCTGTCCGAGAAGGTCGGCGGGATGCTGTGGGCCCCGCTGCTGCTCGCGCTTCTCCTCGCCCTGCTCACCGCCGGCTCGTATGCGGAACTCGTCACGAAGTACCCCCGTGCAGGCGGGGCGTCGGTGTTCGCCGAGCGCGCGTTCCACAGCCCTGTCGTATCGTTCCTCGTCGGATTCAGCATGCTGGCCGCCGGCGTCACGAGCGCGGCCGGTCTCGCGATCGCCTTCGCCGGCGACTACCTCGGCACGTTCTTCGACCTGCCGACGATCCCGGTCGCCATCGCGTTCCTCGCCGTCGTCGCCGCACTCAACGCCCGCGGCATCCGCGAGTCGCTCGGTGCGAACCTCGTGATGACGGCGATCGAGCTCAGCGGTCTGGTGATCGTGATCGTGGTGGTCGGCATCTTCGTGGCCGGAGGCGGCGGTGACGCCTCGCGACTGACCCAGACGCCCGAGGGCACACCGGTCGCCCTGGCAGTCCTCGGCGGAGCGGTGATCGCATACTACTCGTTCGTCGGCTTCGAGACCTCCGCCAACATGATCGAAGAGGTCAAGGATCCGCGACGCACCTACCCCCGAGCACTCTTCGGTGCACTGTTCACAGCCGGCGCGGTCTACGTGCTGGTGGGCGTCGCGAGCTCGATCGCCCTGCCGGCATCGGAGCTTCAGGAGTCGAGCGGTCCGCTGCTCTCGGTCGTCGAGGCGGCGGGCGCGAGCATCCCCTCCTGGCTGTTCAGCCTGATCGCGCTCCTGGCCGTCGCGAACGGAGCGCTGCTGACGATGATCATGGTGAGCCGTCTGACCTACGGCATGGCGGAGCAGAACCTGCTGCCGTCGGTGCTCGGTCGAGTGCTCCCGAACCGCAAGACGCCGTGGGTCGCGATCCTCACCACCACCCTCGTCGCGATGGGGCTGACCCTGGTCGGCGATCTCGCGACGCTCGCCGAGACGGTCGTGCTGCTGCTCCTGTTCGTGTTCCTCAGCGTCAACGTGTCGGTGCTCGTGCTGCGGCGCGACAGGGTCGAGCACGATCACTTCCGCATCTGGACCGTCATCCCCGTGCTCGGCATCGGCTCATGCCTCCTGCTCCTGACGCAGCAGCGCCCCGTGGTCTGGCTGTTCGGCGCCATCCTGCTCGCGGTCGGCGGAGTCCTCTACCTGCTCGCCCGCTGGGGCCGCAAACGCTCCGCGTCACGCGACCACTCGTCCGCCACCACCGAAATCCCCGAAGCCACTCACACCCCTGACACCCCCGAGGAGAACCATGAGCACGCCTGACCAGACCCCCGACGAGGCCATGACGAGCGAAGAGAAGCGTCATGACCAGCTGACCGCGGCACCGGATGCCACCGAAGCCGACGCCGCACCTCGCATCGAGGTGTCGGAGCACGACGGCAACACGCGCATCGACATCGCTCCGGATGCCGCGGTGCGCCCGGGCCCCGGCCCCGGCGTCGAGACCGAAGACGAGCCGGAAAACGAGACCGAGACCGAGCCTCGGGACTAGATCCTCAACCCTGGCGACGTTCGGCGCGCCCGGAATCGAGTGGTTACAGCCAGCCCTTGCGCTTGAAGACCCAGTACAGGCCGAAGCCCATCCCCACCATCAGCGCGATCGCCATGGGGTATCCGAACGCCCAGTGCAGCTCGGGCATGTGGTCGAAGTTCATGCCGTAGACGGTGCCGACGAGGGTCGGTGCGAACAGGATCGCCGCCCAGCCCGAGATCTTCTTGACCTCGTCGTTCTGACGGATGCTCAGCTCCGTCATCCGGGTCATCTCCTCGTTCTGACGCCGTGCCACGATCGTGGACTCGACGGTCAGCGCGTTGTCGAGCACGGTGCGGAACGTGTTCGCTCGCTCGGAGACGCGCAGGGTGTGGTCGAGCACGTCGCGCAGGTAGCGCTGCAGCTCCTCGTCGACCTGGTATTTCGCAGAGCCGCGCAGCAGCGCATCGAGCATGCCCGCCAACGGCTGCACCGCCCGCTGGAAGTCGATGACCTCTCGCCCCAGCTCGTAGATGCGCTGCGTCGCGTCGACGCCGTCTTCGAAGAGCTGGCTCTCGATCTCGTCGATGTCGTTCTCGAGGCCTGCGAGCACCGGCGCGTACTCGTCGACGACCTCGTCGAGGATCGCGTAGAGCACGGCCTCGGGGCCGAGTTTCAGCAGGGCGGGGTCACCCTCCAGGCGACGACGGACGCGTCCGAGGTCGGGGGACTCCGCATGCCGGATGGTGACGACGAAGTCTTTGCCGACGAGCACATGGATCTCGCCGAACTCGACCTCTTCTGAGGCATCGAGATAGCGAGCCGAGCGGAGCACCATGAACAGCACGTCGCCATAGCGCTCGAGCTTCGACCGCTGATGACCCGACAGGGCGTCCTCGACGACCAGAGCGTGGATGCCGAACTCGTCGGCGACCTCGCGGATCTCGGCCTCACTCGGACGGTACAGCCCGATCCAGCTCAGTCCGCCGCGCTCCCGCATCGCCTCGAAGGTCTCGCTGAGGCTCCGCGGGTTGTCGGTGCGGACACCGTCGACGTAGATCGCGTTGTCGATGATCGCCATCGGCTTCCCTTCCGTCCGGTCGGGCCGCGGCTCGACGCCCGGTCTCAGCCCTCAGCGGGTGCGACGCAGGGGATCGCCGATGCGGTGATCGCTTCGTGGTACTGCTCGGCGGTGAACGGCAGCCCGAACTCAGGTGCGGTCTGGCCCTCGGCCGCCGGCGCCTTGGAGGCGATGGCCGCGAGCTCCCACGCGAGGTACGCGGCGGTCGTGCCACCGGTGGTCGAGTCGTTCAGTGACACCGCGACCGTGAATCCGGTCGCAGGATCGGAGTAGGCGGCGGTCTGGTACCCGGGGGTCCAGCCGTACTGACCGACCATCGAGCCGACGAGGACCGCTCCGCCGGTGGCCTGCAGCCACGACGGCGCGTCTGCAGCGACCGGGAGCGGGCTCGCGAAGCGGTCAGGCGTCTGCTCGGTGCGTAGCGTCGCTTCTGCCTGTGCGTAGCGGCCGAGGTCCTCGATCGTCGATACCACTCCGGAGTCGGTGAATCCGGTGCTCGACGAGAGCGTCGTGATGTCGACGGGCGCAGCGCAGTTGTAGCCGCCCTCGACCGGCGAGAGGTAGTGCCCGTTCATGACGGGCCCTGTGGAGGGGGCCGCTGCCGCGGCGGCCGGCAGTGACGTGTTCGCGAGACCGAGCGGTTCGGCGACGTACTCGGCGATCAGCTCGGAGGCCGACATGCCGGAGGCGCGCTCGAGAGCAAGACCGAGCAGCAAGTAGGCGGTGTCGGAGTTCGAGTACGTGGTGTGGGCGGCACCTCGCGCGGCACCGAGGCCATATGAGGCGAGCTCGAGCGGAGCCCACACACGCTCGGGGGTGTTCATCCACGCCGACCTGGCGGTGGCCTCGGACGAGCCCAGTCCGGACGTGCCGTTGCACAGGTCGAGCAGGGTGAGATCCTGCAGGTTCGGAACGCCCGAGACGTAGTCCGGCACGGGGTCGTCGAGGTCGACGACCCCGTCATCGACCAGGCCGTAGAGCACGTCGCACGTCATGAGGCGCGTCACGTCGGCGACGCGGAAGGCCATGTCCGTGCTGATCTCGTCACCCTCACCCGGTTTCTGCGTGCCGACTCCTGTGACCCAGCTGCCGCTCCACGGAACCCAGACGCCGACGACGGCGCCGGAGGCACCCGAGGCGGTCAGCGCGTTGGCGACGGCCGCGTCCATGGCGGCGACGGTGTCGTCGGGCAGGGCGCCGTCGACCTGAGCCGGCGGCTCATAGCTGAATTCCGGATCGGATGTGCATCCGGTGAGGAAGAGCCCGAGCACGGCTGCGCCGGCCGCTGCTGCGCGGAACCTGCGCGACGAGAGAAGCTGCATGAAAGGGGACCCCCGGAAGACGTGTCTCCCGAGTCTAGAACGCCGTTCCTGAAAGATCGCATCGTCGGGGCCCGTTTAGGGTGATCATCATGCCCCACACCTTCGATGCCGACGTCGTCTCCGCGATCCTGCGCCACATGAACGGCGACCACACCGACGACAACATGCTGATCGCGCGCGCCTTCGCGCCTGCCGACGGCGGCGAGATCACGGATGCCGTGATGACGGGGCTCAACGGCGACGGCGGTGTCTGGGAGGTCACCCGCACCGGGGTCTCCTCGGAGCTGCGCGTCGCGTGGCCCTCCGCCCCCATCAGCGATCGGCCCGCCGTGCGCCGAGAGGTCGTCGCCCTCTACGAGCTCGCCTGCGAGAAGCTCGGCGTGGAGCCGCGCCCGCACGCGTGACGCTCTGAGATCTCGGGGTTTCGCCAGAGGTAAGGCAACCCTTACACTGGGCACATGTCCGAGATCCTGTCCTTCTCCGCCGCCCTTCGCGAGCGCTCCTCCGGCTCGCACTCGCGCAGCGAGGGCGCAGGCTTCATGTCCGACCTGCTCAAGGGCGAGGGCTCGCGCGAGGACTACATCGCGCTCGTCGCACAGCACTACTTCATCTACGAGGCTCTCGAGTCGGCGGGTGACCGCATGCGTCAGGATGCGGTGGCATCCGTCTTCATCAGCGACAAGCTGACCCGCCTGCCGGCGCTCGAGGCCGACCTCGAGTTCCTGCTCGGCGCCGACTGGCGCGACGAGATCACAGCCCTCCCGACCACGCAGCGCTATGTCGAGCGCATCCGCCAGGTCGGCGCGACCTGGGCCGGCGGCTTCGTCGCGCACCACTACACGCGCTACCTCGGCGACCTCTCGGGCGGCATCTTCATCGGACGCGTGATGGCACGCCGCTTCGGCTTCGAGACCAACGGCATCGGGTTCTACCTGTTCGACGACATCGCCGACCCGTCCGCGTTCAAGGACGTCTACCGCGAGCAGCTCGACGCCGCTCCGTGGGACGACGCTGAGCGCGAGCGCGTGATCGACGAGGTCCTCCTCGCCTACCGCTTCAACACCGAGCTGTTCGAAGACCTCGACCGCGCCCGCGTCGCGGCCTGAGAGAGGTTCCTGCCTCAGCCCTTGCCGACCTCGGGGGTGGATGCCGCGAGCCACGCGTCGCGCATGAAGCGGCGCACGTCCTCGTCGACCCGGATGTCGCTCGGTCGCAGCGCCCTCGACAGGTAGAGCCCGTCGAGGGAGGTGAGACGGGAGAGCGCGACGTACGTCTGCCCCGGCGCGAAAGCACCCGAGCCCAGATCGATGATCGCGCGGTCGTAGGTCTTGCCCTGCGACTTGTGGATCGTGACCGCCCACGCAAGACGCAGCGGGAACTGCGTGAACTCCGCGACGACATCACGGGTCAGCTTCTTGGTGCTCGGCTCGTACGAATAGCGGAACCGCTCCCAGACCGCGGGGTCGACGTCGACCTCCTCGCCGTCGATCTCGACGCGCACCGTCTCTCCGAGGATGCGGACGACAGTGCCGATCGTGCCGTTCACCCATCGGGGCGGCTCACCCGACATCGAGGTGTCGTTGCGCAGGAACATCACCTGCGCGCCGATCTTGAGCTTCAGCTCCGACTCGGCGGGCAACGAGGCCTCACCCTTTCCGAACTCGCCGCTGACCTCGGCCCGCGCCGTCTGCTCCTTGCCGGGGAGGGCTGCCAGGTGGCGGCTGTTGATCGTGTTCACGATGTCGTTGCGGGTGGCGAGGGTGATCATCGGCACCTCGCCCGGCTCGGGGTCGGGAGGCGTGCGAGCACCCTGCGTGTTGAGCACGCCGGCGATCTCGGCGGTGACCCTGCCGTAACGCACGGCGTTCAGCATCGCCTTGAAGCCGTCATCCGACTGGCGATGGATCTGCACGAGCTCCCGCACGTGCAGCTCGGCACGCGTGTCGACCGCGAAGAGGCCGCCGTCGTCGTCCGGGGCCTCGCCGCCGGCGGCTCCTGCCCAGACCTTGGCGTCGAAGAACCAGAACGAGCGGTAGTGGTCCTTCACGTAGCGCAGCTCGTCGCCCCGCGGAGGAACGGGGGCGAGTTGATACGGGTCACCGAACATGACGATCTGCACCCCGCCGAACGGGATGCCGCGCTTGCCCCGCGCCTGGCGCAGGGAGCGGTCCATCGCGTCCATGAGGTCGGCGTTGACCATCGAGATCTCGTCGATCACGAGCGTCTCGATCGCGTTCAGGATGCGGCGGGTGTTGTCGTTCTGATCGATGTCCGAGTCACCGATCAGACCGATCGGCAGTCGGAACAGCGAGTGGATCGTCTGCCCCTCGACGTTCAGTGCGGCGACCCCGGTGGGAGCGCAGATCGCGATCTGCTTCTTCGTGTTCCACGAGAAGTACTGCAGCAGCGTCGACTTGCCGGTGCCCGCGCGCCCGGTGATGAAGACGTGCTCACCGGTGTCCTCGATCAGCCGGAACAGCTCTTGCTGCTCTTCGGACAGGGCGGGAAGCGACACGGATCTCTCACACGGGACGACGGCGGAAAGCGCACGCGGAACACGCGCTCCCCCATGCTACGTGGCGCTGCGGCCCGGCATCCGACGGACACAGCCCAACGGCCCTGTCACAGAGCGACGCCATGCTCGGCTCCGTCCCAGGCCGCCCTCCTAGACTGACGCCATGCAGCAGGTCGAGACGAAGGCGCCCCGGCGTTCGCGCCTCGTCGCCGACCTCGCACTGCTCTCCGTCATCGGTCTGCTGCTCGTCGCCGCTCTCGGTGCCGGCGGGGCCACTCTGTACCGGCAGTTCTACGGCCCCTCCGCGTTCGTGGTGCGCTACCTCGACCTCCTCTCGGAGGGTCGCGCGGCCGACGCCCTGCGCATCCCCGGCGTCGCGGTCGACCGCGAGACGCTCGAGGCGGCGGGCATCGGGGCCACGGCATCCGAGGCCCTGCTCCGGCACGCCGCGCTCGCCCCTCTCACCGACGTCGAAGTCGTGTCCGAGAAGCACGACGGTGACAGGACAGCAGTGACCGTCTCGTACAAGGCGGCCGAGCACTCGGGCATCACGACCTTCACGGTCGAGCAGGACGGCTGGGCCGGGGTCACGCCGAACTGGCGCTTCACCGACAGTCCCCTCGCGGTGGTCGAGCTGACCCTGCGCGGCGCGGACCAGTTCGCCGTGAACGGCTTCGAGGTCGATCGACGGCAGGTGTCGTTCGCCGGCGCCGATGCGGCCCCGCTCGATCCGCTTCCGCTGCTCGTCTTCACGCCGGGGCTGTACTCGGTGACCGTCGACACCGTGATCTCCGACTCCGAGGGTGTCGGCGTCCTCGCCGACACACCGCTCGCCACGACGCCGGTCGACGTGCAGACCACCCCCACGGCCGACTTCGTCTCGGTCGTGCAGCAGCGGGTCGAGGAATTCCTCACCGCGTGCACGTCGCAGCAGGTGCTGCAGCCGACCGCCTGCCCGTTCGGACTGCAGGTCTCCAACCGCATCGCGTCGCTGCCGGAGTGGTCGATCGCGAACCAGCCGCAGGTCACGGTCGTCCCCGACGGTGGGCATTGGAAGATCCCCCCGACGGATGCGGTGGCGCACGTCGATGTCGAGATCCGTTCGCTGTTCGACGGCTCCGTGCAGGAGGTGTCCGAGGACGTCGCGTTCCAGGTCAACGGATCGATCACGATCCTCCCCGACGGGTCGGCCTCGATCCGCGTCGGATCGCCCGACGAGGAATCGACCGACTGAGTCGCCTCGGCCGGCGCCCCGCCCGCGCCGCTCAGCGCAGTGTCAGCGTGCCTGACGTTCGGCCTCGCGCTGGTCGCGCTCGGCCAGAGCCGCGAGCTTCGCGTTGTATTCCTCGAGCTCGGCCTCACCCGTGCGATCCGCATGCCGGTCGCGGCGCTTCTGCAGCTTGGTGTCGTTGCGGCTCCACTGGATGGCCACCGTGATCGCCAGGATCAGGGTCGGGATCTCACCGATCGACCAGGCGATGCCGCCGCCGATGTACTGATCGTCCATCGGTGTCGGGCCCCACGTGCGTCCCATCGAGCCGAACCAGTCGGCGACCATCAGCCCCTCCTGCATCATGATCGCGATGCCGAAGAAGGCGTGCATGGCCATGATCGCGATCAGGGTGATGAGACGGCCGGGGTACGGCAGGCGATACGGCACCGGGTCGGCGCCGATCAGGCTCATCACGAACAGGTAGCCCGAGATCAGGAAGTGCGCGACCATCCATTCGTGGCCCAGGTGCTCGAACATCGACCAGCGCACGAGGTCGGTGAAGTAGAAGGCCCACAGCGACAGGATGAAGATGCCGGCCGCGACGAACGGATGCGTGACCACCCGCGAGAACGGCGAGTGCACCGCCCACATGATCCACTCACGGCCGCCACGTGTGCCGTCGTCGCGCTTGTGGATCGCGCGCAGCGCCAGGGTGATCGGCGCACCCGAGACCAGCAGCAGCGGGATCGCCATCGACAGCATCATGTGCCCGAGCATGTGCACGCTGAACAGGTACTCCTGGTAGGCGTTGATCGGCCCACCCGTGACCCAGACGAGCAACAGCATGCCCAGCACCCAGAAGATCGTGCGGTGGATCGGCCAGCGGTCGCCCCTCAACCGCAGGCGACGGACGCCGGCGAGATAGAAGAACAGTCCGAGGCCCGCGGCGACCAGCCAGAGCACGTCGATGTCCCACGCCGTGAACCAGCGGTCGATCGTGAACTCCGGCGGCAGCGGCGAGCGAGTGAGGTTCTCGGCGGGCGTCTGCACGAAGGCCGCCTCCTCGCCCGTGGGCGGAGGGGTCCGCGCGAGCGCGGCGGCGGCACCGGAGGCGAGGCCCATGAGCGCGACCTCGCACAGCACCAGCATCCAGAACCAGCGCGAGGCGTTCGCGCCCTCGAGACGAGGGATCAGGCGGATGCGGTACCAGGCGCCGAGCAGGCCCATGGCGCCCAGCAGCACCACCTTCGCGAGCAGGATCATGCCGTACGGCGTCCACAGCTGCGAGATGTCGCCGAGGGCGACGAACGAACGGGTGAGTCCCGAGATCGCGACGACGGCGAAGGCCGCGATGGCGAGGCTCGAATAGCGGCCGACGAGCTGCGCGGTGCCGATGCCCGAGCGGCCCCGCAGGATCACGACGAGCAGCAGACCTCCGAGCCAGACAGCCGCCCCGATCGTGTGCAGCAGGATCGAGTTGACCGCGATGTTGTGACCCGACAGCTCACCCGAGTGCCCCTGCGTCGCGAGAGGCAGGAACGATGCGGCGGCCAGGAGCGCCGTGATGAGGGTGGGAGTCCAGGTGCGCCACGCGAACGCGAGGACCGTGATGACCGAGCCCATGATCGTGGTGATCAGCCAGGACTGTCCGAGCGGCAGCTCCAGCAGGAAGCGTCCGAGCTGCTGGCCGAACTCGCGCTCGGCGCTCAGCTGCGGGTTGAACGCCGCCATGAAGGTGAAGAAGCCGCCGATGCCGGCCGTGACCGTGAAGACGGCGGCACCTATGGATGCCGTGTTGAGGGCGAGGTCGAACGACTTCTCCTCGCTGCGCAGCGAGAAGAGAGCGAGCACGAGTGAGCCGAGCATCGCCGCCGAGGCGATGTTCATGACGAGTTTGGCGATCGGGGTGGCCCACCGCACGAACGGACCGGGGTCCTGCAGCAGCAGCGGCGCCGCTCCCCCGCCGAACGCGAGGGCGATGAGCACGCCGATCAGTGCGGCCGCGAGGAGGATCCCGATTCCGCCCGCGCGATACGCGGAGCTGGTCGGGGTCTGCACGGCGCGGGCACTCACACCACAAGCCTAAGCCGCCGCATCGGGGAGAACGCACGAAGGCCGCCCCCGACTGATCGGGAGCGGCCTTCGAAGAGGTGCGGTCTTACTTGACGGCAGCCTTGAGCTTGGAACCAGCGGTCACCTTGACACGGTGGCCGGCCGGGATCTTGATCTCGGCGCCGGTCTGGGGGTTGCGGCCCGTGCGAGCTGCGGTCGCGACCTGCTCGAACGAGATCCAGCCCGGGATCGAGACCTTGCTGCCCTTGGCAACAGCGTCGGAGACCGAGGAGAACAGCGCGTCGAGGACACCGGAGACGGTGGCCTGGCTCTGGCCGGTGGCGGAAGCGATGCTCGCGACGAGCTCGGTCTTGGTGATGGACTTGTCAGCCATGTCATCCTCCAGCGACGAGGTTCCCGTCGCATCGTTGGTGTTCGGGGGGCTGATGCCCTCCGTTGGTCGAGTGACCGCCTTGAATGTACCAACCACCACCCACATTTCCGCGTCATTTCGCGGGTTTTGGGCTTTTCGGCGGCGTGTCGTGGGGCAGGAGTGACGAATGTGACTCGTGTGGCGGCTTCTCAGGCGCCTGCTTCAGGTGCCGATGCGGCTGCGATCCTGGCCGCTCCCGCACCCGCGATCACTGCACGGGTGACGCACTGGGCACCTGATCGCTGCCGGAATCCGACGCCGCTGCGACTGCGGACGCCGCTGCTCGACGCTTCGCCCGGCGAGTCCGCGTCTCCTTGGAGAGCGGGAAACGGGTATCGAGCTGCGGCTCGAGGACGATCCGCCGCAGTGCACTGAGGATCACGTATCCGCCGACCCAGTACGACAGGAAGAGGACGAGTCCGTAGGGGAACGTGAAGCTGAGCAGCGTACAGACGATGCCGATCCCCACGTAGAGCCATCGCCAGGCCTTCGTGATCCGGTCGCGCGATGCCTGCTGATCGTCGGTCCGCTGCTGCAGCGAATCCACTCGACTGCTGAGCGCGTCGTCCTCTATCGCGGCGAAGAGGTCCCGCACCGGAACCTGCAGCGCATCGGCGACGAGCGAGAGAGTCTCGAGACTCGCATCCTGCCCGGCCTCGAGCCGCTGCACGGTTCGGAGCCCGACTCCGCTCTCGTTCGCCAGCCGTTCCTGTGTCCACCCCTGCGCCTGGCGCAGCTCGGTGATTCGTGTCGTGTTCATGTGCTCCATGCTCTCGATCGGCTACCATCCACCGCCACGCCATCGGAGCGCCAGTCAGCCGCCAGTCGGCCGCCACCGATCCGCCACACATCCGTCGGCGTTCGTCCAGTGCCCGCTGTCGTCCGCCGCATCATCGAATACGCCCGTCAGCGCGGGCGATGCGCGTCGACCACGGAGCGGGCGGTGCGCGCGAAGGCCGGGGCCACGCGGTCCTCTCCGTCGAGGTAGCCGCCGACGAGGGCCGCATCGCGCAGCAGCACGAGCGAGGCCGCGAGTTCGGCAGGGCTGTCGAGACCGGCCAGCTCGGCGACCCCCTGCAGGGTGGAGCGGAACCACTCCCGGTGCTCCTCGATCTGCTGGCGCACGGCGCCCTCGGCATCCGGGTACTCCGCCGCCGCGTTGATGAACGGGCATCCGCGCGTGTGCCTGAGGCGGATGTCGGCGGCGATGCCCTCGATCACCGCATCGACCATCTCGGCGGGGTCGGCGACCTCGGCGCCGGCCTCGGCGAACATCGCCCGGAGCATCTCGTCTTCATTGCGCAGGTAGGCGAGGACAAGATTCTCCTTGCCGCCGAACTGCTTGTAGAGGGTGGCTCTGGTGACGGCGGCCTCTTCGATGATCCGATCGACGCCGACCGCGTGGATCCCCTCCTCGTAGAAGAGCCTCGTCGCGCTGTCGATCAGCCGGGCGCGGGCTGCGCTGGGCCGCTTCGGAGCGTCGGCGTTCGGAGCATCGGTCGTCGTCGTGCGAGTGGTGGTGTCCATGGTGATCCCTCTCATCGTGTCATCCGAACCCCGGGTTTCGAACCGCGACTTGTGAATATCTGGGAATAGGTTGCGGTAGATAGAACGCCGACAACTACGAGCGCATCATCCGCGCACTCCCCGTGAAGCCGATCATCATGGGCCACTCCTTCGGCGGGGTGCTCACCCAGATGCTCGCCGACCGCGGACTCGGCGCCGCCTACGTGGGCGTCGCCCCCGGACAGACCGCCGGCGTCACCGCGCTCCCCCTCTCGACCCTCTGGACCGGAACGCCGATCTTGTCGAATCCGTTCGGTCGCAACGGCGCCAAGCCGCTGTCGAAGCGCCACTTCCACTTCACGTTCGGCAACGACCTGTCGCGTGCGGCATCCGACGCCCTCTGGGAGGAGTGCGCCGTGAACTCCTACAACCGTGTGTTCTTCGAGGGTGTGACCTCGGTGCTCGACGAGAAGGGTGGCGTCACCCACGTCGACTACTCCCGCGCCGACCGCGCCCCACTGCTCGTCATCACCGGCGAGATCGACCACGTCGTGCCGCCGGCCATCGGTCGGGCGATCGTGAAGAAGTACCTCTCCTCCGGCAGCCCCGCCACCGTCGAGTACAAGGAGTACGCAGGCCGCACCCACCGACTCGTCAGCCAGGACGGCTGGGAGGAGATCGCCGACTACGCGCTCACCTGGGCGGTGGCGCACGCGACAGCATCCGTCTGATGGTGGGGCGCGGCCCCTGTGGGGCGCCCGCCGCCCTCGGGAGGAGGACTGCCTCTCGGGAGGAGAGATCTGCGGATTTCCTCCTACCGAGGCGCAGTTCTCCTCCCGAGGGGTCGGTCACCTTCAGGCCGCAAGATGAAGTCGCTGCCCGATGGCGGCCAGAATGATCTGCTGCACCTGCGCCCACTGTCCCATCAGCTGGTCGTAGCCGATGCGGATCACGTGATAGCCGTGCAGCGTCAGCAGGGCGTCATGGGCGATGTCGCTCGTGCGCTGCTGCCCGACATGATGTCCGCCGTCGATCTGGACGACGAGACGTTCGCCGATGACGAAGTCGACCCGATGGCCGAGTAACCAGACCTGCGGCACGACCAGGATTCCCAACCACCGCAATCGCGTCTGGAAGATGCTCTCCGTACCGGAATCGGCGAACGGCCTGGCATCGGCGAGTAGCCGTCGGGCCTTCGGCGGAAGCGGAGCTCGCTCGAGCATCCCCGGGTCCACGAGAGACTGCCGCATGGCCGACTCCCATGTCGCCAGCGCGCTCTCGTAAGGCTGGCAGCCTGCGACCACGATCAGCGCATTCTCGAGTGAATCCTCCCGTGAGTCGGGGTTCCGCGGAAACACCGGCTCGTTCCAGTGGATCGTTCCGCGCGAGACCGTCACATGACCCGACCTCGCCGGTGCGGCGACATGCGGTTCGGAGGCGTCGAGCACCCACAGCCCCCTCCGCGCCGCGAGAGTGACGCAGCTCAGGACCACCCCGCGGCGCGCAGCAGCCAGAAGCATCGGGTCGGCGCCAGGCAGCGCGACCCACCCCCGGCGCACGGAGATGACCTCACCGCGTTGCACTGCGGACCGAATGGAGTGCCGGCTGACGCCGAGCCGACTCAGCGTCTCGGTGCGCGCCACGCCATCGTGCTGAGCCAGGGCCTGTGTCGGGGTCACTCATCGAGGATCGCTGATGACGGCATCCGAGTTTGGCGCGATTCCCACGAATCGTGCATCGCGCAGATCGTTCGCTGCCGCGTGCAGAAGAGGTGGCACTGCAGCGTGCAGAAGACGTGACACTGCCGCGTGGCCAAGGGGTGGCGCCGCGTGGCCAACAGGTGGTGCCGCAGCGCGGCGATGCCTTCCCATCCCGTCGTGCTTCTCTGCACTATCTTCATGCGCCTCGGGAGGAAGACTGCGCCTCAGGGGGACGGATTCCCGGATTCTCTCCTCCCCATGCGCAGTTCTCCTCCCCAGGGACGGGCCGGCTGAGGCGTACGGCGGCACGGCGGCACACCCACAGGAATACGAAAGGGGCGAGGATCCGAAGATCCTCGCCCCTCCCGGCTGTCTGGCGGCCTACTGCACTCTGCGACGGGGAATCGCGAGAGACAGGATGCCGGCGACGAGCAGGAGTCCACCGGCACCCAGAAGGATGCCGTCGATCTCACCGCCCGTGGCAGCCAATTCCGCCGCCCGCGCCGGCGCCGTCAAGGGCGCAGACGCATCCGATGGGGAGATCGGATCGGCAGCGGCTCCGGACGCGGGCTGGGGGCCCACCTCCGGCGTGGATCCGTCACCGGGCTGGGGGCCCGGAGCGGAAGTCTTGTGGATGCTGACGGCGACCGGCGTGCTGACATTGCCGACGCGGTCGGTCTGCGTGACCGAGAGCTCCTGGTCACGGTCCTCGAGAGCGGGGATGACGCAGGTCCAGGTGCCGTCGACCTCGACGGTCGTGGAGCACACGACGGTGCCGGCCTCGTCGCGCACCACGATCGTCGCCCCGGGCTCACCCGTGCCGACGAGCTCGACGGGCTCACTGAGATCCTGCTCACCCTCGGGGCCGGCCACGGTCGGAGGGTCCACCTGTGCGTCGACGTTGAACACGACACCGCTCTGGATCGAATCGGCATCCACCGAGTGCTGATACGCCGAGACCATGTTCACCCCGTCGACGAAGGGGATCGACGGGATGATGCTCCAGCGACCGTCTTCGCCGACGACGGCGGTTCCGAGCGCCGCCCCGTTGTACTGGGAGAGGTAGACCGTGGCTCCGGGAACGCCGGTGCCGACGATCGTCGCGTTCGGGCCGACGGGCTGAGGAGAGGTCTCGATCACGGGAGCCGGCACGGCCACGCGGTAGTACCAGGTGGCGGACGTCAGGCGGTTGGTGTTCTCGTAGACCGCGGAGTCGAAGTCGAACGAGTAGTGCAGCGCGTACGTCGTGCCCGGGATCGCATCCGCGGGGATCCGGACGCTGGTGTAGAAGTTCGAGTAGGAGTTGCCCGTCGTCGAGGCGCCGATCGGGTTCCAGTTCGACTGGGTGACGCACTCAAGCGTCGCGCCCCCTTCGCCAGGAGTACAGGCGCGGGTGCGGGTGCCGTTGACGCCGACGTTGCGCAGATTCGAGCTGGCGATGATCAGACCGTTGTCGGCGCGGAAATGCAGTCGGGCGGCGTTCGCCGGGACGCCCACCGGCCCCATGTTGCGGATGGTGTTGCCCTGCTCGAAGGTCTGCCCCGGGGTCACGATCGTGACGGTGCCGCCTGAGTAGCTCTGCATGTTGACCGCGGTCGCGAGGATCGCCGACTCGGAAGGGGAGATCGGAGCGGACGGCTCGGCCTCGGGAACGGATGCCTCCGCAGCCGCGACCTCAGCCGCAGGCACCTCAGCCACAGGCCCCTCAGCCACAGGCCCCTCGACGACAGGCACCTCGACGACAGGCCCCTCGACGACGGGCACCTCGAACGCAGGAGCCTCGACGGCCGGGGTCTCGACGTGCGCATCCGACGGACCCGCCCCCGCAGTGCTCGCCTGTGCGGAGATGTCTTCTTCGGCGGAAAGGACGGAGGCGGATGCCGGGGCCGCCCCGACACCGACCGATGCCGCCACGAGGGCGACGCTCGCAATGAGAGCGGGGAGGGCTGTGCGCGAGCGTGCGGCGCGGCGCGCGGAAGAGTTCGCGGTGATCATGGGGTTCCTTCGGTGGGTCTTCGCGACGATGTCGCGTGCGCCGGCTCCAGAACTCTCGGTCCGACGGATCAGCGGGTGGCTGATACCCCAAGAATACATTAATATTTCAATAACGCCAAGTATTAATATTTCTTGACGCCGAGAAGCGCTCACGAGGGCGAAGCACACGCCCCCGGACACACTGCGCCCAGGCACAGCGAAAGGGGCGAGGATCCGAAGATCCTCGCCCCTTTCGGCTTGTCTGCTGAGACTTACCAGCTCGACTTGGTGACACCGGGCAGCTCGCCACGGTGTGCCATGTCACGGAAGCGGACACGCGAGATGCCGAACTTCGTGAGGACACCGCGGGGGCGGCCGTCGATGACGTCGCGCGAACGCACGCGAGCCGGCGACGCGTTGCGCGGCAGCTTCTGCAGGCCGACGCGTGCGGCCTCGCGGGCCTCGTCGGTGGCGTTCGGGTCGACCAGGGTCTTCTTCAGCTCGGCGCGACGCTCTGCGTAACGCTCGACGATGACCTTGCGCTGCTCGTTGCGAGCGATCTTGCTCTTCTTAGCCATTGATCAACGCTCCTCTCGGAATTCGACGTGCTGACGGATGACCGGGTCGTACTTCTTGAGCACGAGGCGGTCGGGGGTGTTGCGGCGGTTCTTCTTCGTCACGTACGTGTAACCCGTACCTGCCGTCGAGCGCAGCTTGATGATCGGACGTACGTCCTGAGCCTTCTTGGCCATTAGAGCTTCACACCCTTCGCCTGGAGGTCCTTGACCACGTTCTCGATGCCGCGGACGTCGATCACCTTGATGCCCTTGGCGGACACGTTGAGCGTGATCTTACGACCGAGCGAAGCGACGAAATAGGTCTTCTTCTGCACGTTCGGGTCGAAGCGACGCTTCGTCCGGCGGTGCGAGTGCGAGACGTTGTGACCGAAGCCGGGAACAGCTCCTGTCACCTGGCACACTGCTGCCATGATGTGACTCCTTCTATACCGTGAGGCCGGACGGCCTCACCCAAGATCCCTTGTCTGCGCGCCACCCCGCATCGCCGATTTCTCGGTGGAAGAAGGGGAAGCACGCGAACTACGCACAGGAGTGTGCGCAGACAAAGAGTCAGTTTAGCATGGCCCCCAGCCAGACCCGAACGGCCCGTCAGACCCGAACGGCCCGTCAGACCCGAACGCCCCGTTCAGACTCGGACGGCCTCGAGCAGCAGCGCCGCTCCCGGCGCGAGCAGCGGCAGGGGCACTCCGACGGACTCGAAGAACGCGCCGGTCGCCTCGACGCCGACATCCAGCCAGGCGGGGTCTGACACCTGGTGACGCGACACCGCGCCGAGCTCCTCGCGCACGCGCAGTCGGTACCGCTCCCCCGCCTGAAGCCCGGGGATGCGGGTGCGGGGCGTGAAGCCGTCGACCGAGGCGCCCAGACGCACCCACGCGAAGACACCCCGCGAGCCGTCGATCGCGACCACGCCGTGCAGCAGGGTCTCGTCGTCGACCTCGTCACTGCGCACGGTGGCGCCCGCGTGCAGCAGCGGCCTCAGCTCGCGGTACAGCGCGGTCCAGCGCGTCAGCGCCGCGCGCTCGTCGCCGGTGCATCCGGTGATGTCCCACTCGATGCCGGCGTGGCCGAACAGGGCGGTCGTCATGCGGAACGGCAGGGATGCCGCGCGGTGCGTCGTCTCGGCGACCGGCGGGCCGACGTGCGAGCCGACGACTTCCGGCGGCACGAGCGTGCCGGTCCAGCGCTGGATGCGCTGACGCTCGACCGGGTCGTTCGAGTCCGAGGCCCACACGCGCTGTGTGCGCTGCAGCACGCCGAGGTCGACGCGGGCGCCGCCGCTCGCGCACGATTCGATCTCGAGGGCGGGATGCCGCTCACGCAGCGCATCGAGCAGTGCGTAGAACGCGGTGGTCTGCGCGTGCACCGACGCACGGCCCGTGTGCGGCGACACCGCCGCGTGCAGGTCGCGGTTGTGGTCCCACTTGATGAAGTCGATCCTGACCTCCGAGACCAGGGCGTCGAGGCGTTCGAGCAGGTAGGCCGCGGCATCCGGGTTCGCGAGGTCGAGCACCTTCTGGTGCCGCCAGGTGGGCGAATCGGGCGACGCCTGCAGCACCCAGTCCGGATGCTGTGCGGCGAGGTCGGACACCGGATTCACCATCTCGGGTTCGAACCACAGCCCGAACTGCATGCCGAGAGAGTGCACGTGCTCGGCGAGCGGGCGCAGGCCATCCGGCCACTTCGCGTGATCGATGTACCAGTCGCCGAGCCCTGATCGGTCGTCGGGTCGTCCGCGGAACCATCCGTCGTCGAGCACGAACCGCTCGACGCCGACGGATGCCGCGGCCTCGGCGAGCTCGATGATCTTCGCCGGGTCGTGATCGAAGTACACGGCCTCCCACGTGTTGAGCACGAGGGGGCGCGGTGTCGTGGGGTGCGCCGAGAACGCGCGCACGGTCTGATGCAGACGGGCAGACACCGAGTCGAGGCCGCTCGCACCATAGGTGAGGAGAACCTGCGGCGAGACGTAGGTCTCACCCACCGCGAGCCGGATCTCGCCGGGAAGCAGCAGCTCTCCCCCGCCGAGAACGGCCCCGTGCACACCGGCACCTTCGGGCAGCCGCTCGACGCCGACCTCGAGGTCGCCGCTCCACGCGACGTGCGCGGTCCACAGCTCGCCGCGACGGAAGCCGAACCCGTCGGTGCCGACGGCGGTCAGGTACGGGGCGTCGTGACCCCCGCGACCGCGGCGCACCTGACGCAGGTGCGCTCCGTGGCGCAGGGCGCCCCGCTGCGGGTGACGCTCGCCGGTCCAGCGCCCCGTGTGATCGAGAACCTCGGTGGCATGAGCGGGGATCGGCAGCAGGATGCGCGCAGCCAGCAGGTCGAGCGGCTCGGCGGCATCCGCGGTGCTCGTCACCGACACCTGGGCGATCAGCACGCCGACGGCATCCAGCGAGAGGTCGAGCACCACCGAGGCACCGGCCTCGGCATCCGCGAACTCCGCCCGCAGCGACGTCGCCGTCGCCTCCCACCCGACCGAGCGCAGCAGCGGGGCGCTGTGCAGACCACCCCGGTGCCAGGCCAGAGCCGGTGCGCCCGACCACCCGTCGGCCTCGACGGCCAGCAGCGGGAAGGTGCGCGGCGCGTCGAACGAGCTGAAGGTCACCGAGCCGGTCGACGAGCCCGCGAGCGCATCGAGGTCGGCGCCGTCGAGCGCCGCGCCCCAGTGCAGCAGGCGCGCACTCGTCGTGTCGATGACGACGCTCACGCCGGCCGAGGTCAGGTGGACGAGTTCGCTCATTGCCGCTCCAGACGAAAAGGGAGGCCCGCCCGTGAGCATACGGGCGGGCCTCCGAGGGGTGTTACTCCTTGACGGGGATCGACGCGGCCTTGAGCGCGTCGACGGTGGCCGTCTGACCCTTCTCGATCGCGTCGAGCAGCGTGCCGCTGCCCGAGACCGCGGCCTTGAAACCGTCGGACACGTCCGAGTAGGTCTGGGTCATGGTCGGGCCCCATGCGAAGTCGGGCGAGACCTGGGTGGCGGCGTCGGCGAAGACGTCGTAGATCTTCTGTCCGCCGTAGAACTCGACGCCCTCGGCGTAGACCGGAAGGTCGAGCCCCGCCGTAGTGGCCGGGTAGAGGTTGGCGGCCTCGGCGAGCGCGGTCAGCGCCTCATCCGACGTGTTGAGCCACAGCGCGAACTTCGTCGCCTCGTAGAGGTGCTCGCTGCCCTTGAGGACGGCGGTCGACGAGCCACCCCAGTTGCCGGCGGCGGATCCACCCTCCTCCCACTGCGGGAGCGGTGCGACGGCCCAGTTGCCCGCCGTGTCGGGCGCGCCGCTCGAGATCGAGTTGGCACCCCAGACGGCGGAGTTCCAGGTCCAGACCTGACCGGAGTTGTAGGCGTTGTTCCACTCGTCGGTCCACGCGGGAACCGTCGCGACCAGGTCGTCGTCGAGCATGCTCTGCCAGAAGTCCGCGACCGTGGCGGTGGCGTCATCCGCCATCGAGACCGTCCAGCCCTCGTCGTCGCTCGAGAACCACTGAGCGCCGTCCTGCCAGGCGAAGCCGGCGAACTGGTTGATGTCCGACTGCGAGAAGTTGGTGATGTATCCGCCGAGGTCGCGGATCTTCACGGCGGCGTCGCGGTACTCGTCCCACGTGGTGGGGATCTCGATGCCGTTCTCCTCGAACAGGTCGGCGCGGTAGAACAGCGCCATGGGGCCGGTGTCCTGCGGCACGCCGTAGACGCCCTCGGTGCCGAGCGTCACCTGACCCCAGGCCCAGTCGACGAACTGGTCTTCAGCGGCGACGACGTCTTCGCAGGCGCTGAGGTCTTCGAGGCCGTCCTGCACGAGGAAGTTCGGCAGGGCGTCGTACTCGATCTGGCCGAGGTCGGGGGCGTCGCCCGCCTTGATCTGGTTGAAGAAGTTCTGGTACGTGCCGCCGTTGCCGTTCGGGCCGGTCTGCACGTCGACCTGGATCTCGGGGTTGGCCTCGTTCCAGATCTCGACGACGTCTTCGATGCCGGGGATCCAGGAGGTGAACTCGAGCGTGACGTCGCCGTCCGCCGGGGTGCACGAGGCTGCGGCGTCGCCGCCGGTGCCTGAGCTGTCTCCGCCGGATGCCGAGCAACCGGCGAGCGCGAACGCCGAGATGGCGATGACAGCGGCTGCCTTCATCTTCGAATGCTGCATTTCGATCCTTTCGTGGATGCGATGGGGGTGGTGCGGGTGAGGGGTGGTGCGGGTGGTGCGGGTTGTGCGGGTGGTGCGGAGCCGTCCGGTCGGTCCGGTCGGCTGCCTGCTCACTTCAGGGCGCCGGCGCCCAGTCCGTTGCGCCAGAAGCGCTGGAGCAGGAGGAAGGTGACGATCAGCGGGATGACCGACAGCAGAGCGCCGATCAGCACGAGACCGCGGAGTTCCGGCAGCTGGTTCAGCTGGTTGTTCCAGTTGTAGAGACCGAAGACGACCGGGAAGAGGTCTTCGGATCGGAGCATGATCATCGGCAGGAAGAAGTTGTTCCAGATGGCAACGAACTGGAAGAGGAACATCGTCACCAGCGCCGGGGTCATCAGGCGGATGCTGACGGTGAAGAACGTGCGGATCTCGCCCGCGCCGTCGAGTCGACTCGCTTCGAGCAGTTCGTCGGGCACCGACGAGGCCGCGAAGATCCGCGCCAGGTACACACCGAACGGACTCACGATCGAGGGCAGGAACACCGACCAGAACGTGTTGGTCAGCTGCGCCTGGCTGAAGATCAGGAACAGCGGCAGCGCGAGCGCGGTGGCGGGCACGAGCACCCCGCCGAGCACGATGTCGAACATCAGGTCGCGTCCAGGGAACCGGTACTTCGCCAGCGCGTAGCCGGCCATGGCGGCGAGGAGCGTCGCGATGGCCCCGCCGAGTGCCGCATAGAGCACCGAGTTCATCAGCCAGCGCAGGTACACGCCGTCGCGGTAGGCGAACAGCTCGGCGATGTTGTCGAGCAGATGGAAGTCGGCGAACCACAGCGGGGCGGTGGTCAGGATGTCGCCCGTGTCCTTGCTCGAGGCCACGAGCAGCCACCAGAGCGGCAGCAGGAAGTAGACCGTGAACACGGCCATGATCAGCATGGCGCCCGTTCGGGAGATGCCCGACTCGCGAGCGGCCTTTCCGCGCGGGGCCTTGCCGCGCGAGCCCCGACCGGGGGCGACGATCGACATGGTGCTCATGCGTTCTGCTCCTTGCGCTGCATGTACTTCATGAATCCGAACGACAGCACGAAGGTCGTCACGGCGAGCACGACCGAGAAGGCGGCCGCCAGGTTGGTGTTCGGGATGGATGCTGTGGCGTACACGGTCATGTTCGGGGTGAAGGTGCTCGTGACCGCCGAGCTGAACGAGCGGAACACCTGGGGTTCGGCGAGCAGCTGCAGCGTGCCGATGATCGAGAAGATCGCGGTCATCACGATCGCCGGGCGCACCAGCGGGATCTTGATCGACCAGGCGATGCGCCACTGGCCCGCGCCGTCGAGGATCGCCGCCTCGTAGAGCTCCTGCGGGATCGACAGCAGCGCCGAGTAGATGATCAGCATGTTGTAGCCGACGTAGACCCAGGTGACGACGTTCGCGATCGACCACAGCACGAGGTCGGCTCCGAGGAAGTCGATGTTCTTGGTGATGGCGGTGAACGGCGACAGGTTGGGCGAGAACAGCGAACCCCACATGATCGCGGCGATGACACCGGGCACCGCGTAGGGCACGAAGAACGCGAGGCGGAAGAAGCGCTTGCCCCGCACGAGCGGCGAATCGAGCAGCAGGGCGAACAGCAGGGCGAGGCCGAGCATGACCGGCACCTGCACGACACCGAACGTCAGCATCCGCCCCATCGAGGCCCAGAACGCCTCGTTCTGAAAGACGAGCACGTACTGGGCGAAGCCGCCGAACACCTGCTCGGCCTTGCCGAACGTGCCGTCACGCTCGACGACGAGCAGCGACTGCCAGAACGCGTAGGCGATCGGCACGACGTAGAAGAGGAGGAACAGGATGCCGAACGGCACGATCAGGAAGGCGATGGCGCCCTTGTGCGGAATGCGTCGGCGCCGTCCCTGCGCCTTCGGCGCCGAGGCGACCGCCGGAGCGGTGAGCGTGGTGGTCATACATCCTCCTTGATGATGCGGACTCCGCCTGCCGGGACGGAGCCGGTGGCGGGGGCGTCGGAGACGAGGTCGTGCCCCGTGACGCCGATCTCGGCGGCGGAGTCGCCGTGGTTGATGACGAACAGGAACGAGCCGGCGTCGCCGGTGCGACGCACGACCTCGACGTCGCGGTCGGCACCGGGGATCGGCGCGATGCCCGCATCCGAGGCGAGGCGGGCGATCAGATCGCGGTATGCGATGCGGTCGGGCTGCGTGGCGACGAACCAGGCCGTGCCCTCCCCCGCCTCGCGACGGGTGAGCGCGGGGCCGCCTGCGGCGGGACCGTCGGCGAACGACGCCACGGTCTCGGCATCCGTCGTCTTGAGTCGCTCGGACCATACCGATCCGCTCGTGCCGTCGGTGAGGAACACCGTCTCTCCGGGGAGCAGCGGTGCGAACTCCTCCGAGCGGATGCCGAGCAGGTCGCGGAACGCGCCGGGGTAGCCGCCGGTGCGCACGCGATCTTCCTCATCGACGATGCCGCTGTAGAAGGTGATGAGAGCCGTGGCGCCGTTCTCGACCGCGTGGGCGATGGCCGCGGCATCCGCATCGCTGATGAGGTGCAGAGCCGGAACGATCAGCAGGCGGTAGCCGTCGAGGTCTGCGCCCGGACGGACGACGTCGGTGGTGACACCGGCATCCGACAGCGCCGCGTGAGCCGCGTGCACCTGGCCGAGGTAGGTGAGCGCCTCGCTCGCGCGGCCCTCGTTCTCGGTTGCCCACCAGCTCTCCCAGGAGAAGAACAGAGCGGCGTCGGCGGCGACACGGGTGCCGGCGACCTCGCCGAGGCGATCGAGCAGACCGCCGAGCTCGACGACCTCGCGCCACTGGTGGGAGTCCTCACCCGCGTGCGGCACGAGAGCCGTGTGGTACTTCTCGGCACCCTGCGTCGACGCGCGCCACTGGAAGAAGCAGATGCCGTCGGCACCACGGGCGACGTGCGTGGCGATGTTGCGCTGCATCTCGCCCGGGGCCTTGGCGAGGTTGTACGGCTGCCAGTTCACGGCGCCGGTCGAGGTCTCCATGAGCAGCCAGGGCGCACCCTGGGCGAGGCCGCGGGTGAGGTCGGCGGCGAACGAGAGCTCTCCCCGCGCGTCGTCGAGGCGGCGGTCGAGGTAGTGGTCGTTGGCGATCAGGTCCATGTCCCCCGCCCACGTCCAGTAGTCGAGGTTGCGGATGTGCGCGGTGACCATGAAGTTGGTCGTCACCGGCACGTCGCTGCGCTCGCGAAGGATCGCAGCCTCGGCACGGTAGAGCGCGAGCTGCTCGTCGGAGCTGAACCTCTGGAAGTCGAGGATCTGACCGGGGTTGCGCAGCGACAGGGCCTGGGCGGGCACGCGCACGTCGTCGAAGTCGCTGTAGCGCTGGCTCCAGAACGTCGTGCCCCACGCGCGGTTCAGCGCGTCGATGTCGTCGTAGCGGTCGCGCAACCAGCCGCGGAACGCCTCGGCGCTCGTGTCGCAGTAGCAGAGCGCGTTGTGGCAGCCCAGCTCGTTCGACACGTGCCAGAGCGACACGGCGGGGTGGTCGCCGTAGCGCTCGACGACGCGGGTGACGACCTCGGCGGCGTAGGCACGGAACAACGGCGAGCTCGGGCAGTAGCCCTGGCGGCCGCCCTGCTGGAAGACGGTGCCGTCTTCGCCGACCGGCAGGATCTCGGGATGCTGCGCGGTGAGCCACGGTGCGGGAGACGCGGTGCCGGTGCCGAGGTTGATGCGGATGCCGCCCTCGTGCAGCAGCCCGACGATCTCGTCGAGCGCAGTGAAGTCCCACACTCCCCTGGCCGGGTTGATCGACGACCAGCCGAAGATGTTGATCGCCACGAGCCCGACGCCGGCCTGCCGCATGAGACGCACGTCTTCGGGCCAGACGCTGCGGTCCCACTGCTCGGGGTTGTAGTCGCATCCGAAGACGAGGCCGCGCCCTGCGGAGAGGGTGGCGATGCGGTCGGACACAGCGGCGGCCATCGGTGACGCTCCTTTGCGATTCTTGTGTGCACGTGCACAGCTCGCGGCATGAAAGCAACGATCGGGATTTCTGTGAACGTGCACACATCGTCGCACGACGTGGCGAATCTCGTCAAGTCGCGGTCGCTAGGCTGTCGATCATGAGTACTTCCGCCCGCCGTCGCAGCACCGTGCACGACGTGGCGCGCGTGGCCGGCGTCTCGAGAGGAACCGTCAGCCGCGTGATCAACGGCGGGTACGTGTCGGATTCCGCGCGGACCGCGATCGAAGACGCGATCCGCGAGGTCGGCTACGTGCCGAACACGGCGGCGCAGAACCTCGTGCGCCAGCGCACGCAGGCCATCGCGTTCATCGTCCACGAGCCGCACGCGCTGTTCCTCGAAGACCCGAACATCGGCGCGATCATGCTCGGCACGAACGAGACGCTGTCGGAGGCGGACTACCAGATGGTGTGCCTCGTGGTGGATTCCGAGCGAGACACCGAGCGCGTCGCGCGGTATCTGAACGGCGGGTTCGTCGACGGAGCCGTCATCGTCTCGGCCCGTGCACAGGACCCGATCACCAAGGCCGTCATGCGGCTCGACCTGCCCGTCGCCTACGTCGGACACCCGCCGGACGTGGATGCCGCCTGGGTCGGCGTCGACAACCGCGGGGCAGCGCACGCCGTGACCTCACGCCTTCTGGCGACCGGGCGCACACGGGTCGGCATGATCGCCGCCGCCCTCGACCGCGACTCGGGCACCGATCGCCTCGCGGGCTTCACCGAGGCCCTGGGCTCAGCCTTCGATCCGGACCTCGTCGAAGAGGTGCCGCTGTACTCCTACGCCGATGGGGCAGCGGCCATGACCCGGCTGCTCGAGCGCGCTCCCGACATCGACGGCGTGTTCGCCGCCTCCGATGCGGTCGCGGCGGGGGCGATGTGGGCCCTTCGCGAAGCCGGGCGCCGCGTGCCGGAAGATGTGGGCGTGGTCGGCTTCGACAACAGCACCTGGGCGACGCGCACCACCCCGCTGCTCTCCACCGTCGACCAGCCGGCCGAAGGGCTCGGGGCCGCGGCCGCAGCATCCGTGCTCGCGCAGCTGCGCGACGATCAGCGCCCCCGCGAGGGCATCATGCTGCCGACGCCCGTCGTGTGGAGAGACTCGGCCTGACCCGGGCTCACGCGTGGTCGAGGGACTCGGCCTGAGCCCCTCTCCCCCAGCGGAACGGCGAGACCGTCGGGTCGCCCGCGATCCAGAACCGCCAGGGGAACGCCGCGGTGCCGGCGATGCCCGCCACCCCGACACGCGGCCCGGTCGCGACCTCGGCCACCGGCTCGTCGCGCAGCCACAGCTCGGCGCGGGCGCCCTCGAACTCCTCGCCGGTGATCGCGTCGATGCCGTCGTGGATCGGATGCCGCAGCCCCACCGCCTGCCCGAAACGACCGGGCCCGCGGGCGAGGTCACGCAGCGCGGTCTTCGTGAGAGGCGTCTTCGCGCCGCGGCGCACCGCGACGGCATCCACTCCTGAGACGACCTCGCCCGCGCGCATCAGGATTCCACCCGCCTGACCCTCCGGCCCGCACACGACGTTGACGCACGAATGGATGCCGTGACTGAGGTAGACGTACAGATGCCCCGGCTCGCCCCACATCGTCGCGTTGCGCGCGGTTCGACCCATGCGCGCGTGCGATCCCGGGTCGGCCTGGGGTCCGGTGCCATGCCCGTGATACGCCTCGACCTCGGTGAGCCGGAGGCGCACCTCGGAGCCCCCGACGACCGTGCGCAGCTCGGCCCCGAGCAGCAGCGGGGCGACATCGACCGCCAGCCCGCTCAGCTCGGCGCGGGTGGCGCGGTGCAGCGGATCCGACGACATGGTGTCTAGAACTGCGGAGCCGTCTGGCACCACGAGGCGTCGAAGCCGGTGAGGGCCACGATCTCGTCGCCGGTGCGCAGGTCGAGCAGGTGCGTCTCGAGCTTCTGCGGCAAGGGCAGCAGCATCTGGTCATAGGGGTTGTCTGCGAGGTCGGGAGCGATCACGACCGCGGCGTACTGCCCGCTGGGTGAGGCGCATGCCTGCAGGATCGAGTCCGTCGAATCGACCTCGACCAGCGGGGTCGCCTTTCCGTCGTCGTCGACCCGCACGACCGCCTGACCTGTCGGCATGCCATCGGCGGCCCGCGCGACGACGTGACGCAGCGTGCCTCCGGGGAACGGCGTGATCGTCGTCGCCGTGCCGTAATCGGGATCCGATGCCTCGAGCGGCACCTCCGTGCCGTCGGTGAGGTTCAGCTCGACGACCGTGCCGTCGAGTCGCTCCACGATGGCCGTGTACGTGCCGCGGGAGACGCCCTGGATCGTCGTGGCGAGCCCGAGCGACTGCACACCGGCATCCGTCGAGCGATCGACCAGCGACAGTGCACCGTCGAAGTCGATGAAGAGCACGGCGGCGGTGTCGGGCACGAACTGCCAGACGAAGATGTTCGCTTCTTTGTCGCCGACCTCGGTGACGACGGGCTCGTCGTCACCGCTGAGCGACTGGGTGACGAGCACGCTCGCACGACCCTCGGTGTCGCTGAGCTCCTTGTCGGAGTAGCTGTAGCCGACGAGTCCGCCGCGGTCCGAGACCTGGATCGCGCCGACGTAGCCGACGCCGGGCAGCGTCAGCTCGCGCTGGTTCCCGCCCTCGCGGTCCATCACGAGCAGCTTCGAGCCTTCGTCCTCCTCCAGCGAGACGACGAGCTGCGTCGACGTCGCTCGGAAGTCGTTGATGCTGTCGGCGGTGAACACCGGCACTGCCTCCTCGCCGGAGAGGTCGGTGCGGAAGATCGTGTCCTTGCCCTCGACGTCGCGGCGCAGCAGGAAGATGCTCGACTCGGGAGTCGAGAAGCTCGTCGTGAGGGTCGCTGTCGGTCCACCTCCGGCGCCCACCGCGTCGGCGATGCTCACGGTGTATTCGGTGTCGTCATCGAGCGGCACGGTGAAGCGGATGCCGATGCCGCGGCCGGCCGCGTCCAGCGTGAAAGGAACTGCGGGTTCGACCGTCACCTGAGACTCGTCGATCGCAGCGAGCGACTGGTTCGCTGTGAGGATGACACGACTGCCCGAGGTCTCGATCGCCTCGGTCGGGTTCACCTGCACCTCGGTGATGCGCGGCCCCTGGGTCAGACTGACGGCGCCGAGTCCGGCGCCGACCAGCACGAGGATGCCGAGCACGGCCCCGAGAGCCAGGAGGAATCGGCGATCGCGAGGGGAAGCGGGCTTCTCGGGCTTCGGCTCCTTCGCGGGCTTGGGCTCCCTGGCCGGCTTCGGTTCCTTCGCCGGCTGCGGCGCCTTGGCGGGCTTCGGCGCCTTCGCCGGCTTCGGCGCCTTCGCCGGCTTCGGCGCCTTGGCGGGCTTCCGCCTCTCTGGCACCGGGGATGACTCGTCGGTCGCAGAGGGAGCGGGGGCCACGTAGTCGGTCGAGGAGTGAGCCGCGAACGTGGTCGTCGAGTCGGCATCCGGCGGGACAAAGGTCGAACGCGTCGGCCGCTCGCCACCCTTCCGGTGCGCCGCAGCGCCCCCACCACCGGTCGTTGAGCGAGCCGCAGCGCCCCCACCACCGGTCGTTGAGCGAGCCGCAGGCGAGTCGACACGCGGCTCCGCAGCGGAAGACGCCTCGTCGCGGTCGGCTCCGCCGTCCTCCTCCGACGCGGGAGCCGCCGCCGTCTCATCCGATGCGGGAGCCGCCGCGGCCGCCTCGGCCTCGCGGGCTGCGCGCATCTCGGCGCGCGTGCGAGGCGCCGCCGGCACCTCGGGGCGCTCGTCGTCAGTACTCATACGGGTCCTGCGGCTCGTCGATCGGCGTGACCGAGTTCGGCTCGACGTGCAGCGATCCGTCGGCATCCGCCTTGATCGTGCCCTCGACCTCGACCCACTGGCCGGTGTCGAACTCGCCCGCATCGATCGTCACGGGCAGGGTCGCGGGCTGCGCGTCGATGACGCAGTGCGTGATGACCAGGCGCGTGAGGTTGACCTCATCGGCGTCCGTGGGGGTGACGAATCCGGTCAGCGTGACCGTCTTGCCGTCGTAGGCGGCGGTGTTGGTCGCGGTCGCGAACACGCTCGCCCAGTCGCCCACGCCGAAGGTCGAGGTGTCGGCGACTCCGAGGGTCACGTCGTCGGCGCCCGCGAACAGCGCGGTCTGCTCGCCGACCCGTGACATCGCGAGCTCGACCGACAGCGATGCGGGCGGCAGCACGAGAGCGGCGACGACGACGCCCGAGGCGATCACCCCGCCCGTCACCGTGCCGACGACGGCGAGGCTGCGGCGCGGTGCGACCGGTGCATCCGCGTCGTGGGCGTGTCCGTGGTCGTGACCGTGATCGTCCTCTTCGCCGAGCGGCAGCGTGCACGACCAGATGGCGCCCGCGAGGGTCACGACGGCCGCGGCGCACGCGAACCACACCGACTCCGGGCTGATGTAGAGGTTGAGCCGGCCGGTGAGACCGAGTCCGAGAGTGACGACCGAGATGACGGTGGCGAGGCCGATACCCAGCCAGCGCGAGCCGAGGGCGCGGGCGCGGGAGGGCTCGTGATCGGTGTGCGTGCCGGTGTGGGCGTGATCAGACAAAGACGTTCACCCCGATCCCGATCGCGAAGGCGGCGAACAGCACGACGCCCACGATGCCGACGAGCGTGCGGGTCGTGAAGGTCGTGCGCATGAGGGCGAGCATCTTGACGTCGACCAGCGGACCCACGAGCAGGAACGCCACGAGGGCGCCCGACGAGAACGTCGAGGCGAACGACAGCGCGAAGAACGCGTCGACGTTCGAGCAGATCGCCACCGTCATCGCCAGCGCCATCATCGCGAGGATCGACAGCACCGGGTTCGATCCGATCGCCAGCAGCACGTCGCGAGGGATGAGCACCTGCACGGCCCCGGCGAGCGCCGAGCCGATCACGAGCGCCGGCATCACGGCGCGCAGCTCGACGAGGAACTGGGTCAGGCTGCGACGCACCGGGGTGCCCGGTTCATGGGTGACGCGGTCGCAGGTGTCGATGAACCGCTGGGTGAGCAGCGAGTCGGGCGAGGGGTGACGGCTGTAGATCCAGCCGATCAGGTTCGCGATCAGGTAGCCGCCGATCAGACGGGCGACCAGGATGCCGTCGTCGAAGCCGAACGCCGCATGCGTGGTGAGAATGACGATCGGGTTGACGATCGGGGCGGCGATCAAGAAGGTGAGCGCCTCGGCCGGGGCGAGGCCCCGCATCATCAGGCCGCGGGCGAAGGGCACGTTGCCGCACTCGCACACCGGGATCAGCATGCCGAGCAGCGACAGCACGGCGCGGCGCGCCCAGGCGCGCTTCGGCAGCCAGCGGTGGATGACGTCGGCGGGCAGCCACACCTGCACGACGATCGACAGCAGCACCCCGAGGATCACGAACGGCAGTGCCTCGATCAGCACGCTCAGCGCGAGCGTCAGGCCGTCCTGCGCCCTGGCGGGGAGGCTGGCTGTGAACAGGGTCGGCAGGAACCGATCGACCAGGAACAGGGCCGCCACGATCGCGGCGCCGAGGCCGACCCCGATCCACGGCGAGCGCGGGGATCGTGAGGGCCGGTGCGAGTGCACCGTCCGTGGAGTGGCCTGGGTGGTCACGCGTTCGCTGCCTCTTCGGCGTCGCGCTTGTTGGTGCAGGAGGCGCACAGCCCGAAGATGTCGACGACGTGCGCGGCATCCGTGAATCCGTGCAGAGCCGCGGTGCGGTGCGCCCACTGCTCGACGTCGGTGGCCTCGATCTCGACCGTGAGTCCGCAGTTGCGGCAGATCAGATGGTGGTGGTGGCCCTGGGTCGTGCAGGCGCGGTAGAGCGCCTCGCCCTCGGGGCTCTGCAGCGAATCGGCATCCCCGGCTGCGGCGAGCCCGGCCAGCGCTCGGTAGACCGTGGCGAGACCGATGCCGGTGTTGTCGTCGCGCAGCGAGGCGTGCAGATTCTGCGCGCTGACGAACCCTCGCGCGTCGGCGAGGGCTTCGCGCACGCGATCGCGCTGCCAGGTGTTCCGCTGAGCCATACCGACGATTCTAGGCGCGCCGCCCTTGCCGGGCCCTGGGAGCGTCAGTCGGCCTTTCGAATCGCGCAAATGACCGCATCCGGAGCAGATTCAGGGTCAGTTGCGCGATTCGAACGCCGAGTATCACGCCCGCACGCGGCGCACACCGCCGCGGGCGCGCTGGACGATCCAGCACACGACGTAGATCGTGAACGACAGGGTGGTGATGTACGGACTCACCGGCAGGGTGCCGGCGAGCGCGAGCAGGATGCCGCCGACGGCCGACACGAAGCCGAAGAGCGCCGCGAGCAGCGGCACGGCCACCGGACCCGCGGTGACGCGCATCGCAGCGGCGGCGGGTGTCACGAGCAGCGCCATCACGAGCAGCGCGCCGATGATGTGCACGCTGACCGCGACGATCAGGCCGAGCAGCACCATGAAGAGCAGGCTCACCGCACGTGTGGGCACCCCGCGGGCGGCGGCCGACTCGGGGTCGAGCGAGTCGAAGCGCAGCGGGTTCCACATGAGCAGCAGCCCGAGCAGCACGACGATGCTGATGCCGAGCAGCCAGCCGAGGTCGGGGCTCGAGACCGAGACGATCTGGCCGGTCAGCAGGCTGAAGCGGTTGGCGCTGCGCCCGTCGTAGAGCGACAGGAACAGGATGCCGAGGCCGAGGCCGAACGGCATCAGCACGCCGACGATCGAATTGCGGTCGCGGGCCTTGGCCCCGAGGACCCCGATCAGGATCGCGGCGACCAGCGCACCGCCGAGAGAGCCGACCACCACGCTGCCGCCGAACAGCAGCGCCGCCGCGGCACCGGCGAACGACAGCTCGCTGACTCCGTGCACCGCGAACGCGAGGTCGCGCTGCATCACGAAGACGCCGATGAGTCCGCCGACGATGCCGAGCACCGCTCCGGCGATGATCGAGTTGGCGAGCAGGGCGACGAGCTCGCCGTAATCCTGGAACGAGAAGACGTCGCTCCAGTCGACGGCCTGGACGATGCCGGTCATGACGGTCATGCGGCACCTCCGTGGTCGTGATCGTGGTCATGCAGGTGGTGGGGCTCGGCATCCGGCACCCCGACGACGACCAGCCGGTCGCCGGCTCGCAGCACGAAGACCGGCGTTCCGTAGAGCTCGGTCAGGACCCGCGTCTGCAACACCTCTTCGGGGGTGCCGAGCACGAAGCGGCCGCCGGCGATGTAGAGGATGCGGTCGACGCGACCGAGGATCGGATTGATGTCGTGGGTCACGAACAGCACGGCCGCCCCACGATCACGGCGCTGACGGTCGATGATGTCGGTGACGGCGACCTGGTTCGCGAGGTCGAGGTTCGACAGCGGCTCGTCGCACAGCAGCAGGCTGGGCTCGTCGGCCAGGGCCTGGCCCACACGCAGCCGCTGCTGCTCACCACCCGAGAGAAGCCCGACCCGGCGGTCGGCATAGTGCGAGGCCCCGACCGAGGCGAGCAGCTGGTCGACCTTGGCCTTGTCGCCGCGGTGCGGGATCGGGAAGCCGAAGCGGCTGCCCTGCACCCCGAGCGCCACGAGATCGCGGGCCCGCATGCTCGTGTCAGGGGCGAGCGATCGCTGCTGCGGGATGTACCCGATGCGCGGGTTGCCCTTGCGCACAGGCCCGCCCGCGACGGTGATCTCGCCCGCCGACAGCGGCTGCAGGCCCAGGATGCTGCGCAGCAGCGTGGTCTTGCCCGACCCCGACGGCCCGAGCACGGCGATGAACTCACCGGGCTCGACCGCGAGGTCGAGGCCCGACCACAGCTCCCGGTCACCGCGCTGGAGGGCGGCTCCCCGCACCTCGAGCACCGGGTTCGACTTCTCGGCTCCTGCCCGCGCGTCGGCGGCGGCGCTCACGACTGGAGCGCGTCGGCGAGGCTCTGGATCGCGTCACTCATCCACTCAGAGTACGACGATCCTTCGGGGAGCAGCTCCGTGAAGGCGACGACGGGGATGCCGGCATCCGTTGCGGCGTCCTCGACGCGCTGCGTCTCGGCACCACCGGTCTGCGCGTTCGTGAGCACGGCCGCCACATCTCCGCTCTCGACGACGTTGAGAGTCTCGAGCAGCGTCGCGGGTGCGACGTCGCTGCCCTCTTCGACCGACTCGGCGAAGCCCTCAGGCGTGACGTCGGTGAGACCGGCGGCTGCGGCGAGGTAGCCGGGCAGAGGCTCGGTCATGAGCACGTTCGCCGCGGCGGCATCCGTCTTGAGCGTCTCGAGATCGGCCTCGAATCCCTCGAGGTCGGCGACGATCTCCTCTGCGTTGGCGGTGAAGTCCGCCGCGCCGTCGGGGTCGAGCTCGGTGAGCTCCTCGGCGATCGTCTCGACCACGTGGATCATCGTGTGCGGGTCGAACCAGACGTGCTCGTTGAACCCCTCGATATGGTCGTGACCCTCGTGGCCCTCCTCGCCTTCGGCGTGGTCTTCGCCTTCGGCGTGGTCGTGCTCCTCCTCGGCCGCACCCTCGTCGGAGTGCCCCTCGTTGCCCGGGTAGTCGTGCGAGAACTCGACCGCCGTGATCACGTGCGGGTCCTGGGCATCCTGCAGCAGAGTGTCGATGAAGGCGTCGTAGCCGCCGCCGTTCTCGATCACGAGGTCGGCCTTCTGCACGGTCAGCCGGTCGCGGGCCGAGGCCTCGTACGAGTGCGGGTCCTGCGTGGCAGAGGTGATGATCGAGGTCACGTCGACGCGATCGCCGCCGATCTGCTCGGCGAGCGAGCCGTAGACGTTGGTGCTCGCGACGACGGCGACCGTGCCACTGTCGCCCTCCCCCGCCGCGGGGGTGGTGGAGCATCCCGCCAGCGAGAGTGCGGCGACGGATGCCAGGGCGAGGGCGACGAGCGGCTTCTTCATGTTCCCACTCTAAACGCTAATGAGAACCATTATCAAATCGGCTCGGAGGTGGTGATCGTTTCGTCTCGCTGCGCTCGCTCAACGACTAGGAGCCCCCTGGTCGTTGAGCGAGGAGCGCAGCGACGAGACGAAACGCGTCAGCCGATCAGACCGGGCGCGATCCACACGGTCGAGTCCGCCGGCACTGCACCACCTGAGACCGAACCGAGCACGACGTCCGCCGCATCCGCCCCGAGGTCGAACGGCTCGGTGCCGAAGTTCGTCACGATCTGCCAGCCGTTCGGGCGGGCGAATCGCAGCACATCGGGGCGGCCGGTCTCTATCCACTCGAGGCGCTCGTCGGTCTGCAGCTCGCGACGCAGCCGCAATGCCTCGCGGTACAGCGACAGCGTCGACGACGGATCTGCCTCCTCGACATCCACCGCGTACTCGGCGAACCACTCGGGCTGCGGCAGGTGCGCATCGCCGGCGCCGAAGCCGAAGGACTCACCGGATGCCGTCCACGGCAGCGGCACACGGCATCCGTCCCGCCCGAGTCCGTCGAACTCCGCTCCGCGGAAGAACGCGGGATCCTGGCGCTGGTCGGGGCCGATCTCGGCGACCTCCTGCAGGCCGAGCTCCTCGCCCTGGTAGAGGTAGGTGCTGCCCGGCAGTCCGAGCAGCAGCAGCGTCGCGGCGTGCGCCCGACGCAGCCCCGCCTCACGGTCGAGCTGTTCGGCGGGACCGCCGGCGGCGACCCACTCGACACCCTGCTTGACGCCTGTGCGACCGGCCATCGGGGCGAGACCGTAGCGGGTCGCGTGGCGGGTGACATCGTGGTTCGACAGCACCCACGTGGTCGACGACCCGGTCGCATCCGACTGCGCCAGGTTGTCGGTGATGATCGTGCGGAACTGCGTCGCGTCGAAGTCGGCGACGAGCAGGTCGAAGTTGAACGCCTGCCCGAGGCCCTCGGCCGACGCGTACCGGGCGCGACGTTCGGGGGTGCTCACCCACGCCTCGGCCACAGCCGTGCGGGGCGGGTCGTACTCGTTGAAGACCCGCCGCCACTCGGCGTAGACCTCGTGCACGTCGTCACGGTCGTGCAGGGGGTGGTTGCCGTCGTGGGGCAGGAGCTCCAGCTCTGCCGTGCTCGGCAGCGGCTCGGTCAGATCCTTGGTGAGCATGTGCGCCACGTCGATGCGGAAGCCGTCGACTCCGCGGTCCGACCAGAAACGCAGTGTCTTCAGGAAGTCCTCGCGCACCTCGGGGTGGTCCCAGTTGAGGTCGGGCTGCTCGGGCGCGAAGCTGTGCAGGAACCACTGCCCGTCTTCCACCCGCTCCCACGCCGAACCGCCGAACGCGGCGGTCCAGTCGGTCGGGGGCTCCGAGCCATCCGGGCCCGCACCCTCGCGGAAGATGTACCGCTCGCGGGCAGCCGAGCCGCGGCCCGCGGCGAGCGCCTCCTGGAACCACTCGTGCAGATCCGACGAGTGGTTCGGCACGATGTCGACGACCACGCGGATGCCGCGCTCGTGCAGGGCCGCGACCATGTCGTCGAAGTCGTCGAGCGTGCCCAGGCGCGGGTCGACGTTGCGGTAGTCGGCCACGTCGTATCCACCGTCGGCGAGCGCCGACGGGTAGAACGGGCTCAGCCACACGGCATCGATGCCGAGGTCACGCAGGTAGTCGGCCCGCGAGACGATGCCCGGGATGTCACCGAGTCCGTCGCCGTTCGCGTCCGCGAAGCTGCGGGGGTAGATCTGGTAGACGGCGGCCTGTCGCCACCATGCGGCCGTCGTGTCGTCGCGGGTCTCGGTGAGAAGCGCATCGGTCATGAGGGGTACTGCTCCTTCGTGTTGCGGTCTGCGGTCGGGTGTGGGGGCGTTTCGTCTCGTCGCTTCGCTCCTCGCTCAACGAGCGGCACGGGGCGCTCGACGAGCGACATCCGGTCGTTGAGCGAGGACGCGACAGCGACCGAGACGAAACGCACGCGTCAGCCCTTGACGGCGCCCTGCGTCACGCCCTCCATGACGAAGCGCTGCGTGAACAGGTACGCCAGGATCGCCGGGGCCATCGCCATCAGGTACGAGGCGAACGACACGTTGTAGTTGTTGCTGAACTGGGTCTGGAAGAGGTTCTGCCGCACAGGGAGCGTCTGCAGCGCGGGATCGGAGATGATCAGCGACGGCATCATGAAGTCGTTCCACGCGTAGAGGAAGGCGAAGATGCCGACCGTCGCGCTCATCGGCGCGAGCAGCGGGAAGATCAGCTGCCAGAACGTCTGCCACGTGGTGGCGCCGTCGATGCGCGCGCTCTCTTCGAGCTCGATCGGGATCGACCGCAGGAACGCCGTGAACAGCAGCACGCTGAAGCTCAGCTGGAACATCGTCGCGAGGATGATCACGCCGAACGGGTTGTCGAGCCCCACCCAGCCGGTCAGCTGGATCTGCGGCAGTGCGACGACCGGGAACGGGATGAACATCGCGGCCAGCAGGTAGAAGAACGAGTAGCGGAACAGGCGGTGGTCCCAGTTGCGGACGATCGCGTACGAGGCGAACGCGGCGAGCACGATCGTCGCGATGACCGTTCCGGCCGTCACCAGCAGCGAGATGCCCGCGCCGACGGGGAACTTGGTGAGGTTCCATGCCTCGACGAAGCCGTCGATGCTGAACGGCGCCGGCAGCGAGAACGCGTTGCCGTCGACCGCTTGACCGGTCGTCTTGAAGGCCATCGAGATCGTCACGTAGAGCGGCAGAAGAACCGTGACGGCGCACAGGATCAGGATGATCGTGCCCGACCAGTTGACGCGCTCCATGCGGACACGCGGCTTCTTGCCCGTGGTGGGGATGGTGGTGAGTGTCTGCGTCGACATCAGAGTGCGTTCCTTCCGCGGGTCAGCGAGAGCTGCAGCAGGGAGATGAGCACGGCGACGATGAAGAAGATCGTCGCGTTGGCCATCTGGTAGGCGTAGTCGCCGCCGTTGAAGCCCGCGATGATCGTCATCGCGACGCTGCGGGTGGAGGTGCCGGGTCCGCCGTTGGTGAGTCCGACGATGATGTCGTAGGCGTTCAGGAAGCCCTTGAAGCCGAGGATCACGTTGATCACCACGTACCCCGCCACGAGCGGCAGCGTGATGCGGAACAGCTGCTGCCTCTTGTTCGCACCGTCGATGCTCGCCGCCTCGTAGACCTCGCCGGGCACCGAGAGCAGCCCCGCGATGTAGATCAGCAGTGTGCCGGGCACGGCCTGCCATGCGGTCACGATCACGATCGCGACCCAGGCCAGATCGGGGTTCGCGAGAAGGCTGGTCGACAGCCACGGGATGCCGGTGGCCGCACCCGCCGCAGGGAGGGAGTTGGAGAACAGGAAGTTGAAGACGTAGGCGATGATGATGCCCGAGATCACCATCGGGATCACGAAGATCGTGCGCAGCCCGGTCTTGAAGCGGATGCGGGAGGTCAGCCCGACCGCCAGCAGGAACGCGACCACGTTGACGACGATCACGGTCGCGATCGAGAACCCGAACGTGAACAGGTAGCTCTGCAGGATGGCCGGGTCGCTGAACATCGCGATGTAGTTCGTCAGCCCGTTGAAGCTCCACTCGCCGATGCCGATGGAGTCGGTGAAGCTGAAGAAGATGCCCATGACGCCCGGCACCGTGATCGCGAGCGTGAAGATCACGAGCGTCGGCAGCAGGAACAGGTAGTAGATCGGCTCGACCTTGCGGGTGCGGCGACCGAGCTTGCGGGTGCCGCCCGTGACGATCGCCGTGGTGTCGGTCGTCGGAGTGTTCGGCTTCGTGATGTTCGATGCGGCGGGGGTCGCCGCGGGGCCGGGCAGAGCGGTGTTCGTCATGGCGTGGACTCCTCTGTCTCGCCGGATGCTGGGTCCTCACCGGAGGCGTTGTCCTGGGTCGACGGGATGGGCGCGCGGAACGCGATCCTGGCCCAGTCGGCATCCATGGTGCGCAACGTGGAGGTCGTGGACGCGCCGAGCACCATCGCCTGCGCGTAGTTGAAGACCGGAAGGGTGCGGGGCACGAGCACCGAGGGGCCCTGGTAGATCTGCCCGTTGTCGTAGTACTCGACCATGCCCTCGACCCGCGGGTCGTCGGGAGCCGGAGCATCCTTCGTGGGGGTGAAGCCGAGCTGTGAGGCGTTGTACTCCTCGATGTGCTCGGGCAGGAACAGGTACTCCAGGAAGTCGCGGGCGGCCTCCTGGTGGCGCGATCCCTCGGGGATCATCGCGGCGAGGTCCATGTTGACGCGCACGCCGAGGTCGGCGGGATCGTCGGTCATCGGCAGCGGGAACGTGCCGAGGTCGAGGTCGGGAGCGGTCTTCTCGATCTCGCTGAAGGCCCACGGCCCCTGCAGGTACATCGCGGCCTCGCCCTTGCCGAAGGCGAGGTTGCCGTCTCCGTAGCCTCGGCTCGCGGCATCCGCGTTCGTGTAGTTCTCCACCAGGGTCATCATGCGGTCCATGGGCTCTGCGAAGTCGTTCTCGAACGAGACCTCCGAGTCGGGGCCCACGTCGGTGCCCTCTGTCGCGAGGGTGTCGAAGAAGTCGATCACGTCGACCGAACCGCCCGCGGTGTAGTCATACCAACCCTGCGCGACCGTCCAGTCGTCCTTGAAGGTGGCGTAGAACGGGTCGATGCCCGCCTCCTTCAGCTGGTCGCACACCGCGAGCAGCTCGTCCCACGTCTGCGGGACCTCGAGGCCCTGCTCGTCGAAGATCTGCTTGTTGTAGATGACCGACGCGCCCATCACCGAGTACGGCAGCGCACTCGTGCGCCCCTCGCACGAGCCGTACTGCTCCATGAGCGGCTGCAGGTCGTCACGGATGGTCGAGGCGGCCTCGGTGTCGGAGAGATCGGTGAGCGCGCAGCGCTGCACGAACCGGGCGATCTCGTAGTTGTAGTTGGCGAGCATGATGTCGGGCGGGTTGCCCCGCACGAAGCTGGCCGACACGACGTCGACACCCGACGTGTCGATCTCGACGCGCACCTTGTCCTGCGAGGCGTTGTACTGCGCGACGAGCTCGGTCATGAACTCGATCGCCTCACGTTTGCTGAACGTGAAGCGGATGGTCTCGGCTCCGCCGGCCGTCGAGCAGCCGGTGAGGGCGGCCCCGACCAGGGCGAGAGCGGCCGCACCGGCGACGATCCGTGCCGGGCGTGGAGGTTTCACAGACACCGTTGTCCTTTCGTCCTGTAGATCCGCAGACTAAATCTAGTGAGCGAATTTACTTCGATGAACGGTACTCTCTCATCTGAATGAGAGTGAGGTCAAGACCCATGACCGAAGTATCCGCAGGTCTGGGCACCGGACGAGCCAGCGTCGGCGCCATCCTCGACTTCGCCTGGGCCGCCGGCGAGTTCACCGCGACCGAGGCGATGGCGACCACGACGCTGACCCGTTCGACCGCGATCGACGCGATCGACACCCTCGTCAGCGCCGCGGTGCTGCAGGAGCTGCCCAACGCCCGGGTGGCCGGAAGCTACCGCGCGGGGCGCCCTGCGAGGCGCTTCGTGCTGGCATCCGATCTCGGCGTCGTCGTCGGGGTGGATGCCGGAGACACCCATCTCGCGGTCACGATCTCAGACCCGCTCGAGCGCACCCTCGTGCACCACCGCACCGACCTCGACTCGGGCCAGTCGGCGCACGCGCGACGTGCGACGATCCTCGGACAGATGCAGCTCGCACTCGACGAGGCAGGCGTCGAGCGCACCGAGATCCTCGCGATCTGCGTGGGAGTGGCCGCTCCCGTCAACAGGGCCGGCATCTCACCGCCGCACCCCGACGGCTTCTGGGAGCGGACCAACCCGGGGCTCGCCGAGGCGCTGGCCGATTGGGCACCCGTCGTCGAGATCAAGAACGACGCGCAACTGGCCGCGATCGCCGAGGGCTCGGCAGGGGCGGCCGTCGGATGCCGTGACTACGTCGCCCTGCTCGCGAGCGAACGCTTCGGCGGCGGGGTCGTCGTCGACGGCCATGTGCTGCACGGCGCGCACGGCGGCGTCGGCGAGGGTGTCGTGTTCGACCACATCGTCGGAGTCGGCTCGGCATTCGGGCTGCGCTACGCACTGCAGGACCAGGTACGCGCAGGCCTCGAGAGCGGCGAGATCTCGTCGGAATCCGCGATCGGACGGCTCGCAGGTGAGGATCGCATCGATCCGCGGATCGTGTTGACCGCGGCATCCGCCGGTGATGCCGACGCGCTGCTCGCGACCGCACGCGTCGGCGCAACGCTCGCTCGTGTCGTCGGCGTGCTGGGCAGCATGTACGACCCGGCGCGCGTGATCGTCTGCGGCGGGGTCGCCGAGAGCATCGCCCCCGTGCTCACGGCCGCACGCGAGGTGCTGCCGACTCAGCTGCACCTGCCGGCACCCGAGATCCTCGCCTCGACGCTCGGCGCTGAGGTCGTGTCGATCGGCGCCGTCGCGACGGCTCGCCGTGCCGCCCGCGAGGTGGCAGTGCCGCTCCTGGCGGAACGGCGCCTCAGCGCGGTGAGCTGAGCGCGTGCGAGAGCCAGATCCGCGGCCGTCTCCCTCCTCGATCGAGCTGCTGCTCGACCCCGCCGCCGACGCTGCCGTCCGGGCCGAATGGGATGCCCTCGCCGTGCGCGGCCTGTCGAGCCTGGCGGGGCACACGTCGACGAGCAACCGCCCTCACATCACGCTGGTCGCGCGTCGGCCTGCCTCCGCTCGCCCCAGATGCCCTCGCCGGCATCCCGTCGTTCCCGATCACGCTGGGCGCTCCCCTGCTCTTCGGCTCCGGGGATCGTCGCGTGCTGGCTCGGAGCATCGTCCCCAGTCCCGCGCTGATCGGCCTGCGCGAGACGGTCCTCGCCGCGGTCGGGCCCGGTGACGACGCCCCGCACACCGCGCCCGGCGAGTGGATGCCGCACGTCGCCCTCGCTCGCCGGTTGCGCGTCGCCGACCTCGCGGAGTCGCTGGATCTGATCGGCGACGACGTCCACGCTCACGCGCGCGGCGTTCGGCACTGGGACCCCGCCACGGCGCTCGTCTCTCCCCTCGCAGAACTCCGACCGGCCTAGCGCGAGTCGCTCTGCACGCGCGCGGCGACATTCCGCAGGGCGCGCAGCACGCGCCTGACCGCCGTGTAGGCCAGAGCATCCGGCCGTGCCAGCACGTCGACGTGACGGACCAGATCGACATCCGACAGGGGCGTTGCCGTATTGAGGACACCCCAGCGAAGGACTCTGCTGACGTGTCCTCGCGGTTCAGGTTGCAGGGCCAACTGTCGGGTGCCCCCGAATTGTCGACTGCCATTCCGGTGAGGGGCAACTACGGTCCGGAGTGCCACTCAGTGTTGTGTGGCGACTGACGTAGGAGGTTCGAATGAGAAAGCTCAGTGTTGGTGTTGCGGCAGGGGCAGCGGTGCTGTTGTCGGCTATGTAGATCGCTCCGGTCGCGATCGCGGATGAGGAATCCGCGGTTGACCTGGTTGCGAAGGTCGCCCCGACTGATGTGGCGGCCGCGATCGATTCCCCGCTAATTACCGGTGGGGAAAGCACCGTAACTCTCGACCAGCTTGAGGTCGAGGTGTCCACGGCTGCCGCCGATGGCGTGTCCATTTCGGCGGGTGAAGGGGTGGCGACGATTGGTCTTCCGTTCGCTGACAAGGCCAGCTCTGGTTCTTCAACAGATCCTGGGACTGTGACATACGACAACGGGAATTCGACGAGCAGCGTCGTTCTCGTGCACGACACAGGTTCAGTACAGGTCGCGACCGTGATCGATAGTGCGGCTGCGCCGTCGCGCTTCGACTACCGGATCGATCTTCCCGAGGCTTCGACCCTTGTTCTGCGGGACGGTGGCGCGGCTGTGATCGATGACGCAACCGGCGAGGTCCTGGGAAGCTTCGCTGCGCCGTGGGCGAAAGACTCAAGCGGCAAGGATGTACCAACTCGCTACGAGCTGGATGGTCAGACCCTTACGCAGGTCGTCGACCACGACAGCAGTTTCGCGTATCCCGTAGTCGCTGATCCGACATACACGACATACGTCAGCTACCTCAGCAAGGCCCAAGTCGTCACGATGTATAACGGGCTCAAGGGCCTCAGCAGCGCATGCAGCGTCGCACCGATTCCGTGGCCGGCCAGTATCGCTTGCCTGGGACTCGCTCCTGCTGCTCAGGTCGAGAAGGCGTACTGGAATAAGTGGAGGCTCAAGGTGACGTACTACAACTGCGGATTCAACTACTGCAGCTACACGACGTACACAGCAGTACCGTAAGCCAGGAGGAACATATGCGCATTAAGACACCGGGAGCCAAGGTCGGGTACCTGCTCATCGTCATCGTCGGGATCACGCTCACCATGATCCCGCTCGCAGCTATCAGTTATGAGCTCGGGTTCGCGTGGGCGACAGTGACTCTCGTGGCAGCCGTCGTCGTGGCGGCTCGAACCTTCCGTGGCGCCGGAGAATCCCACGCCCCACGCCCCTGGTGGAAGATGACCAGCACGCGAGGCAGCGGCATACTGCTCACCGCGTTGTTCTTCATCCAGGGCCTCGCCGCGGTTTTCGGAGCGTCCGCTTCACCGAATCCGCCGCTCGCTATCATCGGTGGCGGAGTGGCGCTAGTTCTGGCCGCTCTCTACCTGAACTCAGCAGTCCGGGTGCAGCAGCACGCGGACGCCGCGGCTTCCGGAGGGCTCTAAGCCGCGGTTCGTTCCACTGTTGAATCCAATTGGGGGGTGTGTCTGACACCCCCCAATTGGTGATCTATCGACTGATGCTCCCGAGCTCGCGACATGCAGCCGGTGGGCTTTGGGCGCGCCTCAGGCTGCGTGCCGGCCCAGCTCGTCTCTCCCCTCGCGGACCTGCGTCGGCCGTAGCCGGAGCCCTCTCGGCGTTCGTCGGGGCAACGTCAGCGCGGCGAGCGGAACGAGTCGCTCTGGACGCGCGCGGCGACATCCTGCAGCGCTCGCAGCACGCGCCTGACCGCCGTGTAGGCCAGAGCATCCGGCCGTGCCAGCACGTCGACGTGACGGACCAGATCGACATCCGACAGCGGCCTGAGCACGAGGCCGTCCACAGCGAGAGGCGTGGCGGTGGTGCGGGGCATGACGGCGATCGCCGCCCCGGCCCGCACGACCTCGGCCGTCACCGAGAACTCGTTGATGCGATGCGCGATCCGCAGCGGCGCCCCCGACAGCGCCGCGAGATGGTCGAGCACACCTGCGAGCGGGAAGCCCTCGTGCACCGACACCCATTCCTCGTCGCGGAGGTCGGCGAGGGCGATGTCCGCTCGGCCAGCGAGACGGTGACCCACGGGGAGCGCGATGTCGAGCGGCTCCTCGACAAGCGGGATCGCGACGACCCGATCAGCGGGCCAGGGGGCGTCGTGCGCGAGCCGATGGGCGATGACGAGATCGTGGTCGGCGGTGAGCCCGGGAAAGTCCCGGTGCGGCACGTCGGCATCCGCGAGGCGGACGGCAGGGCTCCCGTCGAGTTCCCTGAGGAGCGGTCTGAACAGGGCGAGGCCCGCACTGTTGAAGGATGACACCCGCACCGGCCGGTCGCCGGCTTCGAGGAGCGCGCCGATCGAGTCGCGCGCTGCTGTCAGCGCCTCATCGACACGAATGCTCGCCGCGGCGAGCGCCTCCCCCGCCGCGGTCAGGATCAGGACTCGACCTCGCCGCACAGTGAGCGGCAGAGCCACCGTCGACTGCAGAGTCGCGAGCTGCTGCGAGACCGCTGACGCCGAGATTCCGAGAGCGGCCGCGACGGCCGTGACGCTGCCTCGGTCGCGAAGCTCCCGGAGCAGTCGAAGGTGAGTCGGATCCATAAGATCAACCTTACGAGACCTGTAAGAAGATGCCCCTTGGTCTTCATTATCGGATTCGGCACAGTGAGGACATGGCTCGTCGTCCCCCTCGCGATCTGCTCGTCGACGTTCTGCTCGTCGCCGTGGCGGCGGTGTGGGGCGCGAGCTTCGTTGCCGCCAAGAGCCTGGCTCTCGAGACCGGCGTCGCTTCCGCCGTCGCACTGCGGTTCCTCGTCGCGGCGGTCGCTCTCGGGGTGATCTGCGCGGTGCGCAAGGAACGGATGCCGCGTGGCCGTGGGCTCGCCGTGGCCGTCCTCCTCGGCTTCTCTCAGGCCGCCATCATCGGACTCGAGACCTGGGGCGTCCATCTCACGTCGGCGACCAATGCCGGCCTGCTGATCAGCCTCGCGCTCATCCTCACCCCCGTGCTCGAGAGTCTCGCCGCGCGATCGTGGCTTCCGCGCTCATACTTCGTCGCCGCGGTCGCGGCCGTGGTGGGGGTCGCGCTTCTCGTGTCGGACGGCGGACTGCGGATGCCGACCGCAGGCGACGCCCTCGTGATCGCAGCGGCGGTCGTGCGCGCGCTGCACGTGACGGCGAGCGCCAGGCTCACCCGCGACCGCCGGGACAGCACGCTCACCGTCGTCCTGGTGCAGCTCGTCGTCTGCGCCGCGACGGCCTCACTGGTCGCAGGGGCGGAGCTGCCCGCGGCCGTCGCGCGACTCGACGGATCGGGGTGGGCGAACGTCCTGTTCCTCGGCCTGATGTGCTCGGTGTTCGCGTTCGTCGTTCAGCTCTGGGCGGTGCGGCGCACCTCTGCGACGCGCGCCAGCATCCTCATGGGCACCGAGCCGGTCTGGGCGCTCCTGGTCGGACTCCTGCTCGCCGGGGAAAGCGTCGGCGCCGTCGGTCTGCTCGGCGCCGCGCTCATCGTCGCAGCGTCGTACGCGGGGCAGGCGATCGAACGCCGTCACCGGCACCGCGCGCTCGAGCCGCCGGTCGCGGTGCTGAACAGCGACAGCGTTCAGGCGTAGTCGCTGTCGTCCACCGGGGAAGGCGCCGGCCCCAGGAGCTCGATAGCGTCCCACAGCCCCTCCGGGACGTCCGTCTGCTCCAGCTCGTCGAGCTGCTCACGACGATGCGGGGTCGACACCCCGACCACGGTGGAGTCGACCAGCGGGGACCGTAGCGAGTAGTGCAGCGCTGCGGCAGCCATCGACGTTCCATGCTCCGCACACAACCGCTGCAACCGCTCAGTCCACTCCAGCAGCTCCTCGCCGGCGGGCCGATAGGCGTACTGCGCACCGGAATGCGGCCCCTTGACGAGCAGTCCCGAACCGAACGGCGCGGCGTTGAACACGGCCATGCCGCGCGCCCTGGCGTCGGCGAAGACAGGCTCAGCCGAGTGGTCCACCAGCGTGAATCGGTTGTGGATCAGCACGGCGTCGAACACACCCGTCTCGACGTACTTCGCCATCAGCGGGACGGGAGCGGCTGCCACACCGATCGCGTCCACCGCGCCGGCGCTCCGGAGTTCGATGAGCCCCTGCACTGCGCCTCCGATCGAGATCGTGTCCTCGAACGACACCGAGTACGGGTCGTGCAGGTGCAGCAGCGGAAGCCTGTCGACCCCGAGCCGCGCGGTCGTCTCCTCGAACGAGCGGAGAACGCGGTCGCGATCGAAGACCCCGGTCTCCGGGTCCTGATCCACCTTCGAGATGACTCGTGAACCGTCCAGCCCCAGTTCGCGCAGCGCGATGCCGAGGACGGCCTCAGAGCGACCGGCGGAGTAGTTGTTCGAGGTGTCCACGAACCCGTGTCGGCTCGTGAGCAGGTCGATGGCGACCTCGACAGCTGCTCTCTCCTCGGCGGACCCCGGCTCCGAGTGCCGGCCGAGGCCGGAGGTTCCGAGGGTGATGGCGGTCGGTTCGATCTTCATCCGCTGGAGTCCGTTCTACTGGGGGCCGGTCGTCGCGGTTCTGCTGCCACTGTATCCCCGCGCTTTCCGACTCACTCCACGAGCAGCGCAGGCTCCTCGAGAACGGATGCCACGTCGGCGATGAAGCGGCTCATGCCGTCGCCGTCGATCACGCGGTGGTCGAACGAACCTGCGACCGTGGTGACCCAGCGGGGGCGCACTTCGCCGTCGACGACCCACGGCTTCTGGCTGATCGTGCCCATGGCCACGATGCCCGCTTCGCCGGGGTTGATGATCGGCGTGCCGGCATCCATCCCGAACACACCGATGTTGGTGATCGTGATCGTGCCGCCCTGCTGGTCGGCGGGGCTCGTCTTGCCCTCGCGGGCGGTAAGCGTCAGTCGGTTGAGGGCGCGGGCGAGGTCCTTCATGCTGAGGTCCTGTGCGTCCTTGATGTTCGGCACGAGCAGGCCGCGAGGCGTCGCCGCGGCGATGCCGAGGTTCACGTAGTGGCGCACCGAGATCTCGGCGCCGCCCTCGGTCTCGATCCACGCGGCGTTCACCATCGGCGTGCGACGGGCGGCCCAGATCACGGCGCGAGCCATGATCAGCAGCGGTGAGACACGGATGTCGGCGTAGTCGGGTGATGCCTTGAGCCGCTTGACGAGCTCCATCGTGCGGCTCGCATCGATCTCCTTCCACACGGTGACGTGCGGGGCGGAGTAGGCGCTCTGCACCATCGCCGACGACGTGGCCTTGCGCACACCCTTGACCGGGATCGACTCCGTGCGGTCGTCGGACACCGGGGCGGATGCCGGCGCAGCCGACACTCCACGGGCGAGGCCAGCCGGCGTGCTCTGCGGCGCGGGAACCGTCTCTTCGCGCACGGCTCCCCACTCCGGCGTCTCGATGTTGCGGAAGACGCTCGCCTGCGATGCGTGGGTCACGACGTCGTCGCGGGTGACCTCGCCGTCTGCGCCGGTGGGCGTGACGGTGGTGAGGTCGACACCCAGGTCGCGGGCGAGCTTGCGGATCGGGGGCTTGGCGATCACGCCGACCGACGAGCGCACCGGGCGCTCTGCCGGACGCTTGCGACGCGATGTGGCCCCTCCGCCGGTGCCGTAGCCGACCAGCACCGAGCCGCCGCCCTCCTCGGGCGAGGGCGCCTCGGCGGTCGCGATCTTGCCGGGACCTGCGTCGTCGCGAGCATCCGTCACGAACGTGATGATCGGGGATCCGACCTCCACAGTCGCACCCTCGGCGGCGAGCAGCTCGCCGACGACGCCGGCGTGCGGCGAGGGCAGCTCGACGAGCGACTTGGCCGTCTCGATCTCGCAGATGACGTCGTTGATGGCGACGGTGTCACCGGGCGCGACCTTCCACGCCACGATCTCGGCCTCGGTCAGTCCCTCCCCCACGTCGGGGAGGTTGAAGTTCTGCGTGCTCATGTGCGGTCCTTTCGGAACGGCGAGGGTCAGTAGGCCAGCGAACGGTCGACGGCCTCGAGGATGCGGTCCGCGTCCGGGAGGTAGGTGCCCTCGAGCTTCGCGGGCGGGAACGGGGTGTCATAGCCCGAGACGCGCAGCACGGGGGCTTCGAGCGCGTAGAAGGCGCGCTCCATGACGGTCGCCGCCACCTCGCTGCCGATGCTCGTGAAGCCCTGCGCCTCCTGCGCATAGACCATGCGTCCGGTCTTTCGCACCGAGTTCAGGATGGGCTCGTAGTCGATGGGCGACAGCGAGCGCACGTCGACGACCTCGCAACTGGTGCCCTCGGACTCGGCGAGCGCCGCGGCCTGCAGCAGTGTCGTGACCATGGCGCCGTGCCCGACGAGGGTGACGTCGGAGCCCGTGCGCACGACGCGCGACGAGTGCAGCGGAGCGGCCGACCCGTCGAGCTCGACCTCGCCCTTCTGCCAGTAGCGGCTCTTCGGCTCCATGAAGATCACGGGGTCGTTCGACGCGATGGCCTCCTGGATCATCCAGTAGGCGTCGTTGGGCGTCGACGGCGAGACCACGCGCAGACCCGGGGTGTGCGCGAAGTACGCCTCCGGGCTCTCCTGGTGGTGCTCGACGGCGCCGATATGGCCGCCGTACGGGATGCGGATCACGATCGGCAGACTGAGCTTGCCCTCGTGCCGGTTGGTGAGCTTGGCGAGCTGCGTCGTGATCTGGTCGAACGCGGGGAAGACGAACCCGTCGAACTGGATCTCGATCACGGGGCGGAACCCCGCCATCGCGAGTCCGATCGCCGTGCCGACGATGCCCGACTCGGCGAGAGGCGTGTCGAGCACGCGCTTGTCGCCGAAGTCGCGCTGCAGGTGCTCGGTGACGCGGAACACACCGCCGAGCTTGCCGATGTCCTCGCCCATGAGCAGGACCTTCGAGTCGTCCTCCATCGCCCGGCGCAGGCCCGCGTTGAGTGCCTTGCTGAGCGGCATCGTCTCGAGAGTCACTTGCCGTCCCCTTCGAACGATGCTTCGTACTGCCTGTGCCAGGCCTTCTGCTCCGCGATCAGAGGATGCGGCTCGCTGTAGACGTGGTCGAAGATCTTGTCTGCGGTCGGCGGTCCGAGCTCGACGCTCCGGGCGCGCAGGTCTTCGGCGGCGTCGGCTGCCTCGGCATCCACGTCGGCGAAGAACTGGCCAGCCGCTCCCCTGTTCTCGAGGAACGCGCGCATGCGGTCGATCGGGTCGCGCTGCGCCCACGACTGCTCTTCGTCGGACCCGCGGTACTTCGTGGGGTCGTCGCTGGTGGTGTGCGCCCCGAGCCGGTAGGTCACGGCCTCGATGGCACGCGGGCCCTTGCCGCTGCGGGCGTCGTCGAGGGCCACTCGCGAGACGGCGTAGCTGGCGAGCACGTCGTTGCCGTCGACCCGGACGCTGGGGATGCCGTACCCGGCGCTGCGCTCGACGAGCGGCACGCGCGACTGCGTCGACACCGGCACCGAGATCGCCCAGTGGTTGTTCTGCAGGAAGAAGACGGTCGGCGACTGGTAGCTGGCGGCGAAGACCATCGCCTCGTGCACGTCGCCCTGGCTCGATGCGCCGTCGCCGTAGTAGACGATGACGGCTTCGTCGGTGTCGAGGTCGCCCGTTCCCGAGCGGCCGTCGAAGTTCAGCCCCATGGCGTAGCCGGTGGCATGCAGCACCTGCGAGCCGAGCACGAGCGTGTAGAGGCGGGTGTTGCCGTTCTTGGGGTCCGTCGGATCCCAGCCACCGTGCGAGACACCGCGCATGAGCTTGATGATGTCGACGGGATCGACCCCGCGGATGCGCGTCACGGCGTGCTCGCGGTACGACGGGAAGATCGTGTCCTGCGCACGGGCGGCACGGGCGGATCCGACCTGAGCTGCCTCCTGCCCACGGCTCGGCGGCCACAGGGCGAGCTGCCCCTGACGCTGCAGGTTGGTCGCCTGGGTGTCGATCGCGCGGATGCCCACCATGTCGCGGTAGAACTGCTCGAGCTCGGCGTCGCTGATCGCGTCGATCAGCGACAGGTACTGCTCAGCAGCCGCGCTCGGGGTATAGCGGCCGTCCTGATCGAGGACGCGGACGAGTTCAATCTCTGACGAGGTCACGGTGCCACGCTACCGCCGCGGGCATGCCCGGTCACGCATACCTAGGACGTCCTCATAACTGCCGGGAACACGGAGAAACGTGCTCAGCGCAACGAGGTATGACGCTCGACGGCGCGCACTCCCCACCAGGCCATCAGGGCGATCAGCGCCGCGCTCGTGAACACGAAGCCGAGGCCGAGCACCTGCGACTGCCCGCCACCCGCGGCCGCCGGGGCATCGCCCCCGATGGCGGCGATGAACTCCGCCATCATCCCGCGCGGGACGATCGTCCCCGCATCCGGACCGACCATGATGATGCCGACCGGTATGACCATGATCGCCGCGAAGGTCACGACCTGCATGACGAGGTAGACGATCACGGCACCGAGAAGCGGTGCCCCGAAACTCAGGTGGTTGTATCTCCCCTGCGCGCCGATCGACATGATTCCCGCCCCCACGACGACGAGGTAGACGATCTGCAGCAGCAGCGCGGCCGCGGCGAACCACGCCACCCATGGCTCGACCATGCCGAGTCCGGTGCGCAGGAAGTCGAACGGCTCGAGCCCCTGCGAGAGCGCGAAGGCGACCGCGGCCCCCACGAGCCCTGCAGCGCTGAGGGCCGCGCCGACGAGCGCCACCACCAGGCCGTAGAGCACCTTGGCGAGAAACAACACGCGCCCCCGCACAGGGACGGTCATGGTGAAGTAGCCCTCACGCCCGTACATGGTGCGCCAGTAGTACTCCACCAGCAGTCCGAGAAGAATCACGCTCAGCGCCGCCGCGGCGACGATGCCGACCACGAGACCGATGCCGCCGATCACCGGGACCCGCAGCACGGTCAGCGTCAGCGAGATCACGACGACGAGCAGGGCGATGCCGACGACCGCGAAGATGCTCTTGCGCGTCGCACGGAAGTCCTGGGCGATGAGTGTGCCGATCATGGCGTGTAGACCTTTCTGAACAGAGCGTCGAGACTGCTGCCGTGCTCGGCGCGGAGCTCGTCGGCTCCTCCCTGCAGCAGCACAGCCCCGGCACGGAGGAAAAGCACGGAGTCGACGATCTGCTCGACGTCCTGGATCAGGTGCGTCGAGATGAGCAGGAGCGCATCGTCGTCGAAGTTCGAGAGGATGCCGCGCAGGATGACGTCGCGCGATGCCGGGTCGACACCGGAGATCGGCTCGTCGAGCAGGTACACCCGCGCCCGACGGGACATCGCGAGCGAGATCTGCAGTTTCTCCCGCATGCCCTTCGACATCTCCTTGAGTGTGCGGTCCCACGGGAGCGCGAAGAAGTCGACCATCCGCCGCGCCTTCGCGTCGTCGAAGTCGGCGAAGAAGCGCGAGTAGAGGTCGATGGAGTCAGCGGGCCGATGCGCGTCCGGCAGGAACGAGGCATCGGGCAGGAAGGAGACCAGCGCCTTGGACTCCGGTCCCGGCTCGTGGCCGGCGATACGCACGTCGCCCTCCCACTCGGCGAGCACGCCGGCGAGGATCTTCAGAAGGGTCGTCTTGCCCGAGCCGTTGTCGCCCATCAGCCCGACGATCTGTCCCGGCGCGAGGCGCAGGTCGAGCCCATCGAGGGCGGTGCGTCCGCGGTAGGACTTGGTGAGGCCGGTGACCTCGATCGCGAGCGAGGTGTTCATGGCGCTTCCCTTTCGGTCTTCTCGTGCGACGCGCTGTCACGCGACGCGTCGTCGTGCATCACCCAGCGCTGGGCGAGCAGATCAGCGGCTTCGGCGAGGGTCATGCCGATGCCGCGCGCTTCGGCGGCGAAGCGGTCGGCGGTCGCCTCGGCGAGCGCGGCTCGCCCTCCGGCGACGGCGCCCTCATCGCTCGTGACGAAGCGGCCGGCCGTGCGCTCGGTGGCGGTGAGCCCGAGTCGGTCGATCTCACCGAGCGCCTTCTGCACGGTGTTGGGGTTGACGCCCAGATCGAGGGCGAGCTCGCGCACCGACGGCACCTTGGCCCCCGGCGCCCATTCGCCGGTGACGATGCGCCGACGGAACTCGTCGACGAGCTGCGCCCAGATGGGGCGGGAGTCATCGATCTGCATACGTGTCATTGTATTACGACAGTGATACAGATGTCCAGCCGCGCGTCATCGCCGCGCAGTCGGAGGTCGACTGCGCTCCCCGACGACGATCGGGGTCGGGAGGGGCACGGAGCCGGCCGCGTGCGCCGCCGGCTCCGGAACCGAACGCGGTGCGCGCGATCAGAGCTGTGTCGCGGCGACCTCGAGAACGCGATCGACGGATGCTTCTTCGCCGACCGAGATGCGGATGCCGTCGCCGGGGAAGGGACGCACGATCAGGTCGGCAGCGACGAAGGCCGCGGCGATCTCGACAGTGCGCTCACCGGTGGGGAGCCAGACGAAGTTGGCCTGCGAGTCGGGCACGTCCCAACCCTGCCTCCGGAGTCCCTCGAGCAGGCGCGTGCGGCGCTCGACGATCACCGCGACCCGCTCGAGCAGCTCGCTCTCGGCGTCGAGGCTCGCGATGGCGGCGTTCTCGGCGGCAGAGGTGACGGAGAGCGGGATGCCGGTGGTGCGAGCGGCATCGAGGACCTTCTCGTGGCCGATCGCGTAGCCGATGCGCAGACCTGCGAGTCCGTAGGCCTTCGAGAAGGTGCGCAGCACGACGACGTTCGGATGCCGTTCGAACACGCGCTCCGCGAGGCCGTCGACCGCACCGGGGGCGGTGACGAACTCGGCGTAGGCCTCGTCGAGGATGATCAGGACGTCGGTGGGGACGCGCTCGACGAATGTCGCGAACTCGTCGCTCGTGATGATCGGACCCGTGGGGTTGTTCGGCGTGCACAGGATGATCGCGCGGGTGCGGTCGGTGACGGCATCCGCCATCGCGTCGAGGTCGTGGCGGCCGTCGGCCGTGACCGGGACCTGCACACCGGTGCCGCCGGCGACGAGCGGCAGACTCGGGTAGGCCTCGAACGAGCGCCAGGCGTAGACGACCTCGTCGCCGACCGACACTGTGGCGAGGATCAGCTGCTGGAGGATCGACACGCTGCCCGCGGCGACGTGCACCTGGTCGGGCTCGACGGCGTAGCGCGCGCCGAGCCGCTCGCGGAGCCTCCCGGCGGTCGCGTCCGGGTAGCGGTTGATCGGCGTCGTGTGCTGCAGGGCGGCCGCGACCGAAGGCAGCGGCTCGAAGGGGTTCTCGTTGCTCGAGAGCTTGAAGGCGTCGGGTCCCGCCTGCTTGCCCTGGCGGTACGGCGCGAGGGCGGCGATGGCGGGACGGATGCGCGGCAGGATCGGGTCGGTCACAAGGATGAGTCTAGATTCCACAGCCCCTCTCGCACCGATCGCGGGGCGGTAGTACCATTTTGGTATGGCAATGACAGTGCGGCTCCCTGAAGAACTCGACGCGCAGCTCGACGAGATCGCGCGCTCACGGCACACCTCGAAGCACGCGATCCTGATCGAAGCGGCGACCAGATTCGCGAACACCGAGACGAAGACGGAGCGCGTCCTCTCGATCGCTGACGAGGTTGCCGAACGATATGCGGACACTCTCACGCGGCTCGAAGACGCCTGATCCGTGACCGAGTACGTCGAGCCGGAGCAGGCGCTCGCCCTGATCACGAAACTCGGCCTTCGCGTGCGCGACGAAGGGCTGCTGTTCTCCGCACTCGCTCGCCCCGCGGCCAGCATGTTCGGAGCAGATGCTTATCCGTCTTTCGAGGCCAAGGCCGCGGCGCTCATCAGCTCGGTCGCTCAGAATCACTCTCTCTTCGATGGGAACAAGCGACTCTCGCTGTACGTGACCTTCATCTTCATCCGCCTCAACGGATACGAGTTGACCTTCAGCAACGACGAGGCGTTCGACTTCGTGCTCGACGTCGCGCAGAGTCGGATCGATCTCGACGAGATCGCCGCCGTGATCAGAGCACACATTCGATAGCGAGCGAGCGATGTCGGACTGACTTCCCGCGGAGCGCATGGGAGACTGGGCTGACTATGCGCTTCATCATCCGAGTCGTCGTCAACGCGTTCGCCCTCTGGGTCGTGACGCTGATCCCCGCCCTGCAGGTGCAGATCCAGGCGTTCGCGCCGGGTGAGACGCTGCAGCTGGTGCTGACCCTGCTCGCGGTCGCCGCGATCTTCGCGCTCGTGAACACGATCATCGGCACCGTCGTCAAGATCGTCGCGTTCCCGCTGTACATCATCACGCTGGGCCTCATCGGGTTCGTGATCAACGGCTTCCTGCTGTGGCTCACCGCCTGGATCACGAGCGGCTTCGGCTGGGGCCTCACCGTCGGCAGCTTCTGGTGGGGCGTTCTCGCGGCATTGATCATCTCGCTGATCAACGGCGTCTTCGGCTTCATCCTGCGCCCGCAGAGCAAGAAGCAGCGGCGCGACTGACGCACACCCGCTCGCGGGCGGTCCGGGGCTCGCGGGCGATCACCCGACCCGCTCTGCGTGGTACTCCGTGCGCTCGATCACCTCGGCCGAGTCGAGTTCCCGCCAGAACTCGTCCGCCGCGTCGATCCGGGGATCGCTCGAGGCGTCAGCCTCTTGCGCTGTCTCGATGTACGTGTCGAGGTGGTGAGCGTCGACAAGCCAGTCCTCGAGGGTGTCGCCTGGGTTGCCCTGGGTCGAGATGACGATGCTGTCGGCCGATCCCGTGCCCTCGGGCGAACCGCCACCCGCGAGCGCCGGGACGGGGTCATCGGTGTGTCTGAGCTGGATGATCGTCTGGTCATCGTCGAGGGTGGGCTCGACCGGGCTCCCGGCAGTGATCTGCATCTGCACGTCGTACCCGCTCTCCATCGCGAGGTGCGCGGTGATCATTCCCGATTGCGAGTGCGCGACGACGTCGACCTCGTCACCGGGCTGTGCTCCCGCAGCCTCCAGGGCATCGAGCGTGGCCTGGTACGACGCCGCATCCTGCTCCGTATAGAGCTCGACGTTGGACTTGAGGTCCCACGGCTCCTTGCCTCCCCACCCGACGCTCTGGGTCCCCTTCAGATAGGCGACGTACTTCGTGCTGCCGTCGGCGAAGGAGTACTTCTCGACGGCGATCTGCGCCCCCGAGGTGACAGGCATACGGTCCAGCGCCCCCGCGATGCCCGTCGGCGCGCCGGTGGGCGTCGAGGTCTTCACCGGGGCGACCGAGACACGATCGGCCGTGCCCTTCAGCGTCTCGCCGGGGACCACCTTGCCGAAGCCCGAGGTAAGCCCCACCAACGCCGCAGTGCCGAAGACGTCGTCGTAGATGGAGGGCGTCACGATGTTGCCGACCAGTCCTTCGAAGCTAACCGCGCGCCACTCGATGATGAGCTTCTCGGCAAGGCCCGCGATGCGATCGTCCGATGCCGCCAGCCGATCGGCACGTCGGATCAGTCGCTGCGCCGTGCTCGGATCGGTGTGCGACAGCATCTCGGCCTCGGCGCGCAGTTCGACGTACTCGTAGGTGTCGGCCATGAGCAGCGTGGATGTGGCAGTCTTCTGACACTCCGAATGAAGGCGGGCCACGCGCTGCCCCGACGACCACAGCTCGACCGTGTCGACCTGCGCGCTGAAGCCCGGGGTGTCGAGGATGACCCGGTAGGCGCGCATGAGTGCGGAGCGCGCATCGTCGTAACGCGACGCGACGCCCTCGATACGTCGAGCGACGTCTCGCAGCGCGTCGGGGTCGACCGCGATGGCCCCGCCGTGATCGATCGTCAGCCCGGTCATGAGATCTCGGCCCGTTCGACCTCGGATTCGCGGCTGCGCGTCTCGGAGGCCTCGGCACGGGTGCTCACCCGCAGATGGTCGAGCGACTCCTGCATCGCGCGCACGCCGTCTGAGTGCCAATCGGTGTCGGAGGCCAGGACGGCGAGTGCTGCACGGACATCGTCGAGCGCATCGACGGCGGTGCCGAGAGCGGCCACGGCCTGGGCTTTCGCCCACGCGGCGTCGGCGGAGCCGGTGGGTGCGAGTGCAAAGGAGTACATGCGCTCAGCATCCGCGATCCGCGTCATGTGCGGAGGCCGACGATCGCCGTGATCGCGGGGATCGTGAGCAGGTCGCCGGGATCAGCATCCGTGCAGAACGAGACCGTCGCAGCCGTCGCGCACGACGCGGGCGTCGCGCGATCGGTCGGCGACCGGCAGAATAGGACGGTGACATCCCCGGATCCCTTCCGCGTGATCTTCGTGTGCACGGGGAACATCTGCCGCTCTCCGATGGCCGAGGTGGTGTTCCGCGAACTCGCGGAGAGGCAGGGTCTGGGTTCGCGCATCGTGTCGCGCAGCGCCGGCACAGGCGACTGGCATGTCGGTGAACGCGCGGACCATCGCACGCTCGACTCCCTCAGCCGCCGCGGCTACGACGGGTCGCTCCACCGCGCGAAGCAGTTCACCTTCGCCTCGTTCTCGGACAACGACCTGGTGGTCGCGCTCGACCGCACTCACGAGCGCATCCTCCGCGAATGGGCACACAACGAAGACGAAGAGGGCAAGGTCACCCTGCTGCTCGCGTTCGACCCGGAAGCGCCCAGCCAGGACGTGCCGGACCCCTACTACGCCGGCCCCGAGATGTTCGATTCGGTGCTCGGTATGATTGAGACGGCGACTCGCGGGCTGTTCCGCCAGCTCGAGCCGGCTCTTCGCCAGCCCCGCACGCCCCGCACGCCCGGGGCCCGATCAGGAGGACTCCCCTGACTTTCCAGCCTTCGCTCCCGCCGCAGCCCCTGAGCCCCCTCGACGGTCGCTACCGCGGCGCCGTCACCGGCCTCGCCGACTTCCTCTCGGAGGCGGGCCTGAACCGCGCCCGCGTCGAGGTCGAGGTCGAATGGCTGATCGCGCTCACCGACCGCTCGCTCTTCGAGACGAGCCCTCTGTCGGATGCCGACAAGGAGCGCCTGCGCGCCCTGTACCGCGACTTCGGTCAGGCCGAGATCGACTGGCTCGCCGAGAAGGAAGCCGTCACCCAACACGACGTCAAGGCCATCGAGTACCTGGTTCGCGACCGCCTATCGACCCTCGGCCTCGACTCCATCGCCGAGCTCACCCACTTCGCCTGCACGAGTGAGGACATCAACTCCGCCTCGTACGCGCTCACCGTGAAGCGTGCGGTCGAAGAGGTCTGGCTTCCTGCCCTCGACGTCGTGATCGCGAAGCTCCGGGAGCTTGCGGCCGAGCACGCCGACGCCGCGATGCTCTCCCGCACCCACGGACAGCCGGCCACCCCGTCGACCATGGGCAAGGAGATCGCCGTCTTCGCGTGGCGTCTCGAGCGCGTGCGCGCCCAGATCGCGGCATCCGACTACCTCGCCAAGTTCTCGGGCGCGACCGGCACCTGGTCCGCGCACCTGTCGGCCGACCCCGACGCCGACTGGCCCACGATCTCTCGCGAGTACATCGAGGGCCTGGGCCTGGGCTTCAACCTGCTGACCACGCAGATCGAGTCGCACGACTGGCAGGTCGAGCTGTACGACCGCGTTCGTCACGCCGGCGGCATCCTGCACAACCTCGCCACCGACATCTGGACCTACATCTCGCTCGGCTACTTCGCGCAGATCCCCGTCGCGGGCGCGACCGGTTCGTCGACCATGCCGCACAAGATCAACCCGATCCGCTTCGAGAACGCCGAGGCGAACCTCGAGATCTCGGGTGCGCTGCTGGCATCCCTCGGCCAGACGCTCGTCACGAGCCGCCTGCAGCGCGACCTCACCGACTCGACGACGCAGCGCAACATCGGCGTCGCTTTCGGGCACTCGCTGCTCGCGATCGACAACCTGCGACGTGGACTGAACGCGATCTCGCTGTCGCGCGACGTGCTGCTCGCCGACCTCGACGTGAACTGGGAGGTCCTCGCCGAGGCGATCCAGACCGTCATCCGCGCCGAGGTCGTCGCCGGTCGCTCGTCGATCACCGACCCCTACGCTCTGCTCAAGGAGCTGACCCGCGGACACCGCGTGGGCGCGGCCGACCTCGCGGCCTTCGTCGAGGGGCTCGAGATCGGGGATGCGGCGAAGCAGCGCCTGCTGGCCCTGACCCCCGCGTCGTACACGGGCATCGCCGAACAGCTCGCGAAGTAGTCCCCGCGCTCGGTGCGGGTGCGGGTGCGGGTGCGGGTGCGGGTGCGGGTGCGGCCAGCGTCCGCGCTCTCCGTGCGGGGTTGATAACGCATCGCGCGCTCTCTATGCGGGGTCGATAAGGCCTCGCGGGCTCCCTGTGCGGGGTCGATAGGGCCTCGCGGGCTCCCTGTGCGGTCAAAAACGCATCGCGCTCTCTATGCGGGGTCGATAAGGCCTCGCAAACACCGGAATCGGATGCGGAAGTGACCCCGCACCCGAATCCGATGCGGAAGTGACCCCGCACGGTTTGGGCGGACGTGAGCGCGTCGCATTCCGGCCCGATCGAGAACGCACCCAACCGCTCCATGCGGGGCCAGAAGCGCATGGCGCGCTCCATGCGGGGCCAATAGCGCATCGCAACCAGCCGAATCCGATGCGGAAGTGACCCCGCACC
>NZ_JAVTIZ010000013.1:0-82960 GCF_031843845.1 Microbacterium sp. WCS2018Hpa-23
CGTGCCGCGCTTCACGCGGCCGACGGTGGGCTCGACCGTGCCCGAGATGAGTCCGAGCAGCGTCGACTTGCCGGCGCCGTTGACGCCGAGGATGCCGGTGCGCTCGCCCGGCGCGATGCGCCACTCGACGTCGCGGAGGACTTCGCGGGTGCCGCCGTCGGCGGTCGGGTAGGTCACTCCGACATCGAGCAGGTCGACGACGTCCTTGCCGAGACGAGAGACGGCGAGCGACTGCAGAGAGACCTTGTCGCGGATCTCGGGCACGTCGGCGATGAGCTCGTTGGCCGCATCGATGCGGAACTTCGGCTTCGCGGTTCGCGCGGGTGCGCCTCGACGGAGCCATGCGAGCTCCTTCTTGGCGAGGTTCTGACGCTTGGCCTCTGTCGCCGCCGCCATGCGGTCGCGCTCGACGCGCTGCAGGATGTACGCCGCATAGCCGCCCTCGAAGGGCTCGACGATGCGGTCGTGCACCTCCCAGGTCTCGGTGCAGATCTCGTCGAGGAACCACCGGTCGTGAGTCACGACCATGAGCGCTCCGGAGTTCGGGCTCCACCGCTTCTTGAGGTGTCCGGCCAACCAGGTGATGGCCTCGACGTCGAGGTGGTTGGTGGGCTCGTCGAGGGCGATGACGTCCCAGTCGCCCGTGAGCAGCTTCGCGAGCGAGACACGACGACGCTGGCCACCGCTGAGGGAGCCGATCTCGGCATCCCAGGGCAGATCCTTGAGCAGTCCCTCGATCACATCGCGGATGCGGGGATCGCCGGCCCACTCGTACTCCGGGGTGTCACCGACCACTGCAGCGCTGATGGTCAGGTCGTCGCTGAGGGTGTCGGCCTGGTCGAGGACTCCGATGGTCGTGCCGCCGCGCACCGTGACTCGGCCCGAGTTCGGCTCCTTGATGCCGGCCAGCATGCCGAGGAGGCTCGACTTTCCGTCGCCGTTGCGGCCGACGATGCCGATGCGGTCACCTTCTTCGATGCCGAGGGTCACGGAGTCGAAGACGACCCTGGTCGGATATTCGAGGTGAAGGGCTTCTGCCCCGAGAAGATGTGCCATGTTGCTTCCCAGGGTAGCCGGGCACGCTGGGTGGGCCGGTCAGCTGAGCGCTGCGGCAACGGCGGGAGCGTGGCGCGACTCCATCTCGGCATCCCAGATGCCCAGGAGCTCGAAGGTCGCGATGCGGAACACGAGGGCGCGGATGATGCACTGACGGCCTTCTGCTCTCTCGTCTGCGAGCCTGAGCATCTCGGTCGGATCGAGTCCATGCCAGCATGCTGCGTCGGCCAGCACGATCGCGTCGGCGAATCCGACCGGACGCCAGTACGGAGCCCAGTCGATGATCGCCGGCGGCTGTCCCGGCTCGAACATCACGTTGCCGAGGAGATCTCCGTGGATGATCTGGGCTTTCGTCGATACCGGACGGAAGGCGGCGATCAGACGATGGAGGGTCGCGTTCGCGGGCGCTTCTTCCTCTTCCCACGCGATCCTGTCCGATCTCGCCCACGGATCGTCGGCCTGATCGAGGAAGTCGGGGCGATCGAGCCCCCGGACCGCCTGGTGGAACGCCTCCCCCGCGTCGAGTACGTCGGTCACGCGCGTCTCATCCGCAGCACCCGGGAGCCACTGCCAGGCCTCCCATCCGTCGACCGTCCACGCCCCGGATCGCGCGGCGATCGGACGCGGGGTGCGGAACCCCGCGGAGTGGGACAACTCGGCGAGGACGGTCGCCTTCCACACCGTCTCGCCGTCGCCTGCGGACGGACGGAGCACCGTGTCTCCGGCCCGCCAGGTCAACCCGCGCCCGCCCGGCAGGTTCAGGATCGCGTCCTGGTGTGCGCTCGCGATGGCGAACTCGGCGAGCGTGGCGCGTGAGGGTGGAAGTGCCGTGGCCATGGGTCGAGGCTATGGCAGGGGGTTCTGAGCGGGAGTGCCGAAGAGCTCGGGAACTGATGCGATGAACTCGTCGAAATGGCTGTACCAGACGGTGTGCGCGGCACCCGGGATGCTCCGCACGTCGATGCCTCGACGCTCGAACCGCGCGACATCGGCGTCGGTCACCCAGTTGCTCGGATCGGCGCGGATGACGATCGAGCCTGCATCCAGAAGCCACTCGTGATCGGTCCCGCAGGAGACGGATGCCATAGTCGCCGGGTCGAACCGCACTGCCGCACGTGCCTCGACTGTTGCATCTCTCTCGGAATAGAAGGGGCGTGACGCTCGCAGGTCTTCGACAGACGATCGAGCGCGTCGATCCCGCGTGTACTGCTCGGTCAGGCGTGAACGGTCCTGGCCGCCGACGAGCGAGAGCGACGCGTCGACGTAGACCGCAAGTTCCGCACTGAGCTCCCTCGCCGCCTCCGCGAGGACGCTCGCCCCGTAGGAGTGCCCGATCGCGGCGACCCGATGCCCGTTCGCGAGGCTCTGCACGGTCTCGACGACGGACGACGCCGCCTGTTCAATGGTGAGGTTCGGGTCTCGCGGCGACTGACCATGGCCCGGCAGATCGAGCGCGAGCACGCGGTGCCCTTGCGCTGTGAGGCGAGGGATCACTCGCCACCAGCTCTCGGACGATCCCATCATCCCGTGGAGCAAGACGACGGTGGACGTGCGTTCGTGAGCGTCCCCTGCGTGTGCATTCGCATCCGGTTCTGCGTCGATCGCGTGAAGCAGCATCCCGCCAGTGTGCCAGAGTTCGTTACCTCTTCGTAATGACATTGATTTCGGTATGTCTCGAAACTACGTTCGAATGTCGGTGGTTGCTGATCTACTTATTGCATGACAGCTCTGCTCGACGCGACGGATTCCCAGATGGCGACACTCGCCGATCTGGTGACGTCGCTGCAGATCGCGGAGGCGACGGTGAGCAGCATGATGGCGGCTCGCGACGGTCTTCTTGCGATCGCGGGCCGGCTGGCGATCGACATCGCGAAACAGGGTGACCATCCTGATCGCGGCGACCACTCGATCCGCACCATCGCCGCCGAGATCGCGACGGTGCAGCATGTCAGCGATCGCACCATCGAGCGGCGGATGGCAGCTGCCGGAATGTTGATCGATCTCTTCCCGACCGTGTGGGAGGCGCAGGGCCAGGGTCGCATCAGCGCCGCACATTCCCGGGTCATCGTCGACGCCGGGTCGCACATCGAGTCGCCGAGCGCCCGCCAGGCGTACGCGACGATCATGCTTCCTCTCGCCGAAGTCGAGTCCCCCAACAGGCTGCGCGCGCTGGCGCGTCGAGTTGCCGAGCGATTCGCTCCGACGACCGTGACGGAGCGACACCGCAAGGCGCGCGCTCAGCGGCGCGTCTGGGTGACTGACGGCGAAGACGGAATGGCCGGGTTGCATGCGCACGCGCCCGCCGCATTGATCCACGGCATGTTCGACCGCCTCTCGCAGATGGCGCACTCGCTGCGCGACGAGAACCTTCGCCAGAAGCGGGAGGCGAAGCGAGAAGGACGAGACTTCGAAGCCGACGACCGGACCATCGATGAGATCCGCGCCGATCTGCTCACCGATTTGGTGCTCAGCGGTGCGCCGACCGGGCACGACACCGAAGACGGGCTACTCGCAGAGATCACGGCACGCATCGAGGTCACGGTTCCGGTGACGACCTTGATGGCAGATGACGCGAGTCCGGCGTCGAGCGACCAGATGCCGATCGGCGAGGGCTCCGTGACTCCGCCGGCAGAGCTCGACGGCGCCATCCCCATCGACACAGACACTGCGCGAAAGCTCGCAGGCACGGCCACGGGGTGGGATCGGGTGATGACTCATCCGATCAGCGGGCGGGTGCTCGCGGTCGACCGATACAGACCCGGCAAGCACCTCCGACGACACCTTCGAGCGAGAGACCAACGCTGTCGATTCCCCGGATGCGGGATAGCGGCGCGAAAATGCGACCTCGACCACAACCACGCAGCGTCGGCGGGTGGCGCGACCTGCGAGACGAACCTCGCGTCGTTCTGTCGGCGACACCACGTCCTGAAACACCACTCCCCCTGGCACGTCGAACAGAAGCCGGGCGGAGTCATCGAATGGACGAGCCCGACCGGCCGCACCTACATCGACACTCCTCCTGCACCGAACACGGTCACCTTCACCGTGTCCGACGACGTGCGCGCTCCGTTCTGACGGTTTCGGCGTGCGCGGAATCCCAGGGCTGTGGACAACCGCGACGCCGCGGAGCGTGATTTCACTACGGTGGCGCGATGACTCCTCCTCAAAATCCAGTTATCTCCACGCGCACGCGATTGAGCTCGGTTGTCAGCATCTTGCTCATGACCTGCGCTTTCGCGGGCTGTGCATCAGCGGCTATCGTGACGCCCGGACGGGACGCAGGCTTCGCTGATGAAAGAACGTCGGCGGACGCCGAGAAGGTATACCGGTTCTACATCGGTCTGCAGTGGTCGGTCGACCATGCCTGATGGGATGCGGATGCAGCGGACGCGCCCGTCTGTGCGTGCTCTCGCGCTGGCTGCTGGCGTGCTGACCGTGGCGCTCGGTTGTCTCACGGGATGCGCGCCGACGCCGGCGTCCTCCCCGACACCGACTTCGACGCCTGCGTTCGCCAGCGAGGAGGAGGCGTTCGCAGCTGCAGAAGAGGTGTACCGGGCGTACAACGATGCGGTGAACGCCCGGGCAAACGGGACAGGTGGAGCCGAAGCCGATCCGCAACAGTACTTAACCGGCCTGGCGCTCGAAGGCGACATCGACACCCAGAACCTTCTCGCATCAGGGGATCTGCAAGTCTCTGGCGACGCAGCCATTGTGACGTTCGCGGCAGAGACGGCCGATCTCGACGGAGACACTCCCACGATGACCGGGATTGTCTGCATCGATGTTTCGGATGTCTCATTGATAGATAGGTCGGGAGTGGACGTGACGCCGCTCGGCAGGGAGGACAAGATCACTCAGCGGGTGGTGTTCCTCGGCGCAGAGGACTCACTGCGCATCTCGAACGAATCAGCCGTTGATGGATCGACATGTTGATCCATGTAGCGTCTGCCTGCATAGGACTATCGCTGGCACTCGGCTGGGCTGCGACAGATGCGGCCGCGATGAGCACTTGCACGATAGCGGCGTCGCGCGTCGGCCTCTGCGGCTCAACCGACGGCACGTCACTCGATATCTCCGGCACGCAGGAGCAGCCGGGAACCGACTCGAACTCCGGCCCACCCCGCAGCGGTGGAGGGCCCGACGCACAGCGCGGACCATCGGGGCCGAGCCAGGAGGCGATCGATCTCGCGGCGTGCATGGACGACTCGGGCACCACGCGATGTGCGCCCCGTCTGAACCGGCCCGCTGCCCCGGGGACGCCCCCGCCGGCGACTGGCATACCGACGATCGTCATCTCCGACCTCGCGCGGTTCGCCCCGGCATCCGTCCTTGCGGCTTCCGAACCGGGAAACCTCGGGATCGCCGGCATGCCGACGAACTTCATCGGCGCAGCAACATCGCAGATCCAGAACGGCGAGCTGTTCGGCATCCCCCTCCGCGTCCGCTTCACCCCGGCCGGATACGACTACACGTACGGCGATGGCAGCACCTCGACCGTGACGAGCCCGGGGCAGACCTGGGCGGCGCTGGGTCAGGCGCAGTTCACCCCCACCGCGACGAGCCACGTGTATCGCGAACCCGGCGTGTACCCAGCCCGGGTGGACATCCGATACACCGCGCAGGTGGACCTCGGCGCCGGCTGGATCGACGTTCCCGGGCAGCTCACGACCCGTGGGGCCACGCAGGAGATCCGCATCCTCGAGGCCCGCACCGCGCTCGTCGCCCACACCTGCGACGAGAACCCGGCCGGCATAGGCTGCTGAAGAACGCACCGCAGCAGCACGCCAACAAGAAAGAGCCCCCGGCCCCGAAGGTCCGAGCGGCCCTGTTCTGTCAGCTGGCTGATCGCTTTCTCGTACGACTCGACGATCTCGAAGAGGCTCGGCCCTCCGCGAGCATATTCGCCTACGGCGCTCTGCTCCTCGAGAGGCAGCCGCCGACCGATTCCCTCCGGCCTAAACTAGACAGGTGCCATGGAGTCGCCGGATGTTCTCGCTCTCATTAGCCAACCGCAAGGCAAAGCTGGTGCAGTCGAGAAGGCGACCCGGTCGCTTCGAGCTCAGCGTGGATGGAGTTGCGCAGTCCGTCGTCTCGATCACCGAACCCACCGCCCTCGAGTACAGCTACACCCAACACATCGCCCGCGCACTGGATGCCGCCGCGGAGCCTGATGCGCCGCTGTTCACCGTGCATCTGGGGGCCGGAGCACTCACGCTGGCGCGCTACGTCCAGGCGACGCGCGCCGGATCACCTCAGCTGGTGGTGGAGTTCGAACCCGCGCTCTACGCCGCCGTCATCGACGCACTGCCATTGCCTCCCGGGTCTGACATACGAGTCATCTTCGGTGACGCTCGGACGGTCGCGGACGCCGCTCTTCCGAATGAGAAGACATCGCCGGTGCAGTCATCTCCGTCCCCCGGACTTGACGACGCAGCGAGTTATCGCACCGCAATCGACACCGATTGGGTGGAGGCGTGCTTCACCGTCGTCGATCTCTGGGATGCCGCCGTCATCCGGCATCGTGTGGCCAGCCAGGAGTTCTATCGCCGGGTCGCCGCGCGCTCCGCAGCAGCGGGCGTAGTCGCCGTGAACCTGCTCGACGGGCATCCGTTCGAATACTCACGACGACAGGCCGCGACCCTGAGCACCGTGTTCGATCACGTCGCTGTCGTGCTCGACGCAGAGCCGGAAGATGCGGAAGGGCCGCTCGGGAACGTCGTCATTTTCGCGAGCGATGAGCCGCTGGACAAGGTGACCGCCTCCGCTTTGCTCGACACACCGCGACCTCATCTCCTCCGCGATGGCCCTCTGACGTCGTGGATCGCTGAAGCGCGCATCATGACAGATGCCGACGGCACAGACTCTCCCGATCCCGACGACCCCCTCTGGGGCTAGCGCACCGTGTGCGGACGTCCTCCGACAGGACGGCCGCTATCCGCCAGCGGCTCGCCCGCGCGCGGTGTGAAAAGTCGACCCGACATGGCAACGAGCCGCCCGGACCCGAAGGTCCGGACGGCTCGTCGCTGTTCGAGCGGAATCGCTTACTGGTACGACTTCACGATCTCGAGGAGGCTCGGCACGTTGGCGTACGCCTCGGCAGCGTTCTCCTTGGTGACGATGATCGGGTCGAGCAGGTAAGCGGGAACGACCTTGGCACCGTTGTCGTACGACTCGGTGTCGTTGACGTCGACCTCCTCGCCCTTCTGCAGCTGGCCGACCATCTTGATCGACTGCTCGACGAGCAGCGCGGTGTCCTTGTTGATCGTGGAGTACTGGATGCCCTCCATGATCGACTTCACCGACTCGACCTCGGAGTCCTGACCCGTGACGACCGGAACCGGCTTGCCGGCCTGCTGCACCGAGGTGATGATGGCGCGAGCAAGGGTGTCGTTCGGGGACAGCACACCGTCGACGACGGTGTCACCGCTGTACGACGAGGTCAGCAGGGTGTCCATGCGGTTCTGAGCGTTCTCCGGAAGCCAGCCCTCGGTCGCGGTCTGCGCGATCTCGGTCTGACCCGACACGACGACCAGGTTGCCGTTGTCGATCTCCGGCTTCAGCACGTCCATGGCGCCGTCGAAGAAGACCTTCGAGTTGGCGTCGTCAGGCGAACCGGAGAAGAGCTCGATGTTGTACGGAGCCTCGTGACCGGCACGCTCGGCGAGACCGTCGAGCAGAGCCTGGCCCTGCAGCTGGCCGACCTTGAAGTTGTCGAATGCGACGTAGTAGTCGACAGCCTCGGTGTTCTCGATGAGACGGTCGTACGCGATCACGTACGCGCCGGCGTCCTTGGCGGCCTGCACCTGCGTGGCGAGCTGCTTGCCGTCCTTCGCGCCGATGATGATGACCTTGGCGCCGTTGGTGACAAGGGCTTGTATCTGGTTCTGCTGCTCCGCGACGGTGTTGCTCGCGGGAGCGTATTGGACATCGGCCTTGAAGCCGGCCTTCTCAAGGCCATTCTTGAACAAGTCGCCAGCGAGGACCCAGTTCTCACTGGTCTTGTCAGGAAGCGCGACGCCGATCGTGGAGTCTGCCGCGAAGCCCGCTGCGGCCTCTTCGCCAGAGCCCGTGTCGGTTCCGCCGCCGCGCTCACCGGAGCAACCCGTGAGTGCGAAGGCAGCCGTCGCGACGAGCGCTGTCGCTGTGACGATGATCTTCTTCATGTGATCTCTTTCTGTGTGGTGGTGTGACGGATCCTGCGCGCGAGCACTGCGCGACGAATCCGCTTACTCGCTCCGCGTCTTGTCGACGGGCGGAGCCTGGTAAGTCTTGTTGGGCTCGAAGATCGCGTTGGCCTCCGGGTCGCTCCTGAGAGCGGACCGGCGCGTGAGCAGACCGATGAGCGACGGGCGGCCCTGCTGCTTGTTCCACACGTCGATGCCGACCGCGAGCAGGAGCACGAGGCCCTTGATCATCGAGACGACGTCGGCGCCCTGGCCGAGAAGCGCCAGACCGTTGTTGAGGAAGGCCATGACGAGACCACCGATGATCGACCCGATGACCGTTCCGATACCACCGGCGACGGCAGCGCCACCGATGAAGACGGAGGCGATGGCGTCGAGCTCCCAGCCCGTGCCGTCGTTGGGTCCGGATGCCTGCGAACGGGCGACGAAGATCATGCCGGCGAGAGCGGCCATCATCGACATGTTCATCATGACGAAGAAGTCGACCCATCGGTCCTTGACACCCGAGAGGCGCGCGGCCTGGCGGTTACCACCCACGGCGTAGATGTGACGTCCGAACACGGTGTTCCGCGTGATGAACGAGTAGATGATGACCAGAGCGAGCAGGATCAGACCGGGAACCGGGAAGCTCGTGCCGGGGCGACCGGTCGCGAACATCCACGCAGCCGCGAGGACGACGACCGAGATCAGCACGACCTTGACCACGCTGACCCACAGAGGCGCACTGTCGGAGCCCATCTTGTGCTGCTGACGACGGGTGCGGATCTCCCAGAAGACCAGCCACGCCACGGCGACCAGGGCGAGGAGCATGGTCGGCACGTTGAAGTCGAGAGGCAGCCCGACCTCAGGCAGATAGCCGGTGCCGATCACCTGGAAGCCCTTGGGCACCGGAATCGTCTGAGCGTCACCGATCCATTGCTGTGCGCCGCGGAAGAAGAGCATGCCGGCGAGCGTCACGATGAACGCGGGCACCCCGACATACGCCACCCAGAATCCCTGCCAGGCACCCACGAGGGCACCCACGCCGAGACCGAGCAGGATCGCCGCCGGCCAAGGGAGGTTCCAGTCGGCCATCGACTTCGCGACGATGATGCCGGTGAAGGCCGCCACCGAGCCGACCGACAGGTCGATGTGCCCCATGATGATGACCATCACCATGCCGATCGCGAGGATCAGGATGAACGAGTACTGGTTGATGACGTTGATCAGGTTGCCCGACGTCAGCGTCGCACCGTTCGGTCCGTTGCGCAGCAGCGTCAGGATCTCGAAGAGGGCGATGATGACGATGAGGCTGCCCAGGATGCCGAACTGGCGCAGTGACGAGGTGCCGTTGCTTCCGAACATCTTGCGGATGTCGCTGAAGTGGAAGCCACGCTTCGTTGTCGTGAGGTCGGTGGTCATGCGGATGCTTTCTGAGTCGCGGAGGTCATGCTGCGCATGAGTGCCTCGGGTGTCGCCTGGTCGGCCGGGATGCAGTCGGTGACCCGACCTTCGAAGACTGTGTAGATGCGGTCGGAGATGCCGAGCAGTTCTGGCAGCTCGCTGGAGATGACGATGACGCCCTTGCCCTGGGATGCGAGCTCGTTGATGATCGCGTAGATCTCGTACTTCGCGCCCACGTCGATGCCGCGGGTGGGCTCGTCGAGGATCAGCAGGTCGGGGTCGGTGAACATCCACCGCGCCAGCACGACCTTCTGCTGGTTTCCTCCCGAGAGCTTGCCGACGCCCTCTTCGACGCTGGGCGTCTTGATGCGCAGCGCCTTGCGGTAACGCTCGGCGACCGAGTACTCCTCGCGCTCGTCGACGACGCCGCGCTTCGAGATCTTCGACAGCTTGGCCGCCACGACCGACCGCTTGATCGTGTCGAGCAGGTTGAGGCCCAGCACCTTGCGGTCCTCGCTCACGTAGGCGAGCCCGTGCTTGATGGCGGAGGAGACATCCGGGATCGAGATCTCGCGGCCGTCCTTGATGATCTGCCCACCCTGGAAGTTGCCGTACGAGCGTCCGAAGATGCTCATCATGAACTCGGTGCGACCCGCGCCCATGAGCCCTGCGATGCCGACGACCTCACCGCGGCGGACGTTGAGGTTCGACCCCTTGACGACCATGCGTTCGGAGACAGTCGGGTGCTGCACCCACCAGTCCTTGACCTCGAAGAAGACCTCGCCGATCTCGGGGGTGCGGTCGGGGTAGCGGCTCTCGAGCGAGCGTCCGACCATCCCGCGGATGATCCTGTCCTCGTTGATCTCGCCGCGCGAGATGTCGAGCGTCTCGACCGTGCGACCGTCGCGGATGATCGTGATCTCGTCGGCGATCTGCTCGATCTCGTTGAGCTTGTGGCTGATCATGATCGACGCGATGCCCTTGGCCTTGAGACCCAGGATCAGATCGAGCAGGTGCTGCGAGTCGTTCTCGTTGAGGGCGGCGGTGGGCTCGTCGAGGATGAGGAGCTTGACGTCCTTGTTGAGCGCCTTGGCGATCTCGATCAGCTGCTGCTTGCCGACACCGAGAGTCTTGACGGCGACGTCGGGGTCTTCGCGCAGCCCGACACGGGCGAGCAGCTCGACCGTGCGCTGGCGCTGCGCCTGCCAGTCGATACGTCCGAAGCGGCGGATCTCATTGCCGAGGAAGATGTTCTCGGTGATCGAGAGCTCGGGGATCAGCGCGAGCTCCTGGTGGATGATCGCGATTCCCGCCTGCTCGCTCGCCGCGATGTCGCGGTAGCGCTGCTCCTCGCCGTAGAGCAGGATGTCCCCCTCGTACGTGCCGTAGGGGTACACACCGGAGAGGACCTTCATCAGGGTCGACTTCCCGGCGCCGTTCTCCCCGCAGATCGCATGGATCTCTCCTGCGCGGACGGTGATGGACACATCGGACAGCGCCTTGACCCCCGGGAACTCCTTGGTGATGCTACGCATCTCCAGGATGGGGCCTGACACGACCGGCAACGTTGCTGTGGTGCTCACAAGATCTTCCTCGCGACGGGCGGCCACATTCGATGTGACCGTTCACATTGGTTTACATAGTCTACGCTCGCTCAGGCGGTGTCAAGACCACGAGCGAAATTGTGGCCTTATCGAGGGGCCGAGGATTCCCTCGTGCGCAGAGTCGTCTGCAGCGGCCCGAACTGGGGCACCTGCTCTCCGCGGATCTGGGCGAGCAGCAGCCTCACGGCCCTGCGACCGAGCTCGGGGAAGTCCTGATGCACGGTACTCAGCGTCGGCGCGACATGCGCCGCCACCGGGATGTCGTCGAACCCGACGACGCTCACGTCCTCCGGCACGCGGATGCCCGCATCCCTGAATCCGTGCAGCAGCCCGATCGCCATCTGATCGTTCGCGACGAACACGGCCGTGAAGTCACGCCTGCGCGAGAGCTCCTGCCCCGCGAAGTAGCCGAAGTCCGCCGTCCAGTCTCCGCGGATGGGCGGGAAGGTCGGCAGGTCGGCCTCGCGCAGGGCATCCAGGTAGCCGCGCATGCGCGACTCCGCCTCTATCCAGTCCTGGGGACCTGCGATGTGGATGATGTCGCTGTGCCCGAGACCGATCAGATGCTCGGTGGCCTTTCGTGCACCGGCGACCTGGTCGGCCGACAGGCTCACGCCGTCGGAGCCTGACGCCGTCTGCAGCGACACGAACGGGATCTCGACCGCCATTCCGCGGAGCACATGGAACGCCCGCACCTGCGGTGCCAGCACCACGATGCCGTCGACCTGCTCTCGGGCGAGTTGCCTGAGAGCGCTGCCGATGGCTTCGGGAGTCGTGGCCGAGAGATTCAGGGTCGAGACCGAATACCCCTCCTCGCGCGCCGCATCCTCGATGCCGACGATCGAAGAGGTGGGACCGAACTCGCCCACGGTCGCTGCGAGGATGCCGAGCATGTTGGACTTGCTCGTCACCAACGCCCGTGCCGCGAGGTTCGGGCGGTAGTCGAGCACCGCGATGGCGTCGAGGACCTTGGCCTTGGTCTCAGGGCGGATGCTCGGGTGGTCGTTCAGCACCCGGGAGACGGTCTGATGCGACACTCCTGCGAGGCGCGCGACGTCGCGGATACTGGGCATGCGGGCACGCTCGGAGGCCGTCGACATCACAGACCTCCTTGTATGTGCACGGTCACATCGTCTCTACATTATGTATGCCAGACGCACCGAGCGCACGCCGGTGCCGTGCCGCGTGGGTGCTGAGCGGGTGCCGAGGGGCTGCCGCGACCGCTCAGGAGATGATGCGGGCGCCCTGCACGGGGCCATGCACATGCAGCGACTCGAGGCCGTGCTCGCGCAGCAGCGACTGCACCTCCTGCGCACCCTCGGGGCTCGCGCACAGCAGAGCGACCGTGGGGCCGGAGCCCGACACGATCCCCTGCAGGGCTCCGGCATGGATGCCGCGCAGGATCGTCGTCTCGAGCTCAGGGCGCTCGTAGAGAGCGGCCTCCTGCAGATCGTTGTAGATGCTCTCGGCCAGCAGATCCGGATCTCCCGAGCGCAGCGCCTGGAGCACGGGTGCCGGCACCTCCAGCGAGAGCGGCGGATCGTCGGCGAGAGCGCCCTCGTCATCGCGCAGGGCGTCGAGCCGGGCATAGACCACCGGCGTCGAGAGCCCCTCCTCGCTCTGGACGAGCACCCAGTCGAAGCGGCCGCGGGCGAGCGCCGGGTTCAGCTGGTCACCGCGACCGGTGCCGACCGCGGTGCCGCCGTGCAGCGCGAACGGCACATCGGCGCCGAGACGAGCGCCGAGCTCGTGCAGACGAGCTGTCGAGAAGCCGGTGCCCCACAGGGCGTCGCACGCGACGAGGGCCGCAGCCGCATCCGCCGATCCGCCGCCCATGCCGCCGGCGACCGGCACGCTCTTGCGGATCTCGAGCGCGACCCCGCCGTCGTAATCGGCCGCTGTGGCGAGCAGCTTCGCCGCCCGCATGGCGAGGTTCCGATCATCCAGCGGCACGGAGTCGGGGTCGTCGACACCCGACACCGTGATCGAGAAGTCGTCGGCGTGCCTGGCGATCACGTCCTCGTACAGCGACACCGCCTGGAACACCGTCGCGAGCGCGTGGTAGCCGTCGTCGTGACGACCACCCACACCGAGGTAGACGTTGATCTTTCCCGGGGCGCGGACGTGTACCGAGTCGACGGGGGCGGCGAAGCTCATCTGGGTGTTCCCGTCACAGCTCCGTGGACGACGCCCACAGGTCGACGTCGATGGAGCCTGCGGCCTCATCGATGCGGGTGAGCTGCTCGTCGGTGAAGGCGGGGCCGTTCACCGCGGCGATGTTCTCGTCGAGCTGCTCGGGGCGCGATGCTCCGACCAGCGCGGAGGCGACCACGGGGTTGCGCAGCGTCCACTGGATCGCCAGCTGCGCGAGCGACTGCCCGCGCTCCTTCGCGATCTCGTTCAGCGACCGGAGCGTCTCGACCGCGGCATCCGACAGCGGAGCCTCGGGAAGCGACCCGCGCTTCTGCGCGCGCGCAGCGGTGCCGTCGCCGAGGTACTTGTCAGTGAGCAGGCCCTGGGCGAGCGGCGTGAACGCGATCGCGCCGACCCCGGCCTGCTCGAGGGTCTCGGTGAGACCGTCCTCCACCCAGCGGTTGAGGATCGAGTACGCGGGCTGGTGGATCACCAGCGGCGTGCCGAGCTCGGTGGCGACGGCGACCGCCTCGGCCGTGCGCTCGGCGCTGTACGACGAGATGCCGACGTAGAGCGCCTTGCCCTGGCGCACGAGCGTGTCGAGCGCCGCGACCGTCTCGGCGACAGGAGTCACCGGGTCGGCGCGGTGCGAGTAGAAGATGTCGACGTAGTCGAGGCCCATGCGGGTCAGCGACTGCTCGGCGCTCGCGAGGATGTACTTGCGGCTCGCGAAGTCGCCGTAGGGTCCGGGCCACATGTCCCAGCCGGCCTTCGACGAGATGATCAGCTCGTCGCGGTAGGGGCGGAAGTCCTCGGCGAAGATGCGCCCGAAGTTCTTCTCGGCCGAGCCGTACGGCGGGCCGTAGTTGTTCGCGAGGTCGAAGTGCGTGATGCCGCGGTCGAACGCATGACGCAGCAGCGCACGCTGGTTGTCGATCGGGATGTTGTCGCCGAAGTTCCACCACAGCCCCAGCGAGATGGGCGGCAGGAACAGGCCCGAGGTGCCCACCTGGCGGTACTCGAACTGCTGGTAGCGGCTCTCGTCGGCGGCATACGGACGGTGCAGCTCGGGGATGTTCGGACGGAAGCGGGGAGAGTCGGTCACGGTGCCAGGTTAGTCGGTGACGACGGCGTCTTCGATCTGAGCGACCTGCCGCGCAACACGGTGATAGTCCTCGACCGTGAGGTCCTCGCCACGAGCGGTCGGCGCGACTCCTGCCGCGATCAGGATCTCGGATGCCGCGGCGGAGCTGCCGAAGAGGTCGGACAGCGCCTGACGCAGCATCTTGCGGCGCTGGTTGAAGGCGGCATCCACGATCTTGAAGGTGAGTCGGCGTTCGTCCTCCGTGCCGCGCTCGCCCTCCGACCGGTCGAAGCCGACAAGGAGGCTGTCGACGTTGGGCACCGGCCAGAAGACCTGACGAGACACGGTGCCGGAGAGCTTCCACTCGCCGTACCAGGCCGCCTTGACGCTCGGGGTGCCGTAGATCTTGGAGCCGGGCTTGGCCGCGATGCGCTCGGCGACCTCGGCCTGCACCATCACGACACCGCGCTTCAGGTACGAGAAGTGCTCGAGGAAGTGCAGCAGCACCGGGACCGAGACGTTGTAGGGCAGGTTGGCCACGAGCACGGTGGGTTCGCCGGGCAGCTCGGTGATGCGCAGCGCGTCGGCGTCGACGACCGTGAGCATCTCGGCCGGCACTCCGTGTTCGACGACGGTCTGCGAGAGTCGGGCGGCGAGCCGGTGATCGATCTCGACGGCGGTGACGGATGCCCCGGCCTCGAGGATCGCGAGTGTGAGCGAGCCGAGCCCCGGCCCCACCTCGACGACCCGCTCCCCCGGCTGCACGCGAGCGGCGTGCACGATCTTGCGCACGGTGTTCGCGTCGACGACGAAGTTCTGTCCGAGCTTCTTGGTCGGGGTGACATCGAGCTCGGCGGCGAGCCGGCGGATCTCGGTGGCGCCGAGCAGGGTGACTGTCATTGCTCCATTGTCCCCCACCACCATCAGTGTCCGAACCGGCCAGTAGTCTTCTGTGATGCCCTCCCTCGGTGAACTGATCGCACCACGGCGCATGGGCGGGGATTTCCGCTGGCTGCTCGCGTCATCGTGGACGAGCAACGTCGGAGACGGCGTCGCTCTCGCTGCCGCTCCCCTGCTCATCGCGTCGATGACGTCGTCGCCGATCCTCGTCGCGGCCGGCGCCATCATGCAGTTCCTGCCGTGGCTGCTGTTCGGCCTGCATGCGGGTGCGATCGCCGACCGATTCGACCGCCGTCGCCTGGTGATGTTCGCCAACGCCGCGCGGGCCGTCGTGCTCGCGGGCCTCTGCGTCTTCCTGCTGACCGGCACGGCCAACATCTGGATCGTGCTCGCGGTGGCCTTTCTCTACGGAACCGCCGAGGTGTTCGTCGACACGGCAGGCAGCACGCTGCTGCCGATGCTCGTGAAGCCCGCCGATCTCGGCATCGGCAACGCGCGACTGCAGGCGGGATATCTGGTCGCGAATCAGTTCGCCGGTCCCCCGCTCGGCGCCTTCCTCTTCGCCGCGGGCACCGCCTGGCCGTTCCTGCTCGAGATCCTCTGCGTCCTCCTCGCGGTCGTGCTGATCTCGCGCATGGCACGGACGCCGGTGCCCCCTCGGGCGACGGGCGACGCCGAGAAGACGCATGTCCACACCGACATCGGCGAGGGGCTCCGCTGGCTGTGGCAGAACCCGCCGGTGCGGATGCTGGTGCTCATCATCCTGGTGTTCAACGTGACCTGGGCCGCTCCCTGGGGCGTGCTCGTGCTCTACGCCACCGAGCACCTGAACATGGGCGCCGTGGGTTACGGAGCCCTGACGACGGCATCCGCTGCGGGCGGCATCCTCGCCACGGTGTGCTTCGGGTGGCTCGAACGCCACGTGTCGTTCGCCACCCTGATGCGCGTGGTGCTGTCGCTCGAGGTGCTGATGCATCTGGCCTTCGCCCTCACGACCGCCGGATGGGTGGCGCTCGTGATCATGTTCGTGTTCGGCGCCTACGCCTTCGTCTGGGGCACCGTCTCGACCACCGTGCGTCAGCGTCTGGTGCCCGCCGAGCTGCAGGGCAGGGTCGCATCCGTCAACATGGTGGGGGTGTTCGGCGGCATGGTGATCGGCCAGGCCCTCGGCGGGGTGATCGCCCAGGTCTGGGGTCTCACGGCACCGTGGTGGTTCGCGTTCGTCGGGGCCGCGCTCACGCTCGTGCTCGTCTGGAAGCCGATCTCGCAGATCGTCTCTGCGAAGCCGGTATCCGACACGCAGGCGATCGAGACTCAGGTGAACGAGCCGTAGACCCGCAGCGTGTTGGCCATGCAGCGGCGTCGGCGCACTGAGCGGCTGCGCCTCCTTGAGTGATCCTGCCCTGGCGAAGCTGACCCCGCCGCCCTTACACGTGGCGGGGTCAACCTGCGATAGCCGCGGTTCCATGTCCGAGCCGATGTGGCCACGGTGCGGTCATTCTCTGCGGAAGAGGATGCTGCCAAATCCGAGGAGCATGAGGCCCGCCCCGACGAGACCCGTGAGAGCAGCGGGGGCGAGGTTCCCTGTCGTATATGTCGCATCAGAGACGTACCCCTCAGCAATCGCCATGACTATTGCGAGGATGATGAGCGTTGCACCCAGGGAGCCGATGCCGGCCATCGTTCGTCTCGTCCGCTGCTTCACGCTCACTCCTAAGGGTTGCATGCTGCTGCCAAGACGTTGCTGTAGCTCACGTCAGGACGCCAAGCGTCGAGATTCCATGGTGACTTGAATGGCGCTACATCGACATGACACCGCAGCTGGTTATAGAACTTGTTTCCTTCGTACCAGGACGCCACCCAGAGCTTGTATTCTGCCCACCAGTTTTCGAACGGGGTGATCGCCCAGCCCGAGCGAGGTGTGACGCTCACAACGATCCCGTACGGGCTCGATGGATAGGCGACGCCGGTGATGAGGTTACCCCGCACCGCGGGATCGGCAACGATCGGATATGTGAAATCGGTGCCGTGCTCAACGATTTGCACCAAAGTGTCCTCTTGCTGCTCGTACCGGGTTGGCACATCACGACCATCCGCGTCTTTGGCCCGAGCTGGGTCGATCATCGCAACCGGCTGCCCGACTGCGTCGAGGATGGCAAAGAAGCCGTCTCCCGCGTCGACGAGCTGTCCACCGTCGGCAACGGTCATCGGATACTCGTAACGTTTTGGTGCGGAGGGACCTTCGATCAGTGTCGTGATCTGGACGACTCCGTCCTCACGAACGATGGGGACGGTGGTAGACCCGTCCCCGTTATCGAAATGCACGAGACCATCTTCATCAGCGACCCCCGGCGCTGCCTGCGATGCATTAGGAAGTCCGATGGTGACGACATCTCCTCCTTGGTCCAAGGCTAGGCCGCTTGTTGCATCCACGGGGATCGTGACGAGTGTGTCCCTCGCGGGAATCGCAGCAACGTAGTCCTCCATGCCGACGTTCTCGAGGACAGCGAGGACTTCTGCGTTCTCGCTGCCTGGAGTTGCCGTTTCAATCATCTCCAGCGCACTGGGGTCGTCAGCCGGGTCAGCAGCGACCGCAGGGGACGCCCCAGCAATGCATAAGGCCGCGATGATGCCGGTGGTGGCAGTCATCCGAGCAAGGGGTTCCAATTTCAACATGTACGCCTCATCTCGATCAGCAAGACACTCGAATAGCACCCTGCCCGATGAGACTCGCATCGCTGAGTCCTCGGTATCTGTGACGGTCTTGCGATACATCGGAATGTGATCGCGAGCGCCGAGCCAGGCCCTCGAAGGCGTGATCGCCGAGGTGTGGGGACTCACGGCGCCGTGGTGGTTCGCCGGTGACTCAGTCGAACGAGCCGTAGACCCGCAGTGTGTTCGCAGCCAACTGGGCGCTGAGCTCGTCGACCTCGATGCCGAGCTCGGCCGCCATGAACCGCACCGTGATCGGCACGAGGTACGGGGCGTTGGGCCGTCCGCGCAGCGGCGTCGGAGTGAGGAACGGGGCGTCGGTCTCGACGAGGATGCGATCGAGCGGCGTCACCTTCAGGGCATCGCGCAGGTTCTGCGCGTTCTTGAACGTGACGTTGCCCGCGAAGGACAGGTGGTACCCCGCATCCGCGCAGATCCTCGCCATCGCGTCATCGCCCGAGAAGCAGTGGAACACGGTCTTCTCGGGAGCCCCCACACGAGCCAGGGTCTCGAGCACCGCGTCGTGCGCGTCGCGGTCATGGATCTGCATCGCGATGCCGTGCTTCTTGGCGAGTGCGATGTGCGCCTCGAACGATTCGAACTGCGGCGCGCGGCGCTCCGGCTCGGTGCGGAAGAAGTCGAGACCGGTCTCACCGATCGCCCGGGTGCGCGGGTGCGCGGCGAGTTCGTCGATCACCGCGATCGCGTCACTGAGATCGACACCGCCGAGGCGCCCCTGCTCGGCGTACGCGGGAGCATCGTTCGGGTGGATCGCGACAGCTGCGAGCACGCGGGGGTCGGATGCCGCGGCCTCCACAGCCCAGCGGGACGACTCGATGTCGCCCGAGGCCTGCACGACGCCCGCGATGCCCACGGCCGCTGCGCGGTCGAGCTGCTCGGTCAACGACAGCGGCTCGTCACCGTCGAGGATCTCGAGGTGCGCATGGTTGTCGTAGACGGGCACGGCGAGCGGCTCGGGGGCCGCCGGATACCGGAGGTCCTTGCGTCCGTCGCCGTCTCGCTGCTGCACGTACGTCATGCTCAGGCGGCGGACTCCACACGCGGGAACAGCGGCGCGATGCCGTTGACACTCGTGCCCGGGCGCAGCACGCCCCACGAGCCTGCCTCGCGGATCGGCTGGTCCTGCAGGCGTCCGAGGCTCTCGGCGGCGCCGAGGGCGACCCACAGCTTTTCGGTCGACTGCGGCATGACCGGCGAGAGCAGCACCGCGAGGGCGCGCAGGCCCTCTGCGCACGTGTACAGCACGGTGCCGAGGCGACCACGCTGAGCCTCGTCTCCGCTGTTCGCCTGCTTGGCCAGCGCCCACGGCTCGTTCTCGGTGATGTAGCCGTTGAGCGCGTCGACGATCGTCCAGATCGACGAGATCGCCTCGTCGATGCGGAACTGCTCGATGGCGGCATCCGCGTTCGAGGCGGCATCCGCCACGATCTTCTGGATCGCGAGGTCCTTCTCGGTGTACTCGGCGGGCGGCGGCACGATGCCCTCGAAGTACTTCTCGATCATCGCCGTGGTTCGCGAGGCCAGGTTGCCGAAGCCGTTGGCGAGCTCGGACTGGTATCGGGCCGACAGGTCCTCCCACGAGAACGAGCCGTCCTGACCGAACGCGATCGCCGACAGGAAGTAGTAGCGGTACGCGTCGGATCCGAAGACGTCGGTGATCTCGGTCGGCGCGATGCCGGTGAGCTTCGACTTCGACATCTTCTCGCCGCCGACGAGCAGCCAGCCGTGCGCGAACACGCCCTTGGGCACATCGAGGCCTGCGGCCATCAGCAGTGCGGGCCAGATCACGGCGTGGAAGCGCAGGATGTCCTTCCCGACGACGTGGTACGCGGGCCAGCGACGGTCGAACGTCTCCTGGTCGGAGCCGTAGCCGACTCCGGTGGCGTAGTTGAGCAGCGCGTCGACCCACACGTAGATGACGTGCGACTCGTCCCACGGCAGCGGGATGCCCCAGTCGAACGTCGAGCGCGAGATCGAGAGGTCCTTCAGACCCTGGCTGACGAAGGAGACGACCTCGTTGCGCGCCGAATCCGGACGCACGAAGTCGGGCTGGGTCTTGTAGAGCTCGAGCAGGCGGTCCTGGAACTCGCTGAGCTTGAAGAAGTAGTTCTTCTCCTGCAGCAGCTCGAGCGGCTTCGAGTGGATCGCGCAGACCTTGAGTCCCTCGAAGGGACCGGTGCCGTCGACGATCTCCGACTCGGGCTTGAACTCCTCGCACCCCACGCAGTACAGCGCCTCGTACTCGCCCGCGTAGATGTAGCCGCGGTCGTAGAGACGCTGGAAGAACGTCTGCACGTTGGTCTCGTGACGCTCCTGCGTGGTGCGGATGAAGTCGTCGTTCGCCACGTCGAGGGTCTTCAGCAGCGGGAACCACGCCTCGGTGACGAGCTTGTCGACCCACTCCTGCGGGGTGACGTTGTTCGCCGCCGCCGCGCGGAGCATCTTCTGGCCGTGCTCGTCGGTGCCCGTGAGCATCCACGTGTCATCGCCGCCCTGACGGTGCCAGCGCGCGAGCGCGTCGACCGCCACCGAGGTGTACCCGTGACCGATGTGAGGCACATCGGAGGGGTAGTAGATGGGCGTGGTGATGTAGAACGATTCGCCTGCGGGCATGGGGACAATTCTAGGCGGCATGCAGGGGTCGTTACGCTCAGGCGACCGACACCTCGATGCGGTGCCACCCCTGGGCGCCGTCGGGCACGACATCGGCCGGATCCGACGTCTGCGTCTCGCCGTCGGCGCTGAGCGCACGGCACTCGATCGTGTGCGCTCCGCTCGTGGCCGCCCAGTCCAGACGCCACTGCACCCAGGTGTCGACCGAGATCGCGGCAGCGAGCTCGGCACGGCGCCATGGGCCCTCGTCGATCCGCACCTCGACGCCCTCGATGCCCACGTGCTGCTGCCAGGCCATGCCCGCGATGACGGCGTCACCAGACTCGATCCGGGTTCCTCGGCGCGGCACGTCGATCCGCGACTGCAGCTTCACCGGCCCTCGCTCCGACCACCCGCGGTCGGTCCAGTACGCGGACGCCCGATCGAACCGGGTGACCTCCAGCTCGGTCACCCACTTGGTCGCCGAGACATAGCCGTAGAGCCCAGGCACCACCATGCGCACGGGGAAGCCGTGCTCGAGGGGCAATGGATCGCCGTTCATGCCGAGGGCGAGCAGGGCATCGCGGTCATCGGTGAGCGCCTCGATCGGGGTGGAGGCTGTGAAGCCGTCGGAGGATCGGGACAGCACCATGTCGGCATCCGAGTCGACCCCCGCGCGGGCGAGGAGCTCGCGGATCGGGTGGCCGAGCCAGCGGGCGTTGCCGATCAGATCCCCGCCGACCTGATTCGACACGCACGCGAGCGTCACGTGCGACTCGGTCATCGGCATGGTCAGCAGCTCGTCCCACGTGATCACGACCTCGCGATCGACCATCCCGTGGATCCGCAACGACCAGTCGGCCGGGTCGATCCGCGGCACGATCAGCGCGGTGTCGATGCGATAGAACTCGGTGTTCGAGGTGACGACGCCAGCGAGACCGGGGATGTCCAGTTCGGCGGCGGCCGGCACGGCGGGAGCCGCCGTCGTCGGCGCAGGCAGCCGGAGCATCGTGCGCACCGCCTCGATCGAGCGGGTGGCACCGCGTGCGGCGGTGCCGATGACGAGCGCCGCGACTCCTGCGGCAGCCACACCCGCGGTCCAGAGCAGGAACCGTCTGCGTTCCTCGTGCTCGGCACGAAGATAGGGAACCGGATGCACGGTGCGCATGAGCAGGCGGAGTGCGACCACCGCGGTGACCCCCGCGACGAGACCGGGGAGCCAGGCGAAGGGGCCCGCACCCGGACGGATCATCGCCGCCACGAGCGCGAGCACGCCGAGGGCGCCGAGGATCGCCGACCCCACGCCCGCCCGGCGGGACTCCAGGATGCCGGCGAGCGCCGCCACCCCCGCGAGCACGATCGCGATCCCGATGAGCAGTGCCACCTTGTCGCCGGTGCCGAAGAGCGCGATCGCCGCATCCTTCGCCCAGCTGGGCGCGAGGTCGATCAGTCCGCCGCCGATCACGGCGAAGGGGCTTGCGCTCGGCTCGACGACCGCCGCGATCAGTTCTCCCACACCGACCGCGACGACCGCCGAGCTGAGCCCGGCGGCCGCCGATCGGAGCCTGTCACCGCGCGTCGTACGGGTTGCATGGCTCATGATCCGAGGGTAACCCCGGGGCAGTGCCCCGGGGTCGTCCGTCTCAGAGCCCGTTGCGACGTGCGACCTCGCCGAGCCAGGCGAGCGAGGGCTTCGGGAAGCGCTCGAACGTCTGGTGGTCGAAACCGATCAGACCGAAGGTCGGCCGGAATCCGCTGGCCCACTCGTAGTTGTCGAGCGCGCTCCAGTGCTGGTACGCCTTCACCTCGATGCCGTCGGAGATCGCCCGGTGCAGACCTTCGAGCGCGCCCTGTGTGTACGCGATGCGTCGGGTGTCGTCGCCGGTCGCGATGCCGTTCTCGGTCACGAGCACCGGCACTCCGCCGCTGCGCTCCCACGCACTGCGCACGCCCATCTCGAGCGCCTCGGGGAAGAACTCCCACCCGGTGAGGGTCGTCTCGACATCGTCCGCGACGGGCCGAGGGCCCTCCGGTCCGATGAAGGTGCGCGTGTACGCCTGCACGCCGACGAAGTCGTCGCCCGCCGACTGATCGAGGTACCAGTGGTCGCGAGGGTCGCCGTATTCGGCGAGCATCTCGTCGGCGCCCGGCTCGCCTGTGGAGTGGAACGCCTGCGTCGCGATCGTCCATCCGGCCTGCACACCAGAGACGGAATGCAGGATCTCGGAGGCGCGGTGGTGCGCGTCGAGCAGCGTGTCGGCGACCGCGAGGTCGGGGTTCGGCAGACCGAAGGCGACGAGGTTGGCCGCATCCTCTCCCCCGGCGAGCATCGCCGCGATGTTCGGCTCGTTGATCGTGCAGACGTATTTCACGCCCTCGAGGATCGGAAGCACCGTCTCGACATAACGGGAGAAGAGGTCGACCGCGTCGTCGGCACGCCAGAAGCCGTCCTTCTGGAACCACTGCGGCACCGTGAAGTGCATCAGGGTCACCGTCGGATCGAGGCCGTTCTCGCGCGCCGTGTCGATCATGCGGCGGTAGTGGTCGAGCATCGCGCGAGACACGAAGCCGCGCTCGGGCTCGATACGGGCCCACTCCATCGAGAAGCGGTACGAGTTCAGACCGGCGTCCGCCAGCAGACGCATGTCCTCCGGGTACCGGTGGAAGTGGTCGGCGGCGTCGCCCGAGGGCTCCACCATCGGCGAGCCCGGAGCATGCTCCATGGCCCACCAGTTGCTGGTCGTGTTGTTCCCCTCCACCTGATGGGCTGCGGTCGCAGCGCCCCAGAGAAAGCCGTCAGGGAATGTGAGCACGAGTGCTCCTTTCGTCTTGCGATGGGTCTTCGGTCAGCGTTCGGCGCGTGCCGGATTCGGCACGGCGTCGAGCAGCTGCACGGTGTATTCGTCCTCCGGATGCTGAAGCACCTGCGAGGTCTCGCCGCGTTCGACGACGCGACCGCTGTTGAGCACGAGGATGTTCTCGGTCACGAGGCGCGCGCTGAGCAGGTCGTGCGTGATGTAGAGCATGCTGATGCCCCATCTCTCGCGCAGGTCCTCGAGCAGGGCGAGCACGCCGGCGCGCAGCGACACGTCGAGCATCGACACGGGCTCGTCGGCGATCAGGACCTGCGGATCGCTCGCGAGCGCCCGGGCGATGACCACGCGCTGGCGCTGCCCGCCCGACAGCTGATGCGGCAACTTGGCCGCGAACTGCTCGACGGGCGTCAGCCCCACCGTCTCGAGGAGCTCGAGCACGCGGGCTCTCGCCTCATCACCGCGCAGGGGCGTGTAATTGCGGATCGGCCGGCTCAGCGCGTATTCCACCGTGTGCAGCGGGTTCAGCGCCGCATACGGATCCTGGAACACCATCTGCACGTCCTTGCGCAGGTCGCGCAGACCCTTGCGTCGCAGGGTCGCGACGTCGACGTCTCCGAAGCGCACGGTGCCCTCGGTCGGCTTCTCGACTCCGGTGATGAGCTTCGCGATCGTCGACTTGCCCGATCCGGAGGCGCCGACGAGAGCCAGAGCCTCGCCGGGTTCGAGCCGGAAGGAGACGTCGTCGACGGCGATCACCGGCTTCTCTCCGCGACGGGGAGCCGCATAGCGCTTGGACACGCCCTCGACCACGATCGCGGCATCAGCCCGTCGGGTGTCGCGCTGCGACACCGTCGGCAGGGTCTCGGTGAGGTCGGTGCGCGAGTGCCCCTCACGCCGCCGGGTGCCGAGGTCCACGAAGCCGGGGATCGAGATCGACTCGGCCCTGGGGTCGGCGTAATGGCTCAGCAGCATCCGCGTGTACTCGTCCTGCGGACGGTGCAGGATGTCGAGGCTCGGCGCGTCTTCGACGATCCGCCCCTCGTGCATCACCATCACGCGATCGGTCGCCTCGAGAACGATGCCCAGATCGTGGCTGATGAGGATCGCGGTGAAGTGCTCGGAGCGCTGCAGATCCTTGATCGTGTCCATGACGGCGTGCTGAACGAGCACGTCGAGGGCCGTGGTCGGCTCGTCGAACACCATCAGCTGCGGCTCGAGCGACAGAGCGAGCGCGATCGAGGCGCGCTGGCGCATGCCGCCGGAGAGCTCCCCCGGGTAGCGCGAGAGCACCACGGGGTCGAGACCGACCTTGCCGACCAGCTCGCGCGCCCTGGCATCCCGGCTCTCCCTGGCCACGTGCCCGTGAGCCGCGAAGATGTCCCGGAAATGGTTGCCGATCGTGCGCACCGGGTTCAGCGCGTTCATGCCGGACTGCAGCACCATCGCGAACCCGCCCTGGCGCTGACGACGCAGCTCCTCGGCGTCCAGCTCGCGGATGTCGCGCCCATCGAACAGGATGCGTCCGCCGCTGATGCGAGCCGGCGGCTTCTGCAGACGGGTCAGCGCGAAGCCGAGAGTCGACTTGCCCGAACCCGACTCGCCGACGAGACCGACGAACTCGCCCCGGCGCAGCGTGAACGAGACGTCCTCGACCGCGGTGACCGGGGTGGTTCCGGGCGACGCGTACTCGACGGACAGGCCCTGGACATCGAGCAGCACGTCGTCCGTGCGGGTGTTCGCTTCCATGGCGCTCATCGGCCCTTCCCCTCTCGCAGGCGCGGATTGGAGATGCCGTCCACGCCGAAATTGATCAGTGTCAGGCTCAGAGCGAGCAGGGCGATGCAGAGACCGGGAGCGAACAGCAGCAGCCACTGCCCGGTGAGCAGGGAGTTGGAGTTCTGCGCCCAGTAGAGCATGGTGCCCCAGCTGACGATGCTCGAGTCGCCGAGCCCGAGGAACTCGAGGCCCGCCTCTGCCAGGATCGCCGCGGTCGCCGCCCCGAAGAGCGTGCCCGCGATGATCGAGGTCATGTTCGGCAGGATCTCGCGGAACACGATGCGCGCCCGGCTGTCGCCCGAGAACTGCGCCGAGGTGACGAAGTCGTTGCCCCGGAGCGACTGGGTCTGGCTGCGCAGCACGCGCGCGCCCCACGCCCATCCGGTGACGACGATCACCGCGATGATCATCAGGATGCCGCCGTTCTGCAGATAGGCGGCGATCACGATCATGAGCGGCAGGCCGGGGATCACGAGGAAGAGATTGACGATGAAGCCGACCACCTCGCCAGCGAAGCCGCGCATGTAGCCCCAGCTGAGTCCGATCAGCACCGCGACGATCGTCGAGAGGATGCCGGCGGCCATGCCGACCAGCAGGCTGATCTGCGAGCCGTAGATCAGCTGGCTCAGCACGTCTTCACCGGCAGCCGTCGTGCCGAGCCAGTGCGCGGCCGACGCGTCGGCGTTGCGCTCGAACGAGTTGTCCTTGGGGCCGTACGGCGCGAGCAGCGGTGCGAACACCGCGACGAGCACGAACAGCCCGAGGATGATGAGGCCCAGTCGAGCCTTGCCGTTGGACCAGAGGGTGCCCACCATCCGGGCGAACGAGCGCCACGGGCTGGGAGCCGCGATCCGGTCGGAGGGAACCTTGACGTTCATGGTGGAGGTCATCGGCGGGTCCTTGGATCCAGCACGCCGTACAGGATGTCGACGAGGAAGTTGGCGACGAGCACGCTCACGGTGATCATCAGGAAGAGCGCCTGCATGAGCGGGTAGTCCTGCCCGATCACGGCGTTGAAGAGCAGATATCCGATGCCCGGATAGCCGAACACCTGCTCCACGAGGATCGATCCGCCGACCACGCCGCCGAGCGTGAGCCCGAAGCCGGTGAGGTTCGGCAGGATCGCGTTTCGTGCGGCGTAGCGGAGGGCGATGGTGCGACCGTGCAGGCCGTTCGCCTCGGCGAAGGTCACGTAGTCGTCACCCAGGGTGTTGATCATCGCGTTGCGCATGCCGATGATCCATCCGCCGAGCGACGTCAACAGGATCGTCACCGCCGGGAGGATCGCATGCTGCACGAGATCGATGAAGAAGTCCCAGGTGAAGCCCGGTGTGGTGGTCGCCGAGTACGCGCCGGTCGTCGGGAACCAGTGCAGCACGTATCCGAAGAAGAACAGCAGCAGCAGCGCTGTCCAGAAGTACGGGAAGGTGCTGAGGAACGATCCGGTCAGCGTCGGCAGCGAGTCGAGCCACGTGCCGCGGCGCCAGGCGGCGGCGGTGCCGATCAGCGTGCCGATCACGAACGCGAGGATCGTGACGATGCCGACGAGGCCGATCGTGTACGGCAGCGCGGTCGAGACCATGCTCGACACGGTCTGCGGATAGAACGTGTACGAGACACCGAAGTCGAGCCGGGCGACCTGCCCGAGGTAGGCCACGTACTGGTCCCAAATCGACCCGGTCGGCACGCCGAGCTGGGCCTCGATCGCGGCCCGCGTCGCATCCGACACCGGACCGTTCTGCGAGAGTTTCGCAATCGCGGCGTCGGCCGGCGAGCCGGGCATGAGACGAGGAAGGAAGAAGTTCAGGGTGACGGCCGCCCACAGCGTGAGAACGAACAGTCCGATCTTCTGGAGGACGTACTTCATCGGTCACCCTCCTTCACGCGCTCGAGCCGGGTGAAGATGCCCAGAGGTGCCGAGTCGTAGTTCTGCGGGATCATGTACGGGTCGTCCTCTGAGGGCCATCCGGTGAACTTGGAATCGTTGAACAGGCCCCAGATGCCGCCGTAGTAGAGGCCGATGACCGGCATCTCCTCGTAGACGATGGCCTGCAGCTCCTGCACGATCTCGGTCTGGCGCGCGGGGTCGACGGTCTCGCGGTACTCTTTGAGCAGCGCGTCGGCTTCGTCCGAGCGGTAGCGCTCGAAGTTGTTCGCGGTCGCTTCACCCGAAGGCACGTAGAACTCGCTCGAGAGCAGGTTGTTGTACGCCTGGTAGATGTCGCCGTTGCCCATGCCGCCGATGGCCATCTCGAAGTCGCCGTTGCTGATGGCGCTCTGGTAGCCGGCCGGCTGCGGAAGCTTGAGCGTCACCTTGACGCCGACCTTCGCGAGCTGGCTCTGCACCGTCTGCGCGGCGCGGGTCCAGTCCGAATAGCCGTTGGCTGTCGTCAGCGCGAACTCGAGCTGCTCTCCGTCGGCGCCGACGAGGCGGTCGCCGTCGAGGGTGTATCCCGCTTCGGCGAACGCCGCGAGCGCGGCATCCGTGTCCTGCGTGATCATGCCCGCATCGGGGATGCTCGGATCGAGGTACTCCTCCTGGTTGGGGAGGATGAGTCCGGTCTGCCCTGCGGGCTCCATGTACCCCTCGGAGGCGGTCTCGGCGATCTCCTCGCGGTCGAGCGAGAGGGCGATGCCTCGGCGCACGTTGACGTCGTCGAACGGCGCGACCTCGAGGTTCGGCATGAGCGCGATCACGCCACCCGGCGGGAACCACCAGGCGTTGTGCTCGCTTGCCGCGCCCCACGTGCCCTCGACGTCGGAGATGAACGAGTAGGCCCAGTCGTAGCCGCGCGTGACGGTGTCGAGCTGCGAGTTCGTGGACGGCAGGATGATGTGCTCGATCTCGATCTTGTCGGCCTGCCAGTAGTCGGGGTTCTTGTCCACCGAGTACTGCTGGTCGTTGTAGTTTCCGAGCACGAACGGGCCGGTGCCGACCGGGTTCTCGTTGCGGTAGGTGCCCGGATCCTTCACGCCGGACCAGAGATGCTCGGGCACGATCATGGTCTGACCGAGGATCGGCAGCGACGGCGCGTCATCGGTCTGCAGGTGCATGATGACGTCATCGCCGTCGACCTCGACGGTCTCGAGGTGCTGCCAGGCGCCCTTGATGTCGAGCGAGGGGTTGTCCTTGAGCAGCTGGAACGTGAACGCCACGTCATCGGGCGTCAGCTGCTCGCCGTCGCTCCACTCGACGTCGTCGCGGATCGTCATCACGATCGTGCGGGCGTCGGGCTGCGACCATTCGCTGGCCAGCCACGGGTTCTCGGTTCCGTCGAGCGGGTTCACCAGGATCAGCGGCTCGTAGATCCAGCGCGACGCGGTGCGCGTGTTGGTCAGATACGGGTTGAAGTTCCGCGTGAAGAACGGGTTCCCCTTGTCCGCATTGATGAGCATCGTGTCGTCGCCGATCGATGGATCGGGCTGCGAACTGATCTGGATGCTGCAACCGCTGAGCACGACGGCTGCTGCCGCCAGTCCCACGATCGCGGCTCTCCGCCAGCGTCGGAGCATGTGCGTCTTCGCCACACTGCCACCTCATGTCGTCTGTGTCATGAAGGGGGTCCCGCGGGTCGGGGCACCCCGCGGCCGAAGCCGCATGAGCGATTGTAAGCGCATACATTTTGCGTCCGCAACCCCTTGACAACCGTGTCGTGGATCGCCATCCCCCTCGGCGACAGGGATGGGAGCGGTGCCAAACTGGCGACTACTCGGGGCGCTGCGAGCTCTCGCGGACGAGGATCTGCAGGGGCAGGCGCACGGTCATCGGATCGGCGTCCGGCTGCTCGAGGCGCCGTGCGAGCAGCTGCACGGCGGCGCGACCGAGATCGATCATCGGCTGGCGGACGGTCGTGAGCGTGGGTCGCGAGAGCGCGGCCGCCTCGAGTCCGTCGAAGCCGGTGACCCTCACGTCGTCCGGCACGCGGATGCCCGCCGAGCCGAATGCCTCGATCGCCCCGAGAGCCATCTGGTCGTTGGCCGCGACCAGCACGGACGGCGCCCCCTGCGCGATGAGCTGCTCTGCGGCGGCATGACCCGAGGCGCGAGTGAAGTCGCCTCGCAGCACGGTCACGTCGTCGATCGCGAGCCCCGCCTCGGCGACGGCGGTGGCGAAGCCGTCCCACCGCTGCGCACCGTCCGGCGAGTCCTCCGGACCGCCGAGGAAGGCGATCCTCCCGGGGTCGGCCTGTGCGAGCACGAGACGGGTGAGCTCGGTCATGGCCTCGGCATTGCTGACCGTCACATGGTCGTAGCTGTCGCCCCGCGCGGGGCCCGAGAGCACGACCACCGGAATGCGCTGGGCGAGTCGGGCGAGCACGTCGTCCGGCACGCTCTGCGCCAGCACCATCAGCCCGTCGACCCGGCCGGCGATGTCACGCACGGTCTCGCGGGCGGGGTCGCCTCGGCCGACGCCGATCATGAGCACGAAGCCCTGCTTCCACGCCTCGAGCTCGGCGCCGCGCAGCACCTCGTCGAGGAACAGCATGGTCGGATGCGGCGCGTCGGCGTCCGCCGACGCCTGCTCGACCGTGAACGGCGGCGCGTCGGCCTGCTCGTCGGCGAGCACATCGAGGACCGGTGCATCCTCCGACGCATCGAAGCCCGGGAAGTACAGCCCCAGCACACCGGTGCGGCGTTCGGCCAAGCCGCGAGCGGCGCCGCTGGGCACGTAGCCGAGCTCGGAGACCGTGTCGAGCACGCGCTCGCGGGTGGCCGGGCGCACGGCATCCGGCTGACGCAGCACCCGTGAGACCGTGGCGATCGAGACCCCGGCGCGCTCTGCGACGTCGTAGACGGTCGCCTTCTTGCTCACGCTCGGTCCTCCTCCGGTTGCGTGTGCACCAGGGTACCCGCCGCCGCACGGGCGACGAGCGAGCCATGAGGGCGGGCGCTGATCTCGCCGGGCTCCCGGCCGCGACTGTCGCTCGCCACGACCTCGAAGCCCGCGTCGGCGAGCATCTCGGCGAGCGCGTCCGCAGACCAGAAGTATGCCGGGGCGACGGCGTGCGCGAACGGCTCGCGCGGCTCGCCGTCGAAGAACCCGATCAGGATGCTGCCGCCTGGCGCCAGCACGCGGGCGAACTCGGTGAGGATCTCGGGCACGTCCGAGGGCCGGGTGTGGATCAGCGAGTACCAGGCGAGGATGCCGCCGAGCGACGCCGCCTCGAACGGCAGGTCGCGGAACGAGCCGATCTCGAACGGGATGCCGGGGTGCCGCGTCCGCGCGGTCGCGATGAACTCGGCAGACAGGTCGATGCCGTGCACATCACGACCTCCGCGCGACAGGAACTCCGTCCATTGACCGGGCCCGCATCCGGCATCCAACAACAAGCCCCGGGTGCCGTCACGCCAGGCCGCTATGACCGCCGCATCCCGTGCATCCATCTGCTCGATCGAGCCGGCCAGCGCGACGTACTCCGCGGCCCGCGCGTCGTACGCCGCCGCGATGTCGGGGTCAGAGGCCCGACCCATCAGCTGCGGGCCGCGAGCGCTGCCTGATACAGGTCACGGGACGACAGCCCGGTGGCCGCGGCGACCTCGGCACAGGCGTCCTTGAGGCGCACGCCGGATGCCACGAGCTTCTGCACCTGCACCAGCGCGTCGTCCGCAGACGCCTCACGATGGGGCGCACCCTCGACCACGACGACGATCTCGCCCTTGACCCCGGCGGTCGCCCACTCGACGAGTTCGGCCGACGTGCCGCGGCGCACCTCTTCGTAGAACTTGGTGAGCTCACGGCACACGGCGATGCGGCGGTCGTCGCCGAAGGCCGTTCCCATGTCGGCCAGCGACGAGGCGACGCGTGCGGGCGATTCGAAGAAGATCATGGTGCGGGGCTCTGCGGCGAGCGCCCGCAGCGTCGACCGCCGTTCGCCGGGCTTGCGGGGCAGGAACCCTTCGAACGTGAAGCGGTCGGTCGGCAGCCCCGAGATCGAGAGTGCCATCAGCACGGCGCTCGGCCCGGGAATCGCCGTCACGGTCACGCCCAGCGCGACGGCTTCGGCGACGAGTCCGTAGCCGGGGTCGCTGATCGCGGGCATCCCGGCATCGCTGACGATGACGACGTCGGTCTCGACCGCGAGCGCGGCGAGCTCGGCGGCCTTCTGCTTCTCGTTGTGGTCGTGCAGCGCGATCAGTCGCGGCCGATTGGCGATCTGCAGCGCCTGCAGCAGCCGTCCGGTGGTACGCGTGTCCTCCGCGACCACCACCTCGGCGTTCTCCAGCACCTCGACGAGGCGACGCGAGACATCCCCGAGGTTTCCGATCGGTGTTGCGGCGAGGATGATCACTCGCCCAGCTTAGGCGGCCACCACAGGCGGGTTGTCTAGGCTGGAGCGGTGACCGCGCCCGTGCCTCTGCTGCCTCCCCCCGAGGAGCGGCTGACGCGCTACGGCCAGCTGCGCGACCGCATCCTGCGAGACCCCGACTGGGGGCGGATGATGCGCTGGTTCGCCCCGCTCGTCGTCACCGCGCTGGCGGCGGTGCTGCGCCTGGTCAACCTCGGCCATCCGCACCAGCTCGCGTTCGACGAGACGTACTACGTCAAGGACGCGTGGTCGCTGTGGAGCCTGGGTTACGAGGGCACCTGGGGCAAGGACGCCAACGAGGCCTTCATCACCCTGCAGCAGCTGCCGCTGTCAGACGTCGGCGCGTTCATCGTGCACCCGCCGCTGGGCAAATGGCTGATCGCACTCGGCATGGCCGTCGGCGGCCCCGACAACACCGTCGGATGGCGGATCGCGACAGCACTGCTCGGCACCGCCACCGTGCTGCTCGTCTATCTGGTCGCCCGGCGCCTGACCGGATCTATCGTCGTGGCGACGGTCGCCGGAACGCTGCTGGCGATCGACGGCCTCAGCATCGTGATGAGCCGCACCGCACTGCTCGACGGCCCACTGACCTTCTTCCTGCTGCTCGGGGCGCTGTTCATCCTGTACGACCGCGACCGCGCGATCCCGCTGCTCGAACGCCCTGACCCCGACTCCCCCGACCCGATGTGGGGGCCGGTGCTGTGGCGTCGCCCGTGGCTGATCGCTGCGGGTCTCGCCCTCGGCGCCGCCTGCGCCGTCAAGTGGTCGGGCCTGTACGCCCTCGCCGCCTTCGGGCTCTACGTGGTGGTGACGGATGCTCTCGCGAGGCGCCGCGCCGGCGTCGTGCTGTGGCCGACCGCCGCAGCGTTCCGCCAGGGACCGGTGTCGTTCGTGCTGCTCGTGTTCCCCGCACTCGGGGTGTACCTGGCCAGCTGGGCCGGCTGGTTGGTGACCTCAGGCGGCTATGCCCGCCAGAGCGACCCGAATCCGCTGATCGCACTGTGGAACTACCACGAGGCGATCCTGAACTTCCATGTCGGCCTCAGCAAGGGCCACCCGTATGCGAGCCCGGCCTGGGAGTGGCCGCTGCTGCTGCGACCGACTGCGGTGTGGGTGGGCACGGACCCGGCGCCCTGCGGTGTCGACCACTGCATCGCCGTGATCTCGACCATCCCGAATCCGATCATCTGGTACGCCGGAGTCGCGGCGGCCGTCTACCTGATCTACCGGCTCGTGCGGGGGTGGGTCGACCGCCGGCCGGTCGGCGCGGCATTCACGTTCCCGCCGGTCGGGCTGGGCGCGACCTACGTGCCGTGGCTGCTGTTCCCCGAGCGCACGATCTTCCAGTTCTACACGGTCGCGATGGCGCCGTTCCTCGTGATCGGACTCGCCGTGGTGCTGCGTCAGATCGCCGGACGTCGCGAGGATCCCCTGCACCGACGGCAGTCGGGTGAGCGCACCGTGATGGTCTTCCTCGCCGTGGTGGTGCTGGTCTCCGCATTCTTCTATCCCGTGTGGACCGGCGTGAGCGTGCCCTATGACTTCTGGCTGCTGCACAACTGGATGCCCGGCTGGATCTGACCTGTCAGTCGGCGTCGCTGGCGACGCCCGGTCGCGAGACGTCGCGCGTGAGCCGGGCGACGATCAGCAGCGCGGCGGTCAGGGCGATGGTCAGCAGCAGTTGCATGCGTGCGGCCTCGTCCGTCATCGAGAGAGCGATGACACCGGCGAGCAACGCCAGGCACAGCCATGAGAGCCAGGGGAAGCCCCACATGCGCATCGGCATCCGCTCGCCCGCGCGATCGGCGCGACGGCGGAGGATGGTCTGCGACACCGCCGTCGCAGTCCAGATGATGAGGATCGTGGACCCGACGACGTTGAGCAGCGCCGGGAGCACCACGTCGGGGAACGCCCAGTTCAGGCCCACCGTGACGAAGCCGAACGCGACGGAGGCGAGGACGGCCACGACGGGCACGCCGTTGCGGGTGGTGCGGGTCGCCGCGAGAGGTGCGAGGCCCCGCTCGCCGAGCGAATACGCCATGCGCGACGCCCCGTAGATGTTCGCGTTCATGGCCGACAGCAGCGCGATCACGACGATGAGGTCCATCACGAGTCCGACGCCCGGCAACTGCAGCGTGTCGAGCACTGCAGAGAAGGGACCGTCCTTGACGGTCGGGTCGTTCCACGGCAGCACAGACACGATCACGAAGATCGAGCCGACGTAGAAGATCAGGATGCGCACCAGCACCTCGCGCACGATACGGCGGATGTTGCGTGCGGGGTCGTCGGACTCGGCAGCCGCGATCGCGACCACCTCGGTGCCGCCGAACGCGAAGACCACGATCAGGAGAGCGGCCGCGATGCCGGTCATGCCGTTCGGGGCGAAGCCGCCGTTGTCGACGAGGTTGCCGATGCCGGTCGCCGGCACCCCCGGGATGAAGCCCACGATGGCGCACACGCCGACGACGAGGAACACGATGATCGCGGCGACCTTGATCGCAGCGAACCAGAACTCGAACGTGCCGTAGTTGCGCACCCCGAAGAGGTTCACGGCGGTCAGCGCCACCACGAAGACGAGCACCCACACCCACGCGGGGATGCCGGGGATCCAGGCCGAGATGATGCCTCCTGCTCCCGTGGCCTCCGCCGCGATCACCACGACGAGCTGGATCCAGTAGAGCCAACCGACCGCGCTGCCGGCGCTGCGTCCCATCGCCTTCTGGGCGTAGGAGCTGAACGCCCCGGAGCTCGGGCGGGCGGCGACCATCTCGGCGAGCATCGCCATGACCAGCACCACGATGCCGCCGGCGACGAGGTACGAGATGAGCACGGCAGGACCGGCGATGCTGATGGCCTGGCCCGATCCCACGAAGAGACCGGCGCCGATCGCACCGCCGAGCCCCATCATCGAGATCTGGCGACGGGTCAGTCCCGGGTGCAGCCCCTTGGTCGTCGTCGTGGTGGTGGGGACCTCGGTCATGCGCGTGCCTCCTGCGTGCGATGAGCAGACTGCTCAGCCTACGCGGCTCCGCCCGCGCTCTAGGATCGCAGCATGGGCAGCCCCACAGGTTTCGAGTTCGCGGTGCGCGGTGACGACGTGGTCATCCGTCATCACGGGGTCACCGCGACCGTGCTGCGCGGAGCCAGGGCGAGCGAGTTCCTGGCCCAGGTCGATCAGGGCGACGCGCAGCTGCTGATGGCCCGGCTGACCGGGAACTACCGCCGCGGCAACGAGCGCACCGCACGGCAGCACCCGCGCAACGCGCGCTGACGATTCACCGCGCGAGAGGAAGGTCTGCGGGGTCGCTCACCGGGAGCCGGCACACGAACGCGCGGCAGTCGAACGCCTGCTCTCTCGCGTCGCCCTTGCCCTCGAACAGGTCGAAGCCGGCGTCTGCGAATGCCCTCGCCTGCGCAGGTGCGACGATCGCGATCACGTCGGCGTCTGCAGCGTGCGCAGTGGACGCGAGTGCCCCCTCCGGCGTCTCGGTGACGACGACGAGCTGCCGCGGGGCATCGACGAGACCCGCGGCCACGCGCAGCAGGCTGCCGTGCGCGAACGGCTGCGACACGGCCTGAGCGGCGTGAGCGCGCACGCGTTCGGCGGCTGCCTCCCGATACCGGTCCCCCGCACCGAGCCGCCACGCCGAGAGGGATGCGGCAGCCACGGCCGCCGCATCCGACGGCAGGTCTCCGTCGGTCTGATCGGGCGACGCCGAGATACCGTGAGCCGCGAGCAGCGGATCACCGTCGAGCCCCTTGATCGCCGCGTCCAGCAGCTCGCGCGCCTCGACCGCCCAGGCCGCCTGACCGGTGGCCGCGGCGAGGGCGAACAGCCCCTCGGCCAGGAGCGCGACATCGGCCGTGGTCGCCACCGCCCCCGAGGCGACACCGTCGAGAGACGCGCGGACGAGGGCTCCCGTCGAATCCCGATTGACCCGGAGCACGCACTCGGCGGCATCGACCGCGGCCTGCACCCACGAACTCTCCCGGAGCGCGGCACCCGCCCGGGCGAGAGCTGTGATGGCCAGCCCGTTCCAGCCCGTGATGACCTTGCCGTCGACGGCCGGCGGCTCGAGCGCCGCACGCTCAGTCACCGGTCGTAGGTAGTACCCGCCCTCGCTGCGCTGACCGTCGATCCACGACTCCGAATCCTGGGCGGCGCCGAACCCGCCGCCTTCACGGCGCAGAGTGCCCACGAGGAACGACGCGACGCCGCGTGCGGTCGGCTCGTCCCCCGCATCCAGCGCCACGAGCAGCAGCTGGGCGTTGTCGGTCAGCATCCGCTCGTAGTGCGGCACGGTCCAGTCGCGCTGGGTCGCGTAGCGGAAGAACCCTCCGTCGGCGTCGCGCAGATCGGATGCCGACATCGCGGCGAGTGCGCGGTCGGCCGTGGCCGCGGCATCCGGAGCCTCCCTTCGCACGAGCGGAGTCTGCAGCAGGCTCAGGGTCGTCGCGACGGGGAACTTCGGCGCGCCGCCGAACCCGCCGTACAGCGTGTCCTCGCGCTGGGCGATGGTGTCGGCGGCCGCGGCGAGGGCCGCAGCATCCGGCAGATCGGAGGGAGTCGAGGCCGCCGCCCTGGCGAGCGCCTCGGTCACCGCATCCGCCGATTCCTCGGCCTGCGCGCGGCGCACGGTCCATGCCTCGTGCACCGCGGCGAGCACATCGCGGAACGCGGGCATCGACTGCCGCGCCTCCGGCGGCCAGTACGTGCCGGCGTAGAACGTGCGACCGCGGGGCGTCGTGAAGACCGTCAACGGCCACCCGAGGTTCTGCGTGAACGCGGACGCTGCGGCCATGTAGGCGCCGTCGACGTCTGGGTGCTCCTCGCGGTCGACCTTGATCGCCACGAAGTCGCGGTTGATCAGCGCCGCGGTCGCCGGGTCGGCGAACGATTCCCGAGCCATCACGTGGCACCAGTGGCAGGTCGAGTAGCCGATCGAGATCAGCAGCGGCACGTCGCGGCGCTGCGCCTCGGCGAAGGCCTCGGGGCCCCATGGATACCAGTCGACGGGGTTGTCGGCGTGTGCCCGCAGGTACGGGCTGAGCGTGTCGGCGAGCCTGTTGGTCATGCGCTCACGCTACGCCGATCAGGAGACGAGGAGCTGCTCCGCAGGCCGTGACGCTGCGTAGCCGACGAGGGGCAACGCCCGCTCGGCCGCCAGGGCGATGCGCGAGTGCAGCACGTCCGACGCGATCACGTAGCCGTCGAAGTCCGTGTCGCTGGCGTAGACGCCGAGCGGCAGGGTCAGCGCCTGGAAGAACGCGAACAGCGGCCGCAGCTGGTGCTCGATGATCAGGGCGTGACGCTCGCCGCCACCGGTCGCCGCGAGCAGCACCGGCTTGCCGACGAGCTCGTACTGACCGACGAAGTCGAACAGGTGCTTGAACAGGCCGGTGAACGAGGCCCGGTAGACGGGGCTGCCGACTATCAGCAGGTCTGCCGCCTCGATGGCCAGGAGCTTCTCCTCGACATTCGCCGGAAGGTGGTCGCGGCGCAGGGCCCCCGCGAGCGAAGGCCCGATGTCGGTGAGCTCGATGACCTCGATCTCGACCTCGGCACGCTCGGCGACGGCCGCGGCGATCGCACGGACGAGCGCCGTGGTCTTGCTGGGCTCGTGCAGAGAGCCGGACACGGCGACGACGCGGTAGGGAGCTGTCATGCGGTCGACGCTACTCACGACGACGCCCCGTGTCGCGAAGAGCGACACGGGGCGTCATCTGTCGAAACGGAACGCCTCAGTTGACGTCGTTCGGGTGCGAGCCGACACGGCCCGAGCCGTCGAGCGGGTCGAGGGCGTCGATCGATGCGATCTCGGCATCCGTCAGCTCGAAGCCGAACACGTCGAGGTTCTCGCGCAGGCGCTCGGCGCGCACGGACTTCGGGAAGACGATGAAGCCCTTCTGCAGGTGCCAGCGCAGCACCGCCTGCGCGGGGGTCACGCCGTGGGCGGCAGCGGCCTCGGCGATCGCGGGAGTGCCGAACAGATCGTACTTGCCCTGTCCGAGCGGACCCCACGACTCGATGCGGATGCCGTGCTCGGTCGCCCAGGAGACGACGTCGCGCTGCTGATAGGCCGGGTGCAGTTCGATCTGGTTGACCGCGGGGGTCACGCCCGTCTCGGAGACCACGCGCTCGAGGTGCGGCACGAGGAAGTTCGAGACGCCGATGCTGCGGGAGAGGCCGGCCTCGCGCAGCTCGATGAGCGTCGCGAAGGCGTGCACGAAGTCGTCCTTCGCGGGGGTCGGCCAGTGCACGAGATACAGGTCGACGGCGTCGAGGCCGAGCTTCTCGAGGCTCTCGGCGATCGCCGCGTTCGGCTCGTCGTCGTGGTGACGGTCGTTCCAGAGCTTGGTGGTGATGAACAGCTCGTCGCGGGCGATGCCGGATGCGGCGATGGCCGCGCCGACGCCCTCTTCGTTGCCGTAGATGGCTGCGGTGTCGATGTGGCGGTAGCCGATCTCGAGCGCCTCGCTCACGGCCCGCTCGGTCTCGTCGGCCGGAACCTTGAACACCCCGTAGCCGAGCTGCGGGATGGAGTGGCCGTCGTTCAGTTCGAGTGCAGGAATCGTCATGATCCCACCCTACGACCCTGTGATGACAGGCGGCCGCCCCGGCACTGAAGCCATCTTCTGCGCGGCCGTGCCCACCAGCCGTTCGAGGGGCCCCCGCCCGACCAGGATCGACCACAGGGTGGTGGCGAGAAGCAGGCAGATGGCCGTCGCCGCCCAGAAGGCGTTGCTCGAGAAGAACCCGCCGGGGCCGCCGATCAGGGCGACCGAAAGGACGTGCACGCTGTATGCCGTCAGCGGCATGGATCCGAGTGCACCCAGCGGGAGCAGCGCCCAGCGCAGCGGACGACTGAGCAGCACGCACAGCGCGATGACGCACAGGGCGAAGCCGCCGGAGCCGAGGATCTCGGCCGTGCCGCCGGAGTGCGGATCGACTCCGAAGATCGCCCGGAGCACCGCCCCCAGCGGATCCGCTGCGGCGAGCGCATCCGGATACGCGCTCCATCCCGATGCCGCTCCCGACCCCGACGCCCACCCGCCCTTCGAGGACGAGCCGGTGATCCCCGCGACCGCTCCGACGAGGCCGAGTCCGTAACCGGTGATCATGAGGCCGACGCCCGCGCCGAAGGTGATGGCGGCGGTCTCGAGCTTCTCGACGTGCAGCCGCCCGAGGGCCATGCCCGCCAGCACGAAGGCGAGCCATGCGGTGATCGGGTACGAGCCGTAGAGCACGAGGCTGATGCCGGCGCCGTAGGGGTTGAGGGTCAGGGCGGCGAGCAGCGCCAGCAGCGTCGGCGTCGCGAGCGCGAGGATGCCCGCGGTCATGAGCAGCTTCCACGGCTGCCACCGCAGGAACGGGATGACGGCGACGTAGAGCAGTCCGTACAGGGTGAGGATCACCGCGATCGGGGTGTTCAGCATCTCGAGCGCGAGGCCGATCACGAAGATCACCGCACCGCGTCCGACGAGCTGCAGACGGATCGTCGGCATGCGCTCGGGGTCGGGCAGCACACTGCGGCCGGTCATCAGCGCGATCGAGATGCCCGCAAGCACCGCGAACAGGATCGATGAGCGTCCGTACACGAGGTCCGTCCAGGTCGACAGGTCGAGCGGGTCGAACGCCTCGGTCTCGCCGATGTGCGCTCCGGCCATCCCGAGGATCGCGAGTCCTCTCGCGACGTCGAGGCCGAGGATGCGGGGAGCCCGCCCGAACTCGTGGAACCACCGCGTTGCGGGGAGGGGCGTCGACACAGTGCTCACGGATGAATCGTACGATGGGAGTGCTATGTCGTCCCCCGTGATCATCTATCCTCCCGAGCTGCCCGTCAGCGCCGCCAAGGACGAGATCGCCGACGCCATCCGCGACAATCAGGTCGTGATCGTGGCCGGTGCCACGGGGTCGGGCAAGACGACCCAGCTGCCGAAGATCTGCCTCGACCTCGGCCGCGAGCGCATCGCGCACACGCAGCCCCGCAGGCTCGCCGCCCGGACGATCGCCGAGCGCGTGGCCGAGGAGCTGCAGGTCGAGCTCGGCACGCTCGTCGGCTACAAGGTGCGCTTCACCGACAAGGTGTCGGAGGAGACGCGCGTCGCGCTGATGACGGACGGCATCCTGCTGAACGAGATCCACCGCGATCGTCTGCTGCGCCGCTACGACACGATCATCATCGACGAGGCGCACGAGCGCTCGCTCAACGTCGACTTCCTGCTCGGGTATCTCGTGCGGATCCTGCCCGAGCGCCCCGACCTCAAGGTCGTCATCACGTCGGCGACGATCGACCCCGAGAGCTTCGCCCGGCACTTCGCGACACCGCAGGGTGAGCCCGCGCCGGTCATCGAGGTGTCCGGACGCACGTATCCGGTCGAGATCCGGTACCGCGCGCAGACGGAGGAGACCGAGGAGTCCGACGAGGTCACCGCGATCGTCGCGGCGCTGCGCGAGCTCGACAGGGAAGAGCCGGGCGACGTGCTGGTGTTCCTCCCCGGCGAGGCCGAGATCCGGGATGCGGCGGATGCCGTGCGCGGCGCGTATTCGAAGGACCGCTCCCCCACCGAGGTGCTGCCGCTCTACGGGCGCCTGTCGGCCGCCGAACAGCATCGGGTGTTCGAGAAGAGCCGGGTCGCCGGCGTGCGCCGCCGCGTGGTGCTCGCCACGAACGTCGCCGAGACCAGCCTCACGGTGCCGGGCATCCGCTACGTGATCGACACCGGCACCGCGCGCATCTCGCGCTACAGCAACCGCTCGAAGGTGCAGCGGCTGCCGATCGAGGCGATCTCGCAGGCCTCGGCGAACCAGCGTTCCGGCCGCGCCGGCCGCACCAGCGACGGCATCGCGATCCGCCTCTACAGCGAAGAGGACTTCGACAAGAGGCCGGAGTTCACCGAACCCGAGATCCTCCGCACCTCTCTCGCCTCCGTCATCCTGCAGATGCTGTCGCTCGGCTTCGGCGACATCACGGCGTTCCCGTTCCTCACCCCGCCCGATTCCCGCGGCGTGAAGGCGGCCGTCGACCTGCTCACCGAGCTCGGCGCGGTGACCGGCAGCGGGGACTCTCCGCACCTCACCCGCATCGGCCGCGACATCTCGCGCATCCCGATCGACCCTCGCTTCGCCCGCATGCTCATCGAGGCGGGGCGCACCGCATCGGGTTCCTCGAACGTCACGCGCGACGTGCTCGCGATCGTGGCGGGGATGTCGATCCAGGACGTGCGCGAGCGTCCGTCGCAGGAGGCCCCGCAGAGTGTGCGCGACGAGGCCGACCGGATGCACGCGCGCTTCGCCGACCCGACGAGCGACTTCCTCTCGATCCTCAACCTCTGGAACCACCTCAGGGAGCAGCAGCGCGAGCTGGGTTCGAGCGCCTTCCGACGCCTCTGCCGCTCCGAGCACCTCAACTACGTCCGCGTGCGCGAGTGGTTCGACGTGCACCGTCAGCTGCGGTCGCTCGTCAGGGAGAAGGATGCCGGAGGCTCCGGCACCGCGGATCCGGATGCGATCCACCGTGCCCTGCTCGCGGGCCTCCTGTCGCAGATCGGCATCCTCGACGAGCGGAACACGCCCAGCCGCGGCCAGAGTAAGACCCCGCCGAAGGATGCGAAGCGCCGTCAGGCCGAATATCGCGGCGCCCGCGGCATCCGCTTCTCGATCTTCCCCGGTTCGGCCCTGCGCAAGAAGAGCCCGCCGGCGGTCATGGCCGCTGAGATCGTCGAGACCTCGCGTACCTATGCACGCACTGTCGCCGCGATCGATCCGGCCTGGGCAGAGGCGCTCGCGGGCGACCTTGCGAAGCGCCAGGTCACCGAGCCGCACTGGTCGAAGGATGCAGGAGCCGCCGTCGCCTACGAGAAGGTGACGCTGTTCGGCGTCGAGATCATCCCGCGCCGCCGCGTGCAGTTCGCCCGGATCGACCGCCCGGCCTCGCGCGAGCTGTTCCTCCGGCACGCGCTGGTGGAGGGCGAATGGGATCCGACGCGCATCGACAAGCGCGTGAGCGCGTTCTGGCGCAGCAACGCCGAACTGCGCAAGCGCCTCGAGAAGCTCGAGGAGAGGGAGCGCCGCCGCGACATCCTCGCGGGAGACGAGGCGGTCTTCCGCTTCTACGACGAGCGCATCCCCGCTGACGTCTTCGATGTGCGCTCGTTCGAGAAGTGGTGGCGCGAGCAGCTCGCCACGACCCCGAAGCTGCTCGTGATGCGCGAGGCCGACCTTCTCGACGACGACAGCCGTGCCGACCAGAACGAGTTCCCCACCCGGTGGACCCAGGGCGATCAGGTGCTCGGGCTCGCGTACCGCTTCGAACCGGGCGCCGCAGACGACGGCGTGAGCGTCGTGATCCCGCTCCCCCTGCTCGCGCAGATCGAGGACCGCGGCTTCGACTGGCAGGTGCCGGGGCTTCGTGCGGAACTCGTCACCGGTCTGTTGCGCGCGCTGCCGAAGGCGATCCGACGTCACGTGGTTCCCGCGGCCGACTGGGCCGACAAGTTCGGTGCCGAGCTCACCGGAGAGGGCCCGGAGTCGCACGGGGGCCTGCCCGGCCGCACGCTCAAAGAGGCACTCGCCCGCCTGATCCAGCCGCTCGCGAACCAGCTCGTCTCTGCGGCCGACTTCGAGGACGACCGGGTGCCGGCGCATCTGCGCATGAACTTCCGTGCCGTCGACGAGCGCGGGCGCATCGCGGGATCGAACCGCGACCTCAGCGCACTGCAGGCCGAGCTCGCCGATCGGGCGCGCAGCAGCGTGGCACGATCGATCGCGGCGCCACCCCGCCGCCCCGGGCCCTCGCGAGGGCCGCAGCCGGCAGCCGCGGCCACCACATCGATCGAGCAGGACGGCCTCACCACCTGGACCTTCGGCGATCTGCCCGACGTTCTCGACACACGCGTGGCCGGCGGCGTCGTGCGCGGCTACCCGGCGATCGTCGATCAGGGCAAGACCGTCTCGGTGCGCGTGGAGTCCACGGCTGATGCGGCGGTCGCGGCCACCCGTGCGGGCGTGCTGCGGCTCGTGCTGCTCGGTGTGCCCTCGCCGTCGTCCTACGTGCAGCAGCACCTCACGAGCCAGGAGAAGCTCGCACTCGCCGCATCGCCGTACCAGTCGGCCGCGGCGCTCATCGAAGACTGCCGAGCAGCCGTCGTGCAGAACCTGATCGACCGGGCGCACCCCGGCGGCATCATCCGCACCGAGGCCGAGTTCGTGAGGGTGCGCGACGCCGTGTCGGCATCGCTCGTCGACGAGCTGTTCGCCTGTGTGTCTCTCGTCGCCCGCATCCTCACCAAGACACGTGACGTCGAACGCGGCATCAAGTCGCAGAACTCGCTCGCGCTGCTCGGGCCCCTGAACGACATTCGCACGCAGCTCTCGGGCCTGCTGCACCCGGGGTTCGTCTCGGCGGCGGGCGTCGACCGTCTCGCGCACTTCCCGCGCTACCTCGACGGGATGCTCGATCGGCTGAAGACGCTGGCGAGCGAACCCGGCAAGGACCGCACCCGCATGAGCGAGTTCGAGCGCATGGCGAAGGTGTTCGAGGATGCCGGAGGCACGATCCCGCTCGCTCCGCATGCGTCGCCCGCGCTCGTCGAGACGCGCTGGCTGCTCGAGGAGTATCGCGTGAGCGTGTTCGCGCAGCGTCTCGGCACCGCACAGCCGGTCTCGCCGCAGCGCATCATGAAGGTGCTGTCCGCACGGGGGTAGCCTGAAGGCATGGCTCGCGCGATCGTCTACACAGAGTTCGGTTCCCCTGACGTGCTGCATCTGATCGAGACCCCCGATCCGATCGCCCTGAGCGGCGAGGCGGTGGTGCGCATCGAAGCCGCAGGCGTCAACCCGATCGATGCCAAGCTCCGCTCGGCCAAGCGCCCGTCGCCGCCCATCACCGAACCGCGCGGCGTGGGCTTCGACGGCGCCGGTGTGATCGAGTCCCTCGGCGACGGCGTCGACGCCTTCGCCGTGGGCGACCGGGTGGCGATCCGCGACACGGTCGGCACCTACTCGAGCCTGCTCGCCGTGGCGGTCGACAAGCTCGTCGCCCTCCCCGATTCGGTCACCGCGGCGGAGGGCGCCGGCATCGGCATCCCCGCGGGAACGGCGCACCAGGCGCTCCGCTCGCTCGGCATCACGGAGGGCGACGTGCTTGTCGTGCACGGCGGCTCCGGATCGGTCGGGCAGGCGGCCGTGCAGTTCGCCGTCGCCTGGGGCGCGACCGTGATCGCCACCGCGAGTCCCGCCCGCCACGATCAGCTGCGTGAACTCGGCGCGATCCCGGTCGCCTACGGCGAGGGGCTTCTCGAGCGCGTGCGCGAGGCGGCTCCGGAGGGCGTGACAGTCGCTCTCGACTGCGCCGGCACCGATGAGGCCATCGAGGTGTCGCTCGAACTGGTCGTCGACCGCGACCGCATCGCGACGATCGTGCGTGGACCGGACGCCGCATCGTTCGGCATCCGTGCCTTCTCCGGCGGCTCCCCCGTGCCGCTGACCGAGCAGGAGCTCGCGTGGCGAGCCGAGGCCCTCGCGGCGACCGTCGATCTGCTCGCGGCCGGCGACTTCACGATCGAGCTCGGTCCCGAGCTTCCCCTCGCCGAAGCCGCGCAGGCCCACGAGCTCGTGGAGTCCGGCGCCGCCTCGGGGAAGATCGTCCTGATCCCGTAGAGCCTCAGGACCAGACGTCTGCGGCGGTGTCGGCAGTGCTCATGGAGATGGAGTTCGCGGCGATCAGTCGGCGCGTGGCTTCGGCGAGCAGGGCTTTCATGCTCCCGATCGCGGTGGACCACTCCTGTTGTGCCCGGTCGTAGGCACGCTGTGCCTCCCCGTCCCACGCGGCCTCCAGCCGTTCGATCTCGGAATCGAGGGTGTCGAGTTCGTGCTCGAAAGCTCTCACTGCGAGTGCGAGCTGCGCGACCGTCTCCACGACCGCGTCGTGGCGGACCGAGACCTTCATCGCAGCTCAGAGAGGTCCCGTGCGAGAGTTCTGTGATCTGTCACGGCATGATCTCCACTTCCACTCGAGTGATGACGATCGCTTCCCCATTGAGTTCCCCATGCGCGGGTGTGCCGGCGTTGACCCCCTCGTCGAATTGCCTCTCGAAGCTCTCCGGGCTGCAGTAGTCGTCGACCGCGGGACCGAAGAGGATCACGATGCCGGTATAGGTGTTCGGGCCGTCGCCGTTCTTCACCAGTCCCGAGTACGTGCGTCCGGCACTGTCTGTCATCGTAACTCCGAGAGTTCCTGTGCGAGGTCAAGTTCGCGCAGCACGTAGGACTGCGCGACGCTGTCCGTCAGGTAGTACGTGTAGAAGATCGCCGCGGCCTCGTCGGCGGTGAAGACTTCGTTCGAGAACACGCGTACCGCACGGTCATGGCTGATGGGGATGAGAGTGGTCGTGCCATCAGTAGGTTCCGAACGTCCCACCGCATACAGGTGGCTCTCACCATCGGGGCCAGGCAGTCGCACCTCCACGGTCACCCCCTCATCCGAACCCGCGGCCTGCATGAATGAGTCAGTCGCAGAGTCGCGGAACCCGACAATGCTCGTCGGATCAGCGCCGCGCCAGATGGAGTAGGTGTATCTCTCTTCTGAGCCAAGGAGGTCGAGCATGCGGCGCAGTTGATCGAGAATCGGCCGGTAGTCGTCCGTCAACCACCCTGTCTGACCGCTGGATGTCGCCTGAGCGAATGGACCGTAGAGCGTCATCGTTCCTCCGAGAGTTCGTGCGAGAGATCCAGTTCGCGCAGCACATAGGGCTGCGAGACGGAATCCGTGAGGTAGTAGGTGTAGAAGATGACCGCGGCCTCATCGGCGGTGAACACCTCGTTCGAGAACACTCGCACCGCGCGGTCATCACTGATGGGGAGGAGAGTGGTCGCGCCGTCAGCAGGATCGGGCCTGCCGACGGTGTAGAGGTGAGTCTCACCATCAGGGCCCGGGAGCCGCACCTCCACGGTCATCGCGTCGGCGGAGCCTGCGGCCTGCATGAATGAATCGCTGGCCTGGTCTCCGAAACCGACGATGGTTGTGGGGTCGTCTCCGCGCCAGACGATGTACGTGTGCTTCTCCTCACCGTCCAAGCTTCCGAGCATCAGACGAAGGTGTTCCGCGGCCGTTCGAAAGGCCTCATCGATCCATCCGTCCTGGCCGCGAGGTGTTCTCTCGGCGAACGGTCCGTAGGAGGTCATGGTTCCTTCCTCACGATCACCCGCGTGATCGCTATGTCATTGCCGTCGAGCCTTCCAGTCGCGGACGTGCCGCCGTTGACCAATTCGTCGAACTGCCTCTGTGTGCTTCCTGGGCGGAAGTATTCGTCGTAGGCAGACCCCGATTTGATCTCGACTGCAGTGTAGGTCCCGTCGGAGTTCTCAACGAGGCCGTCGTAATACCGACCGTTTTGCGGCGAATTGTCGAAGTCCACTCTGACCTTGGTTCTGATCACATCGACATGGCGCTCATCCGCGAACTTGTCGAGACCGATCCTTTCTTTATCCACCCACAGCGGACTGTTCTGCCCCTTGGCGAAATGGCCGAGGTAGTCACGGCCGTCACCGCGATCCAGACCCCTGATCCGATCACCACCCGCGTGGTTCTCGGTGAGCCACCGTCCCGCGGCATCGCCCATCATCGTCGCGCCTGCGCCGGCGACTCCCACTCCGGCGACGGCGAGTGCGGGAGCCCCTGCCAGCGCACCGACACCGGTGATGGTGATAGCCCCACCTCCGGCTGCAACGGCGGCACCGCCGAGGAACGTGGCAGCGCCGCCGAGGAGCTCGAGGATGATGTCGGGGTGCTCCCACAGCGTCTGCGCCGAGATCGCGAGCATGTCCATCGTCGCCTGGAACGGCTGGACGACGGCGAGGGTGAAGATCGCCTCGGTCATCGCGTGCTGGGTCTGCGTCGCGGCTTCCGCGTCGGTCAGCGGCATCCGTGCCGCATCCGCGGCCTCGTCCAACCGGATCGCGCAGTCCCGCGCGTACACCTCGAGAGTCATCCGCGCGTTGAACAGGACTTCACGCGCCTCGTCGTGCGCCGGACCTGACGGATCGATGAAGGGCACGTCCGCATCGGGATGCCGCAGTCCTTGGCCGACGCGCATTTCCCGCACGTGCGCACGGTGGGCGGTCAGCGCCGCCGCCGCCTGCTGCTCCGCCTCGTTCCAGAGCGTGATCGCACGGTCGGCTTCGTCCTGCGCCCACTGCACTGCGTCGGCCCACGTGAACAGTGCGCTCGCTCCGGCACGGAGCCACTCCCCCGCGCGCTTCCAGTGCAGCAGCTGGCGCTCGAACCGTTCGAGGTATGCGTCGTAGGCGGCGCCCTTCCACGTGCCGTCGTCATCCAACGTGGCGAGGTCATCGCGCACCCGCGTCGCTTCTGTGCCACGCGCCTTCCACGCTTCCGCGGCTGCCCGGACGTCGGACACGGACCCCGGCACGAGGTCGGTCGGCGACTGGGTCTGCCCCAGCTCCATCAGTCGGCCCAGATCATCGCGTCGACTTCGGCCTTCGCCGCATCGGTGCCCTCGTCGAAGACCCGTGCGGTCGTTCGCAACCTGTCGGCGAAGTCGTCGGTGTCGGTCACGCGGGCGGACAGCCCGTCGGACCACGCAGTGCAGAAACGTGCCGCTGCTGCGACCACCCACTCGTGGCCGGCGTCACCGAGCTTCGTCACCTCACGCGAGGTCAACTCTCCGACGACACGAATGGCCTTCGACGACATCGCCCTCAACACGTCGGTGTCGACGTCGTACGAAGTTCCGCCCCCAGATGCCATGCGTCGACGTTAGCAATCTATACGTCGTCATATGAGGACGCTAGGCAGAATGCCGATACTCTCGCCAAAGCGATCAGCCCCCTCCGGCCTCGACGGCGGGAGGGGGCTGACGCAGAACTCGCCCGGGTCTAGGCGGGCGCGACCGGGCGCCCGATCGAGAGCATCAGACGGTTCGCCCAGTTGAAGAACGCGGCGCCGTGGATGACGTCCGACACTTCGAGGTCGTCGAGCCCCGCTGCGCGCAGATGCGCGATCTCGTCGGGGCCGAAGGCGCTCGGGGTGTCGGTCAGGGCGACGGAGGCGGCCACCACCGCGTTCCACCGCTCACCGAGGTCGGCGTCCACGCCCTCGTCGAGCAGGAGATCGACGTCGTCGACGCGCTTGCTGTGGTGCGCCGCGAAGCGCGAGTGTACCGAGGCACAGAACACGCAGCCGTTGCGACGCGAGGCCGCCGTCGCCGAGAGCTCGCGCTCGGCACGCGGAAGCCCCTCCTTGGCGTTGTAGAAGATGTCCTTGTCGACGAGCGTGCGCGCCTTGAGCACCTCGGGGTCGCGCGCCAGCAGCCGGAAGTAGTCGTTCTTCGCACGGGCGGCGTCGACGAGTCCGTCGTAATGGCGCTCGGTCAGATCCTCCTCGGCGAGCGGAGGAAGGTGGGGCGTCCACCCGACCTCGGCCCGGGTGAAGGCCTCGGGGTGCGGTGCGTCATCATGCAGAAGCTCGGTCATGCTGCTTCCTCCTCGGAGTCGGATGCCGCGGCGATGCCGGCGGCCGCGAGAACCCTCAGTCCGGTGATGACTCGCTGCTGGAACGCGAGGAACGAGACGAGCTGCGAGAGGGTGACGATGCCGTCGGCCGACCACCCCGCATCCACCAGTCGCCGGATGTCCGCGGCCGAGGACTCCCGCGGGCGGAACACGAGCAGGTGCGTGTGCGCGAGGGCTGCGGCGAGACGGTCGCCGAGCACGTCTGCGACCTCCGCCGACGGCGTGTAGCGCTCGCCCTCGGTGTCCTCGTCCTGCAGGCCCGCCTCGGTGTACGAGCCGAAGGGTCCGCTGACGGCGGCACCCGTGGCCTCGGCGATCACGACCGTCGCCCGCTGCGGATCAGCCGCCAGGGCCCGGTCGGCGTAGAACGTGCCCGTCGCGTCGGTGTCGCCGGCGAGACGCGTGGCGAACGCGGCGACCAGCTCACGCTCGGCCTGTGACACCTCCGTCGTCGACACCGGCGCGAAGAGAGCGTCGAAGCTCGCCTGGAGCTGCTCCCTGGTGACGGGGCGGCGCCGGCGCAGAGCATCCAGCTCGGGCGTCACCCCTACGATCTGATCGACGATGTCGGTGGTCATGCCTTCTCCTTGATGGTGTCGGTGAGGGCGTAGCCGAGGGCCGGGGCGACCTGCTCGGCGAAGAGCTCGATCGAGCGCAGCACGTGCTCGTGCGGTGCGTCGACGGAGTGCACCTGGAACGCCACCTCGGTGGCCCTCGCCAGGGTGGCGTCGGCGGCGAGCGACTCGGCGACCTCCTCGGGGGTGCCGAGATGGGTGTCGAGCGCGACGATCAGCTCGTCGAGGTCGTCGCCGGGGATCTTCTGCCCCTGGCGTCGGAAGCCCTCGGCGGCACGGCGCAGTCCGACCTCCGCGAAGCGCAGGGCCTCGGCACGGTCGTCCGCGACGAATACCGTGCGCGAGGCCGTCACGCGAGGGGCGACGCCGTCGGGCAGCGCCTCGAGGTAGGCGTCGATGATCGGATCCTGCAGCGCCGAGAGCGGCGCGTGCAGCGCATCCGTCGACCGCGGCTGGGTGCGGGAGAGCAGCAGGCCGTGACCGTGGATGCCTGCCCTGTGGCCGCCCGGTGCCGAGAACGTCGCCTGCCAGATGCGGTCGGCGAGCGTGCCGGCATCCGGATAGAGGGTGTTCTCGGCGCCGATGTCATGCCCCGAGAGGGCGTCGAGCAGCAGGCGGAGCTTGCGGTCGTAGGTCGGCGCCTTGTCGCGCACGTCCTCGCCGAACGGGACGAACGACGACGGCGTCCCTCCGCTTCCCAGGCCCAGGTCGAGGCGTCCGCCGGCGAGGAGGTCGGCGACGACCGCATCCTCGGCGACGCGCACCGCATCCTCGAGCGGCAGCGTGATCACGCCGGTGCCGAGGCGGATGCGCGACGTCTGCGCCGCGACATGGGCGAGGAAGACGAGCGGCGACGGGAGCCCGCCCTCCGCCGCACGGAAGTGATGCTGGGCGACCCACGCGCGTCCGACGCCGTATCGCTCGGCGTGCCGGATCTGCTCGGCGGCCAGCGCGTACCGCTCGGCAGGGGCCGCGTCGTCGAGCAGGCGCGTGAAGAAGGCGATCGTGGGGGCGGTCATACGGGCTGCTCCGTTCGTCCGGGGACGGCTGCGAGCAGCTCCCTGGTGTACTCGTGCTGCGGGGCGTGGAAGAGCTCCTCGGTGTTGCCCTCCTCGACGATGCGACCGCGGCGCATCACCGAGACCGTATGGCTGATCCTGCGCACGACCGCGAGATCGTGCGAGATGAACAGGTAGGTCAGACCGAGCTCGGCCTGAAGCGAGGTGAGCAGTTCGAGGATGCGCGCCTGCACCGTCACATCGAGGGCCGAGACCGCCTCGTCGAGCACGACGATCTCGGGGTCGATCGCCAGCGCCCTGGCGATCGCCACACGCTGGCGCTGACCGCCCGAGAGCTCGCGAGGAGTGCGCTGCGCGACATCGCTCGGCAACGACACCCGGTCGAGCAGCGCGAGCGCCCGGTCCTTGCGCTCGGCACGCGAGCCGACACCGAAGTTCTGCAGCGGCTCGGAGATGATGTCGACGATCTGCTGCCGCGGATCCAGAGACGCGAACGGGTTCTGGTAGACCAGCTGGATGCGGCGGCGCAGCGCCCGCAGCCTCTGACCCGACAGCACGGTCACGTCTTCGCCTTCGATCTCGATGGCACCGGCATCCGGCTGGTGGAACCGCGTGATCAGACGCGCCGTGGTGGTCTTGCCCGACCCGGACTCCCCCACCAGCGCGTGCGTCGTACCGCGGCGCACCCGGAACGAGACGTCGTCGACCGCGCGGAAGCGCTCACGACCGGCGACCCTGAACTCCTTGACGAGCTCGGTGGCGGTGATCGCGAACGGGTTCTCGGCGGCCACTGCCGCCGCGTCCCGCAGGAAGGGCGGAGCCTCGGGCCGGCGGAACCCCGTGATGAACGCCGGGGCATCGGCGAGCAGCTGCTTCGTGTAGGCGTCGGACGGCGCCGCGAGCACGGTCTCGCTCGCGCCCTGCTCGACGATGCGTCCGTCCTTGAGCACGACCAGGCGCTGCGCGCGGTCCGCGGCGACGCCGAGGTCGTGGGTGACCAGCAGGATGCTCGTCCCCTCGTCGCGGCGCAGCTCGTCGAGCAGGTCGAGCACCTTGCGCTGCACCGTGGCATCCAGCGCGCTGGTCGGCTCGTCGGCGATCAGCAGCCGGGGCCGCAATGCGATCGCCGACGCGATGAGCACCCGCTGCCGCATGCCGCCGGAGAGCTCGTGCGGATACTGGCGCACACGCAGGTCGGGGTCGTCGATGCCGACGCGATCGAGCAGCTCGATCACCCGTGCCCGACGCGCACGACCGTCGCGGTGACCGTGCAGCTTCAGCACCTCTTCGACCTGAGCACCGATCGGGCGCACGGGGTCGAGGGACGTCACCGGGTCCTGCGGGACGAGGCCGATCTCGGGCCCGCGGATGCTCCGCAGCGAGCGATCCGTCCACCCCGAGATGTCGAGGTCGCCGAGACGCACGGTGCCGCCCTCGACCCGACCGCCGGCGGGCAGCAGGCCGAGCAGCGCATGCGCTGTCGTGGACTTGCCCGACCCGGACTCCCCCACGAGTGCCAGCGCCTCACCCTCGGCGATCTCGAACGAGACGCCGTGCACGACCTCGCGCTGACCGGTGCGTGTGGCATACGAGACCCTGAGGTCGTCGACGGCGAGAACGGTCATCGCGAGCTCCTTCCGATGCGGTGCGAGATGCGGTTGGCACTGAGCACGACCGCGACCACGACGAGGCCGGGCAGAGCCGTCAGCCACCAGGCGGTGGCGGTGTAGTTGCGACCCTCCGCGATCAGCAGACCCCACTCCGGGGTGGGCGGCGGTGCGCCGTAGCCGAGGAAGCCCAGCGTCGAGATCGCCAGGATCGCGGTGCCGAACTGCAGCGCTGCGAGCGCGACGATCGGCGTGAGCGAGTTCGGGAGCACATGGCGACGGAGGACGCTGAGGAACGTCCCGCCGCTGCCGTACGCCGCCTCGACGTACTCGCTGCGCCGCACGCGTGCGACCTCCGACCTCATCAGACGCGCGAAGGCGGCGACGCTGCCGAGGCCCACCGCGATCGCCGCATTCACGGTTCCGAACCCGAGCAGGATGATGACGGACAGCGACAGCAGCAGACCGGGGATGGCGAGCAGCACGTCGACCACGCGCATCAGGATGTCGTCGACGACGCCGCCGAGGGCTCCGGCGACCGCTCCGAGGAGGGTGCCGAGCGCGAGGCCGACCGTGACGGCGATGAGAGCGCCGGAGAGCGAGTGCACCGCACCGTGGACGACGCGACCGAACAGATCGCGGCCGAGGGTGTCGGTGCCGAACCAGTGCGCCGCGCTCGGCGGCAGCAGCTTGTCGGCGGGAGTGCCGGTGAGCGGGTCGCCGGGCGCGAACACCCCGGGGATCAGCGCCCAGAGCACCGCGAGCGTCACGACGAGGATCGCGAGGTAGAGGCCCCAGGGCCGGGAACGCAGCCCGCGGGCCCGCCTGCTCGGGGCGGATGCCGTGGCATCCTGCTCCGGAGACTCGACGGCGGGGTCGGTCGATGCGGCGATGGCGGCGACGGTCATGCCGAGACTCCTGCCTTCGAGAGGGCGCGCTGGCGGGGATCGATCAGCGGGGTGACGAGGTCGACCGCGAAGCTGATGAGCACGAAGCCGAGGGCGGACAGCAGCACGACGCCCTGCAGCACGGGGATGTCCTGATTCGACACTGCCTGCTCGGTGAGCCGGCCGATGCCGGTGCGGCCGAACACGGTCTCGGTGACGACCGCGCCGCCGACCAGCTCGCCGAACAGCACACCGGCGATCGTGAGCGTGGGGAGCGCCGCGTTGCGCGCGACCGAGCGGGTGAGTACCCACGACGGCGGCGCACCCTTGGCGCGGACCACCGTGATGAAGGGCTGCGCCTGCACCTGATCGATCGCCCGCACCAGCACCTGCGCGAGCGGGGCCGAGATGGGCACGGCCAGAGTGAGAACGGGCAGGACGAGCCCCGCGACCGGGTCGGCGCCGACGATCGGCACCCAGCCGAGGCCGAACGAGAAGACCTGGATCAGCAGGATGCCGAGCCAGAAGACCGGCACCGCGACGAACAGGCCCGGCACCTGGCGGATGCCGTTGCGCAGCCATGCGAACGGGGCGAGAGAGGAGAGCCCTGCGACGAGAACCGCGATCAGCAGTGCCACCACGAGTCCGAGCGACGCCAGCAGCAGGGTCGACGGCAGCGCCTCGGCGAGCATGGTCAGCACCGGGGTGCCGAACTGCGTCGAGTATCCGAAGTCGCCCGCCGCGAAGCCCAGCCCCGCATGCACGTACTGCTGCCACCAGGGCAGATCGGTGCCGTAGGTGGCGCGGATCCCGTCGAGCTGCTCCGGCGACAGCCCGAGGCTGGGGTCGGAGAACTTGATCAGGATCGCATCGCCGGGCAGCAGCTGCAGCAGGAAGAAGGTGGCCGTGAAGGCCGCGATCAGAACGATCGCGGCCTGCCCGGCCCGTCGGAGGACGAAGCTCATCGATGCACCGTGTCAGTCAGGCTCAGTGCTCGGCGAGCCAGACGCCCGAGAAGGTGGGGCGACCGACCGACTCGAAGTCCACACCGTGCACGTAGGTGGCGGCGCCGTAGACCTGCGGCTCCTCGAACAGCGGGATGACGTACGCCTGCTCGGCGATGTAGTCCTGCACAGCCTGCGATGCCTCGACCCGCTTGTCGGTGTCGGGCTCGGAGGCCACGGCCTCGAGCAGCGCGTCGAGCTCGGGGTCGTTCGAGATCAGCGCGTCACGGTTCTTCGTGTAGTACTGGCTCTTGATCACGTCGAAGTCCGCGCGTCCGACCATCGAGTGGTAGAAGCCGGTCTTGAGCGGGTCGCGGGTGTCCGCCGCGTAGGAGCCCGCGTCGGCGGGCTTCACCGTGAGCTCGACGCCCACCTTCGCGAGCTGCTGGGCGACGAGCTCGAGGGTCTGCTTCGAGAGCGGCTGCGGGGCGGCCTCGTAGACGGTGATCGACAGACGCTCGCCGTCCTTCTCGCGGATGCCGTCGGAACCGGGCTCCCAGCCGGCCTCATCGAGCAGCTCCTCAGCCTTGTCGGGGTCGTACGCGTAGTGCTCCGACTCGTCCTTGTAGCCGAGGGCCTCCTGCGACAGCACCGACGTCGCGACCGGGTAGTTCTCGGTGAACAGGGTGTCGACGACCTCCTGCGCATCCACGGCGGCGACCAGCGCCTGGCGGACCCGGATGTCGGTGAGCAGCGGGTTCTCGGGACGCAGCGAGATGGAGTTGTTCACTCCGCGGGTCTGCGGAGCGTAGAGCGTGAAGCCCGAGCTCTCGACGCGGTCCTCGTCGAAGGCCTGCACGTAGCGCACATAGTCGGCCTGGCCGGCGAGCAGCGAGCCGATGCGCACGGAGTCCTCGGGGGTCACGAGCACGTGCACGGCGTCGAGGTACGGGCGGCCCTGGTTCTCGGCGCTCTCCGGAGCCCACGCGTAGTCCTCACGGGCGGTCAGGGTGAACTCGGTGCCGAGCTTCTCGTCCGTGACGGTGAAGGGCCCCGCACCGATGATCGCCTCGGCGTTGCCCGCACCGAAGTCCTCGATCGTGCCGTCGAGGGTCTCGGGTGAGAGGAGTCCGGAGTTGATCGTCGACGTCGCCTGCAGGAAGCCGGGGGCGGGGGCGGAGAAGCGGAAGGTGACGGTGTCCTCGTCGACGACCTCGCTGGAGGCGTAGTTGTTGATCGCCTCCGAGACGGTCAGGCCGCGCTCGGCGTCGCCGAGACCGTAGGTGTCGAAGTTCTTCGCGACCGCTGCGGCATCCAGCGGCGTGCCGTCGGAGAACGTGACATCCGGCTTCAGGGTGAAGGTGTACTCGGTCGCGTCGTCGTTCACGGTCCAGTCGGACGCGATCCACGGCTCGATCTCGAGCGAGTCGGGGTTCTGCCAGGTGAGGCGCGCGGTGATGTTGTTGACCACGCCGCCGTTCGGATAGAAGCCCGCCTGCGGCGGGTACAGGTTCGTGAACGTCTGGTGCTCCAGGTACGTCAGCGTGCCCCCGGTGATGGGGTCGCCGGCCGCAGCCGAGGTGTCGGAGGGCGCGGGCGACGATGCGCAGGCGGCGAGGCCCGCTGCGAGGACGAGCGGGAGCGCGACGGCTGCTGCGCGGATGAGACGGCGGGTCATGCGGTCCTCCTGAGAAGGGATGCTGTGGTTCGTGGTGTGCGGGTGAACGTCACGCTAGGGACTCTGCGACCCCGGTCGCGAATGGAGTCGTCATGCGCGGACCTGACCTGTCACGAGGCGTCATGACCGGTCACCCGGCGCAATGCGGCGTAACGGATGCGGCGGTTCAGCGTGCGGCGAGGGATGATGCGGCGCCGTCGCGGACACCCACCCCGAGTCGGCCTCGGAGCGTCGGCCGGGCACCGTCATCGGCGCGGCCGAGGAGTCCTCGGCGACGCAGCTCGGGAGCGGCCAGTCGGGTGAAGGCCTCGAACTGCGCCGGCTGGAACGCCGACAGCACGTTGAATCCGTCGGCCGCCCCCTCGTCACGCCAGGTCTCGAAGTGGTCGGCGATCGTCGAGGCGTCGCCCACGACGAATGCGGCGGGCACTGCGTGCGCCGCGACCAGGTGACGCCAGGTCAGCGCACCGCCGGCTCCCCTCCCCGCGACGCGCACGCCGGCGATTCGACCCAGCCTGTCGAGCAGTGCTGCACCGGCATCGCCCAGCCGAGACGCGTCGTCCGCAGACACGACCTGATCGAAGTCGGCCGCGCGCAGCGGATCATCCGCCGCCACCCCGAGTGCGTCGGCGAGCGCCGCGACCGACCGGTTCGGCGGGAACGCGGTGCGCGCGGGCTGATGCCCCTCTGCGAGAGGCACGAGAGCGAGCAGGCGCTCGACGATGCGGTGGGCCTGGGCGTCGGAGTCGGCGACGACCGGCAGCACGGGAGCGATCACCTTCAGCGTCTCGGGCGAGCGCCCGGCGGCTGCCGCGATCTCGCGCAGATCGCGACGGGTGGCGATCGCATCCGCGATGTTCGGGGCGGCGATCAGCGCCAGATCTGCCTCGGTGGCCGCGAGCGCGCGGGATCGCGGCGAGGTTCCCGCGTGCACGATGGGGATCTGGCCCTGCGGCGGGCGCGCCACGTTCAACGGGCCGGAGACCCGTACATGCGTGCCCTGCAGGTCGGCGCCGCGGAGGCCGTCGGGGTCGATCAGCACGCCGCGCTCGGCATCCGCGATCCACGCGTCCTCACTCCACGAGTCCCACAGGCGACGCAGCGCCGTGACGAACTCCTCGGCGCGGTCGTACCGGGTCTCGTTGTCGGCATGCGCATCGCGGCCGTGGTTGCCCGCGGCGCGCGGCTCCGCGCCCGTGACGAGGTTCACGCCGGCGCGGCCCTGAGTGAGCACGTCGAGCGAGGCGAGCGAGCGCGCTGTCGCATACGGGTCCGCATAGGTCGTGTTCACTGTGGCGATCAGCCCGATCCGCGAGGTGACCCCCGCGAGGAACAGCACCGCACTCACCGGGTCGATGCGCGCCAACAGATACGGGTCGCGGAACTCGAGATCCGGTCCCGTCGCCAGCCAGTCGCCGAAGAACAGGTAGTCGAGCCCCGCATCCTCGCCCTCGCGCGCGATGTGGCGGAGGATGTCGGCGTCTGCCGAGGGGTCGCGGTGCGCGCCAGGCTGACGCCAACCGGACGGGTACGCGCCGAGGGTGCGCACCATGGCGCCGATGATGAGGGGTTCGGTCATGCCCCGAAAGTATGAGCGCCCGGATCCGACCGCCAACCGCCGGGGAAGCGCAGCGAAACGGAGCGCAACACGGCGACACATCCTCGGTGCGTGTCGGTGGCCGATCGGAGGATGGGGGCATGACCACGACCTCCTCTCCCGCACTCTGGGCGCCTCCCGCCCGCGTCCGCGGCACGCTCGCCCTCGTCACCGGACGCGGCGAGCGCGCAGGCGTGTACGAGCGCTTCGGCCGCCGGCTGAGCTCGGACGGCTACCTCGTCGCCGTCTTCGAAGAGGATGCCGATGCCGCGAGCGCCTGGCTCTCGGAGGCGACCGACACACCGCGGGTGCTCGTCGGGGCGGATGCCGGAGCATCCGCCGTGCTCCGTCTCGCTGCGCAGGGCGTCTCCGTCGAGGCTGCGGTCGTCGCCGGAACCCTGGCGGATGCCGAGCTCGACCTGCCGTCCGCCGAGGAGCGCACGGCGTGCCCCCTGCACCTGGGCGTGCTGGCCACCGAGTCCACCTCCGTCGACGTCACTCCGGCCGAGCCGCTCCCAGCATCCGCAGACCTCGCGGCGATCGAGGTCCCTGTGCTCGCCGTGCACGGCGGCGCCGACACCGTGTCACCGTTGCCTCAGGTCATCGACGCGCTGCGCGCCGTTCCCGACCTCGAGATCGTCGAGACCGTCGACGGACTGCACGACGCGCTCAACGACCAGTCGCACCGCAGCGTCGCGGCGGCGCTCGTGCAGTGGCTCGAACGCCTGCGCGGCGGTGACGTGCACGCCCAGATCATCCGCACCCACGAGACGGCGGCGGTGGCGACCGCATGACCGAGTTCTCCACGCGTCAGATCCAGGCGGGCTACATCCCGGGAACTCCGCAGAACAGCGCCGTCCCGCCGATCTATCAGACGGCCGCATACGAGTTCGCCTCGCTCGCCGACGCCGCAGACCTGTTCGCGCTGCGCACCGCCGGCAACCTGTACAGCCGCAACGCGAGTCCGACCCAGCAGATCCTCGAAGAGCGCATCGCCGCACTCGAGGGCGGGGTGTCGGCAGTGGCCGTGGCGTCAGGCCAGGCGGCGGTCGCCGTGACCCTGCTCGCGCTCGTGGGCCGCGGCGGTCACATCGTCGCCGCCACCCAGCTGTACGGCGGCACGGTCGATCTGCTGCAGGAGACCTTCGACGACTTCGGCATCCCCGTGACCTTCGTCGATCAGGACGACCCCGATGCCTGGCGCGCGGCGATCCGGCCCGAGACGCGCGTGCTGTTCGCCGAGTCCATCGCGAACCCGATCGCCCAGGTCCTCGACATCCGCGCCGTCGCAGACATCGCGCACGAGGCCGGTGTGCCCCTCGTGATCGACAACACCGTCGGCACCCCGTACCTCGTGCGACCGGGTGAGCACGGCGCGGACTTCGTCGTGCACTCCGCGACCAAGTTCCTCAGCGGCCACGGCACCTCTCTCGGCGGTGTCGTCGTCGACCAGGGCACCTTCGACTTCGGCCGCGAGCCCGCACGCTGGCCGCACTTCACCGAGTCCTACGCACGCGTCGGGGACTTCACCCTGTGGGAGCGCTTCGGCATAGGGCAGGCGTTCGCGGCGCTCGTGAAGTCGAAGTACGTGCACGATCTCGGCCCCTCGCTCTCGCCGTTCAACGCCTGGCAGATCCTGCAGGGCGTCGAGACCCTCGACCTGCGGGTGGCGCGGCAGACCGCCACGGCGCTCGCGATCGCAGAGCACCTGCAGCGGCATCCGGCGGTCGAGACCGTGCACCACCCCGGTCTCGAGGGCAACCGCTGGCATCCGCTCGCCCAGCGCTACCTGCCGCGAGGGGGCCCCTCGGTCTTCTCGTTCGACCTCGCAGTGCCGCTGGATGCCGAGACCCAGGGCAGCATCGCGCGTGTGATCGACTCCCTGCGGGTCATCCGTCTCGTGGCGAACATCGGCGACGCGCGCAGCCTCGTGAACCACCCGGCGTCCATGACGCACTCGCACCTCACCGCCGAGCAGCGGGCCGCCGCAGGCATCTCGCTCACGACGATCCGGCTGTCGGCGGGGCTCGAAGACCCGGCCGACCTCATCGCCGACCTCGACCACGCGCTCGCGCTGGTCTGACAGAAGGAGCTCTCATGGCAATCGACCTCGGATACTGGACCCCTGTCTACGGCGGATTCCTGCGCAACGTCACCGATGAAGGCCGGATGGCTGCCACCTGGGAGTACATCCGCGAGGTGTCGGTGAAGGCCGACCGCCTCGGGTTCCACACCACGCTTGTTCCGGAGCTCTACCTCAACGACCGCAAGGGCACCGACGCACCGAGCCTCGAGGCCTGGTCGCTGTCGGCCGCCATCCTCGCCGTCACCGAGCGCCTGCGCGTCATGACCGCCGTGCGCCCCGGCTTCCACCTCCCGGCCGTGCTCGCGAAGACCGTCGGAACGCTGGATCAGGTCGCCCCTGGTCGCGTCTCCCTCAACGTCGTCGCCGCGTGGTGGGCGGAGGAGGCCCGACAGTTCGGCGGGCAGTTCACGACCCATGACGAACGCTACGTGCAGGCCGAGGAGTTCGTGACGGTGCTGAACGGCCTGTGGGAGCAGACGCCGTACTCGTTCCAGGGCTCGCACTACGCCCTCGACGGGACGATCGTCGAGCCGAAGCCGTCGAGCCATCCCGTGATCTTCGCCGGCGGCGAGAGCGAGGCGGGGCGCGAGTCGATCGCCGGCTTCGCCGACGCGTACGTCATGCACGGCGGCACGCTCGACGAGGTTCGAGCCAACGTGACAGACATGAACGCCCGCTCCGAGCGGCTGCACGGCCGCCGGATCGCCGAGTTCGGGATGCCGGCGTACGTGATCGTCCGAGACACCGAGGCCGAGGCGCAGCGCGAGCTCGACCGCATCACGACCGTCGACCCCGACTCTCCCGGCTACGCGTCGTTCGAGGAGTTCCAGCGCAACTCGAAACTGTCGCTCGAGCTCACCCGTCGTGAGTACTCGGTCGGCACCAGAGGTCTCCGCCCGAACCTCGTCGGCACGGCCGAGCAAGTCGCCGAGCGGATCCACGACTACGCGGATGCCGGGATCACGCTGCTGTTGATCCAGGCATCGCCGCTCGACGAGGAGCTCGAGCGGATCGCCGCGCAGGTCTTCCCTCTCGTGCCACAGCGCACGCTCGCAGCTCTCGCCTGATCGTCCCGGCTGTCGGCCGCACCCTCTACGCTGAGACCATGACTGGTCTTCGTTGGGGAATCCTCGCGACCGGCGGCATCGCCGCCGCCTTCGCATCCGATCTGCGCACCGCAGGGCTCGATCTCGTCGCGGTCGGCTCTCGCTCGCAGGAGTCGGCCGATGCGTTCGCCGCTCGCTTCGACATCGCGCACGCGCACCCGTCGTACGCGGCGCTCGTCGCCGACCCCGATGTCGACATCATCTACGTCTCCACACCGCACCCGATGCACCACGACACCGCCCGTCTCGCGCTCGAGGCCGGCAAGCACGTGCTCGTCGAGAAGCCGTTCACCCTCAACCGACGCGAGGCCGAAGAGCTGCAGAATCTGGCGGCCGAACGCGGACTCCTCGCGATGGAGGCGATGTGGACGCGGTATCTGCCGCACATGGTCCGCATCCGCGAGATCATCGCCGCCGGCACGCTCGGCGAGATCCGTGCCGTCAGCGCCGACCACACGCAGCTCCTGCCCACCGACCCCGCTCACCGGCTGAACGCGCTCGAGCTCGGCGGCGGCGCGCTGCTCGACCTGGGGATCTACCCGATCTCGTTCGTGTGGGACATCCTCGGTGCCCCGACCGGCATCCAGTCGGTCGCCCGCCTGATCGAGACCGGCGCTGATGCCGAGGTCGCGACGATCATGACGCACGAGGGCGGCGCGATCTCGACCACCCTGTCGTCGTCGAGGGCTGCCGGCCCGAACGCCGCGAGCATCATCGGCACGAAGGCGCGTATCGACATCGATCAGGTCTGGTACGCCCCGACGACGTTCCGTGTGGTCCTTCCCGACGGCACCGTCGTCGAGGAGTACTCCTCCGACGTCGCGGGTCGAGGCATGGAGTACCAGGCGCATGCCGCCGAGCGACTCGTGCGCGAGAGCCTGCTCGAGGGCGACATCCTGCCGATCGCCGAGAGCGTCGCCATCATGGGCACCCTCGACGAGATCCGCGCCCAGATCGGCGTGCGGTACCCGGGCGAAGGAGCACACAATGGCTGAGGCACACGACGCGCGCGTCGCCGTCTATCTCGACTTCGACAACATCGTCATCTCCTGGTACGACCGGGTGCACGGACGCAACGCCTACGGCAAGGACCGCCAGCGCATCACCGAGAACCCCTCAGACCCCGAGGTCACCGAGCGGCTCTCCCGCGCGATGATCGAGGTCGGCGCGATCATCGACTACGCCGCCTCGTTCGGCACTCTCGTGCTCACCCGCGCCTACGCCGACTGGTCGTCTCCGGTGAACGCGGTGTACCGCTCGCAGCTCGTCGCGCGTGCGGTCGACCTCGTGCAGCTGTTCCCCGCCGCGGCCTATGCGAAGAACGGCGCAGACATCCGTCTGGCCGTCGATGCCGTCGAAGACATGTTCCGTCTGCCCGACCTCACCCACGTCGTGATCGTCGCCGGGGACAGCGACTACGTGCCGCTCGCTCAGCGCTGCAAGCGCCTGGGCCGCTATGTCATCGGCGTCGGCGTCGCCGGCTCCACCGCCAAGTCGCTGGCCGCCGCGTGCGACGAGTTCGAGGCCTACGACTCGCTTCCCGGCGTCGTGCGACCGACCAAGGCCGCAGCCCCCGCCCCCGCGGCCGTGGAGGTCCCCGAGCCGGTCGCCGAGCCCGAGCCCGCGGTGAAGCCCAAGTCCAGGCAGCCTGCCAAGACCGCCAAGGCGAAGGCCGCGGCCGCAGCGCCGGCGAAGGCCGAAGACCTGAACGACGGCACCGAGCAGGGCGAGGCGACCGAACTGCTGCAGCGGGCGCTGCGTCTCGGTCACGACAAGACCGACGCCGACGAGTGGCTGCACAGCTCGGCCGTGAAGACGCACATGCGACGCATGGATCCGTCGTTCAGCGAGAAGGCTCTCGGCTACCGGTCGTTCTCGGACTTCCTGAAGTCGCGCGAGAGCATCGCCGAGCTCGAGGAGACCGGGCACGAGCGCCTGGTGAAGCTGCGCGACTCGGCCTCCTGACCGAGGTCACGGCTCGCGCCGCTCACTCCTCGAAGTCGTACTCCTGGAACGCCGCGACTTCCGGCATCCACCGCTCCGACACGAACGCGGTGTGCGCGGGGTGCTCGTTGTACGCCCGGTAGGCGCTGACATCCTGGAACACCATCGAGAACTGGTGTTCCAGGTCGCTCTTCGGGCTCACCTGCCTGCGGATCGTGAAGTCCTCGACCCCGGGGATCGAGGTGAGCACCGCCCGGCCGGTGGCCAGGAACTCGCGCTCCTCTGCCGAACCCGCATCGTGCACCAGGCGGAAGACGACGGTGTGCTGGATGGTCATGGGGTGGCTCCGGTTTCCTGATTGCTGAAGGCGGCATCGAAGGATGCGGTGGGCGTGGGCCACAGCAGCGATCGCACGTAGTGGAGGGCCTCGGGTGCTCCGTGCAGCCGGTCCATACCGGCATCCTCCCATTCGATCGAGATGGGTCCGGCATAGCCGATCGCCTCGAGCGCGCGGAACGCGTCTTCCCATGGCACGTCACCGTGACCTGTCGAGACGAAGTCCCAGCCGCGGCGCGGGTCGCCCCACGGCAGGTGCGAGCCGAGCACCCCGGCACGGCCGTTGTGCGGGCGCATCCGGGTGTCCTTGCAGTCCACGTGGTAGATCCGGTCGGCGAAGTCGACGATGAACCCGACCGGGTCGATGTTCTGCCACATCATGTGCGACGGGTCCCAGTTGAAGCCGAACGCCTTCCGGTGATCGATCGCTTCCAACGCCCGCACCGACGACCAGTAGTCGTAGGCGATCTCGCCAGGGTGCACCTCGTGGGCGAAGCGCACGCCCTCGCCGTCGAACACATCGAGGATCGGGGTCCAGCGGGCGGCGAAGTCCTCGAAGCCGCCCTCGATCACCGACGCCGGCACCGGCGGGAACATCGCCAGATAAGGCCAGATCGACGACCCGGTGAACCCGACGACCGTGTCGATGCCGAGCTTGCGTGCCACGCGCGCCGCCCGCTTCATGTCATCCGCTGCACGGGTGCGCACGCCCTCGGCATCGCCGTCACCCCACACGTAGTCGCGCAGGATCGCCCGATGACGGAAGTCGATCGGCGCATCGCACACCGCTTGACCGGCGAGATGGTTCGAGATCGCGAAGATCTTCAGCCCGTGTCGATCGAGGATCTCGAGGCGGGAGGCGACGTAGGCGTCGTCCTCGTCGGCCCGCCGCAGATCGAGGTGATCGCCGGAGGCCGCGACCTCGAGGCCGTCGTAGCCCCATTCGGCCGCGAGTCGGGCCACCTCCTCGAACGGCAGGTCGGCCCACTGGCCGGTGAACAGTGTGACGGGGTGGGTGGTCATGGACACTCCTTCGTATCGCGTGACGGCGTCAGGCGCCGAGCGCCCTGAGCGCATGGATGCTGCGGCGGGCGAGTTCGTCCTGACTCGGTGCGAGAGGACGCCAGACGGATGCGGCGACCGCGATCGTGGCGTTCTCGCCCGTGAAGCTCTCGAGTCCGAGCGGTCCGCGGTAGCCCGCATCGTCGAGAGCGCTCAGCAGCTCCGGCCAGTCGGTGTGATCATCGCCGACCGCTCCCCGATCGCTGCCGCAGACCTGCACGTGGGAGATAGACGCCCCCGCGGCTCGGATGGCATCCGCCGGCTTCTTCTCCTCGATGTTGAGGTGGTAGGTGTCCAGCGCGAGTCCGACGCCTGCACCGAGCAGAGGCTCGAGCGCATCCAGGCTCTGCTCGACCGTGTTCAGCACGCTGGTCTCGTAGCGGTTGAGCGGCTCGATCGCCAGCGCGATGCCCCTGGATGCGGCCTCCTCGGCCACGGGGCGGAGATTCTCGCGCAACTCTCGGACGACCTCCGTGCGCTCGTCTGGCGTCATCCGCCAGGTCACTCCGGTCGGTGCGTAGAAGGGGCCGGCGACGACATCCGATCCGAGCGTGTCGGCCGCGTCGATGCACGAGCGCAGGTAGTCCTGCGTCCCGGCCACGTCTCCCGCTCTCGCGAGCAGCGACCTGCCGGGGCCCATCGCCCCGACGACGATCGCACCGAGCCCGAGTCCGTCCAGGACCTCGCGGGTGCGTCCAGGATCCCAGTCGCCGACGTTCTCGAGCGGCAGCTCAAGCGCCTGGTAGCCCATCTCGGCGGCCTTCCGCGCGAGCGGCTCGAGCGTCGCATCGGTGAGTGGAGAGGTCCACACCCACGTGTTGACGGCGATCGTGCGAGGCATCCTGCTCCTTCGGGGATGACGCGTGTGCTCCCACCCTCCCATCCGCGCGCGTGCGGAGGGAAGGGCGGGAGCGTCACTGCGGGTTATGGGATCTGACGTTCCTGCCAGACCGTGGGGTAGCCGGGAAGGTTCTCCCCGCCGAACTTGGCGTAGTGCCCGTCGGGCATGCCGTCATTCGCCTCGAGGTAGTCGTCGAGCTCCGCCTCGGTGATCGGCTTCTGCGGCAGCACCCACTCCTTGGGAACCTCTTCACCCGCGAAGACCATCTGCGCGGCGAGCAGCGGCGTACGCCACTGGAAGTTCGAGTACACCGGCGCGAGACCCGTGAGACCCGTCTCCTTCCATTTGCGCAGGAAGCTCATCTCGTCCTCGCCGGTCATGACCGGGTAGTCGGCACCGGCATCCTCGAATGCCTCGATCGCCGCGACCGCACCGTCGCCGGCATCCATCCAGATGCCCTGCACGTCGCCCTTGGCGAGCTCGTCACTGATGATGCTCTTGATCTCGGCGGGGTCGGCACCCGTGAAGTAGTCCACGGCCTCGATGCCCGCCTCGTCGAAGAGCTTCTCCGCGGCGGCCCACCGGTGTTCGAGCACGTCGACTCCGGGAAGGATGCGCAGTGCCACGACCTTGTCGCCCTCTTCGAGGTTGTCGATGAGGAACTCGGCGGTGTCGATGCCCCACGCGAATCCGCCGATGGGGTGGATGAACGTGACCGGGCAGTCGGTGTTCACTCCGCGGTCGAAGACGATGACCGGCTTGCCGGTCTCACATGCCCGCTCGACCGCCGGAGTCATCGCCGCCGTGCTGTTCGGCGAGATGAGGAAGACGTCGCAGCCGCCCTCGGCGATGAAGTAGTCGATGTCGGCGATCTGCGTGTCATCGGAGTCCTGCGCGTCGCGGGTCTCCATCTCGCTGATCGCTCCGGCTTCCTGCAGCGACTTGAGCTGCTCGTTCATCGTGATCCAGCCGGTCTGACGCCACGGGTTCGAGATCGACGCGTTCGCGAAGCAGGCCTTCTTGGCTCCCTCGCTCGCGAACTCGGAGGTGTCGACCATCTCAGCGTTGATGTGCTGGAGATACGGCTCGTCGGCCGGGCCCTGGGGCTCGACGCCGCGCTCTTCCATCTGCTTGTCGAAGAGCTCCTGGTCGAACCACTCGGTGGTCTCGGCGGACTCGTCGGGACTGTCGGATTCGGCCGGCGCCACGGACGGGTCTGTCGTACACCCGGCGAGCGCGATGAGGCCGAAGAGAGCCACCCCTGCGGTGGCGATCCTCATTGATCGTCGCATTGCTAATCTCCTCTGGTTTCTGTGTGGATGGTGCGGGATGTTGCGGTGGATACGGATTCTGCGGTTCCTGCGGTCTCCGAGGTACTGAGCTCGGGAGAAGTCCGGGGGCCGCGCCTGCGCCGAGCACGGAACGCGACGGCGGAGTAGGCGACGGCGGCGATGATGATGACTCCCTGCACGGCGTCGCGCAGCGTCGAGGGGACGCCGGCGATGTTCAGCAGCATGAACAGGGCCTCGAGCGCGAAGGCTCCTGCAGCGGCGGCGACGATCCAGCCCCGGCCGCCGCCGAGCACGACGCCTCCGAGGACGACCGCCGTGATCGCGACGAACTCGTAGCCTCGACCGACCGACGGGTGCACCCCCGCATAGCCGACCAGCAGCACCGCCGAGAGCGTGGCGGAGAGCGATGAGATCATGAACGCGCGGGTCGTGACCCAGGCGCTCCGGGCACCGGCGAAGTCGACCGCCGTGGCGTTGTCGCCGACCGCGATGAGCAGCTTTCCGAGGGGCCGCTTCGTGATCCAGATGCCGAGGGCGAGCCAGCCGATCAGGATGAACACCGCCCAGGGGATGAACTCGAGCAGGGGCACATCGCGGATGCCGCCGCGGCCGATCTCGCGGAAGCTGTCTGCGGGGTTGCCGGTGGCTGCTCCCCCCGTCCACCACATCACGCCACCCAGGAGAGCGAGCATCATGCCGAGAGTGACGATGAAGGACGGCACCTTGAGCAGAGTCGTGATCACTCCGTTGACGAGTCCGACCACGGCGCCGAAGACGACCATGAGCAGCAGCACCGGGATGGTGCGGGAGTCGTCTTCGCCCACCAGGTTGCCCGCGATGATCACCTGCGCGGTGATCAAGGACCCCTGCGACAGATCGAACTCTCCGGCGATGATGACGAAGTACTGGCCGATCGCGACGATCGCGATCGGGGCCACCCGCTGGATGAACCGCATGAACTGCCCGGGTTCGGCGAAGCTCGGGTTGAGGATCGTGACGGCGATGAGCAGGATCACGAGCAGCAGGAACACCGCGCCCCGGGGACTCACGAGTGCACGCAGTGCGTTCATGAGCGCCCTCCTTCCGCAGCAGTGCCCGTATCGGCGAGTTCTGAGGCGGCGGCCGCCATCTCGGGCTCGGCCGCCTTGGCGGCGTCGTCTCCCCCGGTTCTCGTGCCCCCTGGGCCGAAGCGCGGGCGGCGACGGACGATGGCTCGTCGGCTGTACACCGCGACGGCGGCGACGATCACGACGCCGCGCACCACGTCCTTCAGGAACGGGTTCACCTGCATGACGCTCATCACGCTGTCGACCACCGCGAGGATCGCGACTCCGCCGATCGCACCCCAGATCGATCCTCTGCCGCCCAGCAGCAGTGTGCCGCCGAGCACGACGGCCGCGATCGACAGGAGCGCGTAGCCGCCCTGCTGGCCGACGGTCGGGCTGCCGACACCGAGCCTGCTGGCGAGCAGCAGTCCTGCGAGTCCCGCGAAGACGGAGCAGAGCACATGAGCCGCGATCAGCGGCGGGCGGGTGCGCACCCCCGACAGTCGGGCGATCTCAGGATCCCCGCCCACCGCGTACAGGTGGGCGCCGGTGCGGGTGCGGTTCAGCAGGAACCACACGACAGCGGCGAGCGCGACCATGATGATGGTCGAGACGGGGATCGGACCGACGCCCGTGGCGCCGATCAACTGGAACTCCCACGGCACGTTGCCTGACGAGCCCTCGAAGTTGGTGTTGAGGATGCCCTGCAGGATCAGCCCGACGCCGAGGGTGGCGATGAAGCCGTTCACCTTGAGCACGGTGACGATGAGTCCGTTGACGAGGCCGATCCCGGCGCAGACGAACAGGGTGACCGCGACCGCGGCGGGGATGTTTCCGGGGCTCCCGTTCATGATCGTGGCGGCCAACAGGCTCGAGAGGCTGATCACGTAGGTGACCGAGAGGTCGAGCGAGGCGCCGAGCACCACGAGCGTCTGACCGATCGCGACGAGTCCGAGCACGCTCATCCCGGTGAGGATGTCGCGGATGTTGCCCGCACTGAAGAAGTTGCGCCCGACGGTGGCGACGAGGATCGCGCCGACGATCAGGGCGAGGATGAGGATGCCGAGGACGATGACCGTCGAGTCGATCCGTATGCGCTTCATCGTGCACCTCCGTCTGTGGCCTCATCGTGCGGGTGGATCGCTCCGGTCGCGGCCCCGAGGATCTCGTGCTCGGCGGACCCCGCCGGCAGCTCTGCGACGAGCTCGCCGTCGTGCATGACCAGGATCCGATCGCTCATGCCGATCACCTCGGGGAGCTCGCTCGAGACCATCAGCACCGCCTTGCCCTGTGCCGCGAGATCTCGCATGAGCTGGTAGACGGCGTACTTCGCGCCGACGTCGATGCCGCGGGTCGGTTCGTCGAAGAGCACGATCTGCGGCTGAGTGAGCAGCCACTTCGCGAGCACGACCTTCTGCTGGTTGCCGCCCGAGAGGAAGCGCACCTCCTGGTCGAGCCCGCGCGAGCTGATCTCGAGCGAGCTGAGCACTCCCGGCACCTCTCGGCGAGACGACGAGGTGCGGGCGGAGAACACGCTCCGGATGACGAGCAGCGAGTTGTCGAGCACCGACTGGCCCAGCGCCAGGCCCTGTGCCTTGCGGTCTTCCGAGACGAGTGCGAGTCCTGCCCGCACCGCTGCTCGCGCACTCGTGATGCGCGTGGATGCGCCGTCGACGCGCATGCTCCCCCGGACGAACGGGTCGATCCCGAAGATGCCCTCGACGAGCTCGGTGCGTCCGGATCCCTGCAGACCGGCGATCCCGACGATCTCCCCCGCGCGGAGCGAGAGCGAGATCTCGTCGACGAAGGCGTTGCCGCAGCCCTCGAGTTCGAGCCGCGGCTCGCCGACGACCGTGCCGTCGACGGCATCCGGGAAGTACGACTGGATCGAGCGCCCCACCATGCGGCGCACGAGCTCGTCGGTGGTGAGGTCGGCCGTCGCATCGGTCGACACGAGTGCGCCGTCCTTGAGGATCGTGATGCGGTCGCAGAGGTCGAAGATCTCCTTCAGCCGATGCGAGACGTAGATCACCGCGACACCGCGAGAGGTGAGCCGACGGATGATCGCGTACAGCAGCTCGACCTCGCGGTCGCTGAGCGCCGCTGTCGGCTCGTCCATCGAGATGACCCGCGCATCGAACGACAGCGCCTTCACGATCTCGACGATCTGCTGCTCGGCGACCGTCAGCGAGCCGACGCGCGCCTGCGGATCGATGAAAGAGACGCCGAGATCCGCGAGGAGCTCCGCCGTCCGGGTGACCATGGCCCTGCGGTCGACGAAACCGCCGCGTCGGGGCTCGCGTCCGAGGTACACGTTCTGCGCGACCGTGCGCTCGGGAAGCAGCGTGAACTCCTGGAAGACGGTCACGATCCCGTCGTCCATCGCCTGCCGAGGGTGCGTGTGATGCACCTCGTCACCGCGGTATCGCACGACGCCTTCGTCGGCGGGCTGCACTCCCGCGATGATCTTCATGAGCGTGGACTTCCCCGCCCCGTTCTCACCGACCAGACCATGCACCTCACCGGGACGCACGTCGAAGTCGATGCCCTTCAGCACCTCGACCCCGAAGAACGACTTGCGGATGCCCGAGACCTCGAGCACCGCCTGCGTGTCGACTGCTGCGGTCATGCCGCCACCTCCGTCCAGCGACCGTCCGTGGCCGCGGAGGCGAGAACGGCCTCGGTCAGCACGGCGGACCGATATCCGTCTTCGAATGTCGGCAGCCCCGTCGGATCCGCGCCTCCGATCGCCGCGTACACGTCGGCGATGAACCCGTTGAACGCGTCCTGATAGCCCATCGCGTGGCCTGCGGGGACCCGTTGCAGACGGGCCGAATCGGGTGCGGCCGTGGCGGGGTCGCGCAGCAGGATGCGCGATTCCTGCCGCATCCCGACCCACAGCTCCTCCGGGCGCTCCTGTTCGAAGCGCAGGCTCTGCAGCGATCCGTGCAGCTCGAGCGTCAACGCGTTCTTGCGCCCTGCGGCCATCTGCGAGATCAGCAACGTGCCGAGCGCACCCGATTCCGTCTCGACGAGGATCGCGACGATGTCCTCGGTGTCGACCGTCCGCCCTGCGCGCTCGTCGAACACGCGGCGGGTCCGGGCGCTCAGTGAGCGGATGCGCTCGCCGATCACGAACTCGATCAGGTCGCACAGGTGCGAACCGATGTCGGCGAACGCCCTGGAGGCACCGCCTGTCGCCGAGCGCACCCGCCAATCGTCGTCGGTCGGGAGCAGCATCCAGTCCTGCAGGTACGAACAGTCCAGCGTGAGGAGTTCTCCGATGTCGCCCCGGGCGACGCGGGCCCGCGCCTCGCGCACCATCGGGTGATACCGGTAGACGAACGGCACGGCGGCGACCCGACCGCGCTCTGCCGCGAGGTCGACGAGCCGCTTCGCGTCGTCGGCGCTCGTCGCCAGCGGCTTCTCGCAGATGACGTGCTTGCCGGCGTCGAGCGCACGGAGGGCGAGGTCGGCGTGGGTGGCGTTGGGGGTGCAGATGTGCACGACATCGATGTCCTCGGCATCCAGAAGCGCGGCCACATCGGTCTCGGCGCGACCGGCTCCGAGCTCGTCGGCCGCCTGTCTGCTTCCCGATGCGGAGCGTGTGGCGACGGCGCGGAGCTCGCCTCCTGCGTCGCGAGCCGCGGTGCGATGTACGCGTGCCATGAATCCTCCGCCGAGGATGCCGGCTCGGATCGTTCCGAGACCGGTGTCGGTGACATCCGTTGTCATGCCGGTGAGTCTGACACAGCGTCGGGGACTTTTGCTAGACCTCCGTCAAAAGTTCTTCGTAACGAATCGGAAGTCAATCGAGGACGCACGTAAGTGCTGTGGTTTACTGACGCAATGGTTGACGCACTTCGCCCCGCCGCGGCGGCGAATCCCGGGGCCGGAGAGATCTTCCAGATCCTCCGCGACGGCACCGCCCGCACCAAGGCCGAGCTCGCAGCCCTCACCGGCCTCGCACGCTCGACGGTGGCGCTGCGAGTGGACGCACTGCTGGCCGCCGGCCTGCTGCGTCCGGCAGGAGAGGCGGTCTCGACCGGCGGACGCCCGCCCGCCCGGCTGGCCTTCAACTCCCGCGCCGGCGTGGTGCTGGCCGTCGACCTCGGCGCCACGCACGCGACGATCGCGGTCGCCGATCTCGCCGGGGTGATCCTCGATTCGCGCACACGCACGATCGACATCGGCGACGGACCCGAGAGCCTCCTCGATGTGATCCTCGCCGACGGCGCGGCCCTTCTCGACGCCCCCGCTTCCGCCGGGATCTCGCTGCTCGGCATCGGGATCGGGGTTCCGGGCCCGGTCGAGCACTCGACGGGGCGGCCGACCAATCCGCCGATCATGCCCGGGTGGGACCGCTTCGACGTCCCCGGCTACGTGCAGCGCACCTTCGACGTACCGGTCCTCGTCGACAACGACGTCAACATCCTCGCGCTCGGCGAGCACGCCACGACCTGGCCGCACGTCGACGACCTGATCTTCGTCAAGGTGTCGACCGGCATCGGCGCGGGGATCATCGCGGGCGGCCAGTTGCAGCGCGGCGCCCAGGGCTCGGCGGGAGACATGGGGCACGTACAGGTTCCGAGCGGATCCGGCTCAGCCAGGGAACCCGGCGACGAGCGTGACCTCGAGGCCCTCGCCAGCGGCGCCGCGCTGGCGACGGCTCTGCGTGCGGGTGGGCACGAGGCGAGCAGTCCTGCCGACGTCGTCGACCTCGTCCGCGGCGGCAATGCCGCGGCCATCGAGGCGACGCGACAGGCGGGTCGCGATGTGGGCGAGGTCCTCGCCACGGTCGTCAACCTGCTCAACCCGTCGATCATCGTGCTGGGCGGCAGCATCGCCCGGGCCGGTGAGCACCTTCTCGCCGGGGTGCGAGAGGTCGTCTACCGACGCTCGATCCCCCTCGCCACGCAGCATCTCGCGATCGTGCAGTCGCAGGCCGGTGACCGCGCGGCCGTGCTCGGTGCAGCGATCATGGTCGCGCGCGAGGTGCTCTCGCCCGCGAACGTCGACCGTCATGTGGCGGCGAGGACGCGCTGACCGCGCTCCTCACCGCCACCGACGTATCTCAGAGAGTCGACTCGAACGGGTCGAAGCCGGCGTCGATCGCACCGACCTCGTCGAGAGTGCTCTCGACCTTCACGAAGCTGCGGGACTCCGCCGCCTCCTCGATCGACAGCAGGGTGTCGAGCACGTGGTACCCGAACTCGCCGGTGGCGACGTGCGGGCGGCCCGCAGCGATCGAGCGCGCCATGTCGAGCAGACCGACGCCGCGACCCGAGAGCACACCTTCCTGCTCGACGTCGACGACGTCCTGCACGGTCGGCTCCGGCGGCACGAAGACCCGCGACAGCGGACGAGTGATCGTGATGGGCCCGCCGAACGTGTTCGGGTCGGGGATCACGATCGTGCCCTCGGTGCCGGTGATCTCGACGATGCCCTGTCGCAGCAGGGGCGAATCGGTGCTGTACAGGCTCTGCGCCTGTCCGCCCTGCTCGAAGTCCATGAGCACGCTCAAGGTCGACGGGATCTCGACCGGGAACTCCTGACCGGCGAGCTCGCCGACCTGCACCGTGCGCGTCGGTGTGCCCTGCAGCCCGAGGGCGGCGACGGCCGCGACGGGACCGAACACGTGCACGAGCGCCGACACGTAGTACGGCCCCATGTCGAGCAGTGGCCCTGCGCCCTTGGCGTAGAGGAACGCGGGGTTCGGGTGGAAGATCTCCGGCCCCTGCCACTGGAAGGTGGTCTGGGCGAAGAGCGGCCGACCGATGTCACCGCGTGCGATCGCTCGCTTCGCGGTCTGCACGCCGGGTCCGAGGACGGTGTCGGGCGCGACGCCGACGCGGAGCCCCGCGGCATTCGCCGTCTGCAGCAGACGCAGCGACTCGTCACGGCTCACACCGATCGGCTTCTCGGTCCAGACATGCTTGCCCGCGGCGATGATCGCCTCGGACACCTCGACGTGGACGGCCGGGATCGTCAGGTTCACGACGATGTCGATCTCGGGATCGTTCAGCACCGCATCGACGCCACCCGCACGCGGGACGCCGTACTTCTCAGCCTGCGCCTTCGCACGGTCCACGAGCAGGTCGCCGATGGCGAGCACCCGCACATCGGGGAACGTCGTGAGGTTCGACAGGTACTGGTCGCTGATGTTGCCCGCGCCGATGATGCCGACGCCGACGGGTCCGTTGCCGATGGCCATCAGCCGGCCACCTTCTCGTCGAGGTAGACGCGGCTGCGCTCGACGGCGGCCCACAGGTCTCCCTCGAAGTGGTCGAACTCGACGATCGCGAGCTCGAGGGCCGGAGCCGCGGCGATGGCCTCGACGAGCGGGACAGTGCCCTCCCCCGCAGGCACCTGGTCGGCCGGCGGGTAGGCGGCGAGAAGAGCCGGGTCGAGTGTTCCGTCCTTGGCGTGCACCGCGATCACGCGGTCGCCGAGACGCTGCAGCAGTGCGACAGGGTCGACGCCTCCGCGGGCGACCCAGTACAGGTCGACCTCGAGCACGACGCGCTCGTCGAGCAGGCCGGCGAGCACTTCGAGTCCGGTCACGCCGTCGAACACGGCCTCGAGCTCATGCGCGTGGTTGTGGTAGCCGACGCGCACGCCGACGCTCGCGCCGACGGCGGCAGCCTCGTTGAGCAGGCGGGCCGTCTCCTCGATCTGCTCGATCGACTCCCAGCGGGCGGGCTCGGTGTACGGATCGATGACCGTGCCCATGCCGAGCACCTTGGCGGCGGCGAACACCTCGGCGGGCGAGGGAACGGGCAGCGTGGTGCCGCTGCCGTCGGGGTTCACGAACGACTGCGAGGCGAGGAACGCGTGGCCCGAGGGCGCGGTGAGACCGGCTGCCGTGAGCGCATCGGCCATCGGCTGCGCCCGGCGCACGAAGTCATAGGGCTCGACGGCGGTGAATCCGCGGGCGGCGACCTCTTTCAGTGAGCCTTCGAGGTCGGCCTCCAGCTGGTCCTTGATCGTGAACAGCTGGATGGAAGTCTGGATCGTCACTGGTCTCTCCTTCAGTCTGCGGCGACGTGCGGGCTCGACGACCCGTCTGTCCGAGCACGCTATCAGCAAATACCTCCGCGCGGAAGTTTTCATTTCGCTACACTCGTCCCATGACCGACGACCTCCCCGCCGCCGATGAGGACCGCCCCCGTCCGCGCGGCGCATACGCGAAAGGGATCGCCCGCCGTCAGGAGATCCTGGACCGGGCGATCGAGGTCTTCGCCGCACGGGGCGCCGACCGCACGAGCCTGCGCGCGATCGCGAGCGCCGTCGGCGTCACGCACTCCGCCCTCACCCACTACTTCGGCTCACTCGAGGAGCTGCTGGTGGCGGTCTACCAAGAGAGCACGGCCCCCGAGCGACAGCAGCCGGATACGCTCCCCGATGACGCCACCCCCACCTCGCGCATGCTCGAGTCCGCTCGTACCAACCGCGAGATCCCCGGCCTCGTGCAGCTCTACTCGACGCTGGTCGCCGCCGCGCTGGAAGAGGGCCACCCCGCAGCACGCGATTTCGCCACGACGCGGTTCTCCCGTCTGCGCGCAGACATGGCCGACGTCGTGCGACGCCAGCAGGAGAGCGGACGCATGCGCGACGACGTGGATGCCGATGCCGTCGCCGCACTCATCGTGGCGGCATCCGACGGCCTGCAGACGCAGTGGCTGCTCGACGACTCGGCGCCCCAGCAGGAGGCGCTCGCCCTGCTCGACCGGCTGCTGCGCCCCGCCGCTCGATAGGGTGAAGGGGTGACAGCAGCGGACACCGCACAGGGGTCGCCCTACGAACGGGCTCTCGGCGAGCGCATCTCCGAACTCCATCCGAAGACGGCCTGGTACTTCCGCACCATCCCCGACGGCCACGTCGGAGTCGGCACCGGCGTCTTCACGAGCGCGGGTTCGCGGCATCGGTGGCTGTGGCCGGTGTTCCGCATCGCGGAGGCGCTCGGCGTCGCGTTCGCCGGATGGGAGCAGGACGTCCCGTTCCGGATCGAGAACCGCACGATCGACGGGACGGCCGTGGCCGTCAGGCACTTCGAACTCCCCGGACGCACGTGGGTGATGCCCGACGTCGTCTCGCTCGGTGCGAACCGGATCCTGCGCAACGAGATCGGCCCTCACCGCACGGTCGTGACGACCTTCGACATCGACGTCCGCGACGGAGCGGTCGTGCTCACCATCCGTCGGGTCGGGATGCGGTTCGGACGTCTTCGCATCGCCGCCCCGGGTTTCCTGCGTCCGCGCATCGGCCTCGTCGAGCGTTGGGACGAGGAGCGCGAGCGGCACCACGTGAACATGACGATCGATGCTCCCCTGCTCGGTCGCGTGTACGAGTACACCGGATTCTTCGAGTACGCGATCGAGAGCGAGACCCCGTGACGGATGCCATCCCTTCCCCCGAAGGCCCCGTCGTGATCGGCGGATCCACCGGGTTCATGGGCCAGTACCTGATCCCGCGCCTGCGCGCGGCGGGGCGCGAGGTGATCACGATCTCACGGTCGGGCGCCGACATCGCCTGGGGCGACCAGGATGCGATCGACCGCGCCGTGGACGGCTCCGCGCTGGTCATCGGTCTCGCCGGCAAGAGCGTGAACTGCCGGTACACCCCCGACAACCGCGCAGCCATCTTCCGCTCGCGGCTCGACACCACGTCGTCGCTGAGCACCGCGATCGCGAAGGCATCGAGCCCCCCGTCGCTGTGGGTGAACTCGTCGACCGCGACGATCTACCGCCATGCAGAGGACCGTCCGATGACCGAGTCGTCCGGCGACCTCGGCACCGGTTTCTCCGTCGAGGTGGCGAAGGCCTGGGAACGCGCACTGTTCGCCGACGACCTGCCGCACACCCGCCGGGTCGCACTGCGCAGCGCCATCGTGCTCGGCCACGGAGGCGTGCTCGGCCCCCTGAAGAACCTGGCCCGGCTCGGCCTCGGCGGCGCCCAGCACGACGGCCCGTGGCCCGTGAGCCGCGCCCGTCGCGCCGCCGGCACGGGGCACCTCCCCGGCGCACGGCGGGGAGCGCAGCGGTTCAGCTGGGTGCATGTCGAAGACGTCGCGCGCATCATCAACTTCCTCGAGGCGACTCCGTCTCTCGAGGGGCCGGTCAACGCCGCCTCTCCGAACCCGTCCGACAACGCGGAGTTCATGGCCACCGTGCGCCGAGTGCTCGGCGTCGGCTTCGGACCGCCGATGCCCCGCTGGATGCTCGAGCTCGGCGCCATCGGCATCCGCACCGAGACAGAGCTGATCCTGAAGAGCCGATGGGTGATCCCCGAGAAGCTCACTCTGGCCGGCTTCGAGTTCGCCTACCCGAAGCTCGAGGACGCCATCCGGGAGTCCTTCGACGTCGCGGCGGCTGCTTAGCCCGCAGCAGGCTCCGACCCCGCGGGCGACTCTCCACCCTCGCTACGGCGCTTCTCGATCTCCTGCCGCAGACGCCATTCCTCGATCTCGCGGTCGAGGTCGGCGATCTGCTGCTCGGTGCTCCGAGTGTCGACCGGCGCAACAGCGGGGCGCGGGTCCGGACGACGCGTCGTCGGTCGAGCGGCGGGACGCATGCGCGGGATGCGCAAGCCCGCCTCCGAGTATTCCCGGCCGATCGCGAACCACAGCAGGCTGCCGATCAGCGGCAGCAGGATGACGATGACGATCCACGCCATCTTGGGCAGGAACCTCACCTGTGCGTCTTCGCGCTTGATGATGTCCACGAGCGCGCCGACCATCAGCGCGATGACGAGGATCGAGAACAGGAACGGCATGAGTTCAGGGTAGACGACGCGCGTGCGTCACGCCCGGACTACGGGAGCAGGTGCCCCGCCGCCCGGAAGAGCTCGTACCACTCGGCGCGTGTGAGTTCGATATCGGCCCCCGCCGCCGCGTCCCGCACTCGCTCGGGCGTGGTCGTGCCCAGCACGACCTGCATCTTGGCGGGGTGCCGCGTGATCCAGGCCGTCGCGATCGCGATCGGCGTGACCCCGTACGACGAGGCCAGACGGTCGAGCACCGCGTTGAGCTCGGCGTACTCGGGGTTGCCGAGGAAGACCCCGGTGAAGAATCCGCCCTGGAACGGCGACCAGGCCTGGACCGTGATGCCGTTGATGCGGCAGTACTCGACGATGCCGCCGCCGTCGCGGACGATGCTCTGATCCTCACCCACCATGTTGGCGGCGACGGGCTGGGCGATGATCGGCGCGTGGGTGATCGACAGCTGCAGCTGATTGGCGATCAGCGGCTGCGTCACGGCCGTGCGGAGCAGATCGATCTGGCGAGGGGTGTGGTTCGAGACGCCGAACGCGCGCACCTTCCCTGCGGCTTCGAGCTCGTCGAACGCCCTGGCGACCTCGTCCGGCTCGACGAGGGCATCAGGACGGTGCAGCAGAAGGACGTCGATGTGGTCGGTGCGCAGCGCCGTCAACGAACCCTCGACCTGGCGGACGATGTGCTCGTACGAGAAGTCGAAAGATCCCTCCGCGGGGTTGATGCCGCACTTGGTCTGCAGCACGATCTCCTCGCGCTCGGCGGAACTCAGCCCGAGCGCGTCGGCGAATCGCGCCTCGCAGAAGTGCATGCTCCCGCCGTAGATGTCGGCGTGGTCGAAGAAATCGATCCCCGCGGCACGGGCGGTGTCGTACAACTCACGGATCTGCGCGGCATCCTTGTCGTCGATGCGCATCATTCCGGCGACGACGGCGGGGGCGGTGGCGGATCCGAACGGGACGGTCTTCATACCCCCACGCTAGTGCGATCGCGTCTCGAGACGCGAGGTGCGCGTACGTCAGTCACCGCTCGGTGCTTGTCACCGATCGCCAACTCGTGGCAAGAGCCGCGCGGCGTCGATCGAGAGGGCACCCGCGATCTCGGCCAGGTCCGTGACCGTGAAGTCGAGCTGCATCGCCAGCTGCTTCTGCAGCACATGCAAGGCGATGCCCGTCTCATCTGAGAGCCACGGGACGGTTCGGCCCGCGCGCACGAGTTCGGATCTCACGGTCAATGCCACCGCTCGTCGCAGATCTGTCGTCACCTGTAGACAGTATCGCCACGCATGATGGGCGACAAGGCCCTCTCGGTCCAATATGACGGCATCCTGGCTTCATCCCGGTGCTATCGTGACTCACGTGAAGACACCGGGCGAGCAGTTCAACGCGGCCGTCGGGCGCCAGCTCCGAGGCGAGATCGGCGCCGCAGGCAGCAGCATCGCGGCGATGGCGCGCGAGATCGGCATCGCCCGCAGCGCCCTCGACAACTACGTCACCGGCAAACGCGCCATCCCGATCCCGGTCCTCTACGCCGTCAGCGCGTCGCTCGATCTCGAGCCGCACCTCGTCCTCAGCCGCGCCGAGGAACGACTGCGCGCCGAGGGCGGCCTCCACACCGCGACCGTCACGCCTCTCCGCCCCCGCACCGATGTCCGCGGCCGGCGCGAAGATGAGGCAGAGGTGGCGTTCGAGTCGCCCCTCGCGCACGACGACGACACCGACGATCTCTACGACTGACGACCCCGCGACGAGGAGGCCTCATGGAGAACCTCCTCCGCCTGCTCGAAGAGAACGGGCTGCACCTCATCGAGCGGTCCGGACGCACGTTCGGCGGCTACGAGCCTCGCACCGCCACGATCCGGGTGGCTCCTGGACTGAGCGTGCGGACGACCTGCAGCGTGCTGGCGCATGAGCTCGCGCACGCGATGCTCGGACATACCCCGACGGCGGATGCCGCCGCACGCGATCGCCAGGAGCGACGCGCCGACGAATGGGCTGCGCGGCTGCTGATCGACCCCGCAGCGTATGCCGCGGCAGAGCAGGCACGAGGGCCGCACCCCGCGAGCCTCGCCTTCGACCTGGGTGTGACGGTCGAGATCGTGCTCGCCTACCAGCGGCTGCTCCGTCGGGTGGGAGAGACCACCTACGTCGGCGCGAGGATGGGCAGCGGCCAGTGGGAGCATCGCCTGCCGAGCCCTTGACGATCCGGAGGTCTCGCCGCTGGTTGAATGACAGCATGACGTTCCGCACCGCGCCTGCCCCGATCACCCTCACCGGACGCCTCGTCGAGCTCCGCCCGCTCGAGGTCTCCCACCACGACGGGCTCCTCGACGCCCTTCTCGAGGGAGACCTGTGGAAGAACGCGTGGTACACGTCCGTCCCCTCGCCCGAGGGACTCGCCGCCGAGATCGATCGCCGGATCGGCCTCATCGACAGCGGCGGGATGATCCCCTTCACCGCGTTCGACTCGTCCGGCCGCATCCTCGGCCTGACGTCGTACTACGACATCGACGAGGATGCACCCCGGCTGCACATCGGGTACACGTGGAATCGCCCTTCCGCGCACGGCACCGGCACGAATGCGGAGTCGAAACTGCTGCTGCTCCGCCACGCGTTCGAAGACCTCGGCGTGTTCCGAGTGGGACTGACCACGCAGTGGATGAACTTCCAGTCCCGCGCCGCGATCGAGAGGCTCGGCGCGAAGCAGGACGGCGTCATGCGCGCGATGAGCCGTTACCGCAACGGCGCCCTGCGAGACAGCGTCGAGTTCTCGATCATCGAGCCCGAATGGCCCGCGGTGAAGGCGAACCTCGAGATGAGACTCGTCAAGCGGAGCTGAGAGTTCCGGCGGGCGGCGCCGATCACTCGGTCGGGTTGCCCGACCAGTTGTCCTTGCGGCGGGTGGCCGACCCGCGCTGACGCATCATGAAAGCCAGCGACAGGCTGGTGATGAGGAGTCCGGCGACGAAGACGATCGCCTGGAATTCCTCCAGCGACTGAGCGAACCCCATGAGCCAGATGCCTCCGAGGAAGAGGATCATGAAGAAGATGAAGCTGAGGATCACGGGGTCTCCTGTCGTAACGGCCGTCATCCAGGATACCGTCTAGCGCAGACGCCCCGGTGACGGAACCCCCTGGGGGATCCGCGGCGATGGTGGTTTCGTGCAGACATGACAGCACAACTGACCGCCCTCGCCATCTCCTGCACCCTGAAGCCCTCCCCCGCGGACTCGAGCACCGACCTGCTCGGGTCGCAGATCCTCGCCGCCCTCGGCGAGCACGGGGTCTCGGGAGAGATCGTACGAGCCGTCGATCACGTGATCAGCCCGGGCGTCGAGGCCGACATGGGCGGCGACGACCAGTGGCCGACGCTGCGCGAGAAGGTGCATGCCGCCGACATCCTCGTGTTCCTCACCCCGACCTGGATGGGCCAGCACTCGAGCGTCGCTCAGCGCGTGCTCGAACGGCTCGACGCCGAACTGAGCGAGTCCGATGACGAGGGCAGGCCGATCCTGTTCGACAAGGTCGCGATCGCGGGCATCGTCGGCAACGAGGACGGCGCGCACCATATCGCCGCGATCCTGTTCCAGTCGCTGAACGACATCGGCTACTCGGTGCCGGCGCAGGGGTCCGTGTACTGGAACGGCGAGGCGATGCAGACCGTGGACTACAAGGATCTCGATGAGACGCCAGAGAAGGTCGCTCAGGCCACGGCCACGGCCGCCCGCAACGCGGCGCAGCTCGCCCGGCTGCTCAAGGCCGACGGGTATCCGGCCGAGTAGCTCAGGCGCGCGGCTTGTCTCCGTCCGCGACGGTCGGTCCGACGTAGTCGTCGATCACGAGCTCACCGGTCGCGTTGAGGGAGCGCATCATGTCCTCGATGCGGTGTTTCTCGACGGGCAGCGACTCCGCCGACGTGAAGAGGAACTGCAGCGGGATGGCGGGGTGGATCCACACGGTCAGGCGACCGGTGTCGCCTCCCTCGCGCGGGTGCCAGGTCATCATGAAGCTCTCCTGGCGGCGCAGCTTCGTGCCGACGATGACCTTGAGGTGTGCGAGCGTCTCGTCGTCGATCAGTATCGGCTCCGATGTGCCGTCATACCGCAGTCTTCCCATGAAAGAAACCGTACCTCGTGCGGGTGCTCCCGCGTGCACGCACGTGCGATCACACGGCGCGGCGGAACGTCACGACCTCGTCACGACGAGAGCGCTCCACGGTGAGTCCCGCGCGCTCCAGTCGACGGAACACGCGTCGGGGCAGTGGGGGGAGCTCCGCAGTGCGGCCTGTCGGAGGTTTCGCGAGGCCGACGATGAGCGAGAGGTCGACACCGGCACCTCGCACCTCCACCCGGGCGTAGTCGCTGCGCATCCGCCAGACGAGGGTCTGGAGTTCCGAGAACGGGATGCGAGGGCGCGACGAGCCGATGCGGATCCGCAGCTCGTCGTTGCCGAACGCGAGCGTGCACCAGAGCGTCCGACGTCGCAGCGCAGCCCTGAGCACGAGGTACACCGGAAGCCCGACGACCACGCCCATGACGATGATCGCGATCCGGGGGCCCATGTTCATCACCGCATCGCCGAACGCGATCAGCAGTGCGGTTCCCGCGAGGCCGACGATCAGGACGACTCCGATGATCCCGAGGGTCAGCGAGCGCATCCGCAGATCGAGCGCCGGGAACTCGACACGTGATCCGTCGCCGCCGTCCTCCCGCTGCCATTCGGGTGGCGTGGGTGCCGGCTGCTTCGTGTCCCGACGGCGGAACAGATCGGTGATCCGTGAGAGCAGCCCGAGCCAGATCCATGCGGTGGCGGGGGCCGCCGCGATCTGCAGCACCACGATCACCGCCCGCACGGATTCGGGAAGGCCGTCGAGAAGATCGTCCCCGCCGAACTCGATGACGAAGAGCATGAGCGCGGTCAGCACCGTTGCCACGCCGAGCTCCAGCACGACGCCGTTGCGCACGGGTCGCATCTCCATGGTGGCGTTCACGAAGGAGAAGGCGAGGCTCCACCCTCCGATCAGCATCAGGAGGAACGAGAAGAAGCCCAGATCATCGCCCGCGAGCGTCCAGACGATCGCAGCGGCGAGCAGGACGAGCCCGACGATCAGCGGATCCCGCACGAATCGGCGGGCGACGGACGCCCTGATCCGCCGGTCTGCGGTGGTTTCGGGGGCCGTGTCGGTCATCGCAGCAATCCTAGAGCGACCCCGCGCGTCATCACGGGCTCATCGGGTCGCCCACCGCAGTACCGTGGATCCATGACCGCTCCTGTTGATCCGACACTCACTCCCGCCTGGTCCGAGCTCGCCGCGCTCCGCGAGTCGATCAGCGCCGATCTGCGCGGGTGGTTCGCCGCCGACGCCGACCGCGCCGAGCGCTTCTCGTTCCCGCTCGGCGATCTCCACGTCGACCTGTCGAAGAACCTCGTCACCGACGAGGTCTTCGCAGCGCTGGTGCACCTCGCAGAGCAGACCGGCGTGGCCGAGCGCTACACGGCGATGCTCGAGGGAGCACACCTCAACACGTCCGAGGACCGTGCCGTGCTGCACACGGCGCTCCGCCGCCCTGAAGGGGCCTCCCCCGCGCTGGTCGTCGACGGCCAGAACATCGATGCGGACGTGCAGTCGGTGCTCGACGCACTGAGCGCGTTCGCGACGCGGGTCCGCGCGGGCGAGTGGCTCGGGATCACCGGCAAGAAGGTCACTCACGTCGTCAACATCGGCATCGGCGGCTCCGACCTCGGCCCCGTGATGGTCTACGAGGCACTGAAGCCGTATGCGGATGCCGGCATCGAGGCACGGTTCGTGTCGAACATCGACCCCACCGACCTCGCCCAGAAGACCGCGGACCTCGACCCAGAGACCACGCTCTTCATCGTCGCGTCGAAGACCTTCACCACCCTCGAGACGCTCACCAACGCCCGCCTGGCGCGTGACTGGCTGTGGGCTGGCCTCGCAGCATCCGGTGCCATCTCCGACGATGACGACGCGCGCACCGACGCCGTCGCGCACCACTTCGTCGCGGTGTCGACCGCACTCGACAAGGTCGCCGCCTTCGGCATCGACCCCGCCAACGCGTTCGGGTTCTGGGACTGGGTGGGCGGTCGCTACTCGGTCGACTCCGCGATCGGCCTGTCGCTCGCGATCGCTCTCGGCCCCGACACCTTCCGCGATCTCCTGTCCGGGTTCCACGCCGTCGACGAGCATGTGCGCACCACGCCGCTCGAGCGCAACGTGCCCGTGCTGATGGGCCTGCTCAACGTCTGGTACGTGAACTTCCACGGCGCCGAGACGCACGCCGTGCTGCCCTACGCGCAGCAGCTGAGCCGGTTCCCCGCATACCTGCAGCAGCTCACGATGGAGTCGAACGGCAAGTCCGTCCGCTGGGACGGCACGCCCGTCACGACAGACACGGGCGAGGTCTTCTGGGGCGAGCCCGGCACCAACGGCCAGCACGCGTTCTACCAGCTGATCCACCAGGGCACCCGGCTCATCCCCGCCGACTTCATCGCCTTCGTGAACCCGGCGTACCCGCTCAGCGATGGCGGCCAGGACGTGCACGAGCTCTTCCTCGCGAACTTCCTCGCCCAGACGAAGGCGCTCGCTTTCGGCAAGACCGCCGAGGAGGTCGAGGCCGAGGGCACCACGGGTGCTCTCGTCGCCGCCCGCACGTTCGCCGGCAACCGACCGACGACGTCGATCTTCGCGCCTGCCCTGACGCCGCAGGTGCTCGGCCAGCTCATCGCCCTCTACGAGCACATCACGTTCACCCAGGGCACGATCTGGGGCATCAACTCGTTCGACCAGTGGGGCGTCGAGCTCGGCAAGCAGCTCGCGATGCAGATCGCCCCCGCGATCGGCGGCGACGAGTCGGCGATCGAGGCGCAGGATGCGTCGACCAGGGCCCTCCTCGAGTACTACCGGGCGAATCGCAGGTAAGCGAGGACCAGACAGACGAAGAAAGCCCCTCCGTGCTTGCGCTCGGAAGGGCTTCTTCGTCTGTGGACCTAAGGGGACTCCGCTTCACGTGCTCCGCTCGGAAGCTCCCCGAATCACTCAGCC
>NZ_JAVTIZ010000014.1:0-74780 GCF_031843845.1 Microbacterium sp. WCS2018Hpa-23
GGGGCCAATAGCGCATCGCAACCAGCCGAATCCGATGCGGAAGTGACCCCGCACCCGAATCCGATGCGGAAGTGACCCCGCACGGTTTGGGCGGACGTGAGCGCGTCGCATTCCGGCCCGATCGAGAACGCACCCAACCGCTCCATGCGGGGCCAGAAGCGCATGGCGCGCTCCATGCGGGGCCAATAGCGCATCGCAACCAGCCGAATCCGATGCGGAAGTGACCCCGCACCAACCCGGATGCCGCACCCAACCCGGATGCGGAAGCGACCCCGCACCGGAGCCCCTCTCACCGCGAGCGATCACACCGCGACAACGGCCGCGAACGGCTACGAGCGGAGCTCGCCGGAGTGGGCTCCGGCGGAGTCGCGCGGCATGAACGCGGCCGCGATCAGCGTCAGCACAGCCACGATCGCGGCGGCGATGAACACCCACACGGATGCCGAGACGATCGTCGCCGGGTCTTCGGGGCCGGCGCCCTGCGCGATCACCGAGTTCGAGATCGCCCCGAACACGGCCACTCCGAGCGCGCTTCCTGCGGAGCGGGCGAAGGCGTTCATGCCGGTGACGGCTCCGCGCTCGCCCCAGCCGACCGAGGCCTGGGCGGCGATGAGCGTCGGGGCGGCACTCCATCCCAGACCGAAGCCGAGCACGAAGGCCACTGCCGCGATCGAGAACGGGTTGGGCCAGGGCGAGACGACTGCGAGAGCGATCGCCGCGACGGCCGTGATCGACATGCCCGTGAGTGCGGTGCGGCGGAACCCGATCCGCAGGTACAGGCGCCCGGAGTTCGCGGCGGCGAGCGGCCATCCGAGGGTCAGCGCCGCCACGGCGAGCCCCGACAGCAGCGGGGCGATGCCGATCGACCCTTCGAGATAGGCGGGCGCGAAGCTCGTGACGCCGGTCATCAGCGCGCCGATGCCGAGCGACACGATCGTGGTCGTGAGGATGAGCGGACGCGCGGCCAGCCGCAGGTCGACGATCGGCTCAGCCGCCCTCCGCTCGACCAGCCCGAACGCGATCAGCGCCAGGAGTCCCAGGCCGAAGCAGATGGCACTCGGCACGGAGAGCCACGCCCACGCGTTGCCGCCCTCCAGCATCCCGAGGATGAGGCCGGTGAGCCCGATCGTGAGCAGGACGGCTCCGGCGTAGTCGATGCGATGCTTCTGCGTCTGCTTCTCTTCGTGGTACTTGCGCAGCAGCATCCACCCCGCGATCAGGCACAGCGGGATGTTGATCCAGAAGATCCACCGCCACGCGTCGAGCTGCGCGAAGATTCCGCCGAGTGCGGGGCCCACGACAGATGAGATCGCCCAGACCGAGGCGATGTAGCCCTGCACCTTGGCGCGCTCGGCGACCGTGTAGATGTCGCCGACGATGGTCATCGACATCGGCGCGACGGCTCCTGCGCCGAGACCCTGGACGATGCGGAAGATGATCAGGGAGGTCATGCTCCAGGCGAATCCCGACAGCACCGAGCCGAGCAGGAAGAGCGCGATGCCGAGCAGGATGATCGGCTTGCGCCCGACGGTGTCGGCGAAGCGCGAGTAGATCGGCACGCTGACGGCCTGGGCGAGGAGGTATACCGAGAAGAGCCACGGGAACTGCTGGTAGCTGCCGAGATCGCGGACGATGCTGGGCACCGCCGTCGCGAGGATCGTCGCGTCGATGGCGATGAGTCCGGTGGCGAGCATGAGCGCACCGAGCACGGGGCCACGGGTCGAGCGGAGGCCGATGGAGGCGCGGTCGATCGAGGCAGTCACTTCAGTCACAAGCGCTCGGGCGCAGGGACTATTCCGGACGGATGTCGGAGATCCCGCGACTGCGCGTCGGAAAAGACGCGGTGCGAGTCAGGAGGAGGAGCTGTGACCGGGCTTGTCGGTCTCGGGCTCGTCAGGCGTCTCGGGGTCGTAGAGCACCGGGCGGTCGACCGTCTTGGTCACGTCAGCAGGATCGACCACGAGGATCAGCATCGCGAGGAACAGCAGCGTGACGATGAACGCTCCGCCGCCGACGACCAGGCCGAGGGCGATCGGGGTGAGGCCGTCGTAGCTGCCGTTAGCGATGGCGGAGTTCACCCGGGAGGTGAAGGCTCCGGTCGACACGAGCGTCACGATCGCGGCGAAGACACCGCATCCCAGGGCGATGCCCAGCAGGTGCAGTGGGCGCAGGATGTCGCGCCGGGTGGGCTTCTCGTCGCTCATCTGTCTCCTCCGTGCCCGGCGGGGGCAGGGTCGTTCTCGTTAGCTGCGGAGTCGGCGACGGCGTCGGCGCGCTTGGGTGTCAGCCCGGCGATGCCGAGGAAGACGGCGACGATGGCGGCGTACCCGCCGAACATGCCGACGCCCAGGATGATGCCGGTGAGCTCGAACTCTCCCGCACCCTCGATCGCATAGGGCTGCACGAAGCCTGCGGGGATCGCCAGCAGCAGCACGGCGAGCAGTAGACCGAACGCGCCCAGGGTGATCGAGTCGCGTGCCGTGGGGTCGCCCGTTCGACGTGCGCGCAATCCGACGACCAGCTCGAGGATTCCGGTGGCCACCGCCCAGGCGATCACGACGACGAAGAAGACGTCGTCGGTGCGCCACGCAGGCACTCCCGCCGCCATCCCCGCGGCGAAGCCCAGGATGGCCAGGACCACCGACGGCCAGCGCTGCCCGGCGGGGAACACGAGCCAGGCGGCGACGATCATCACGAGGGCGGTCGTCAGCACGAAGCCGCTGAAGACGGAGAGACCGACGGCCGCGGAGTGGTCGGGCGAGAAGGTGATCATCACGGCTGCGGCGGCGGCGAAGAGCGCGCGCAGCAGCTGAAGGTGACGCACGGTGAACGCGCGGGCAGGGGCAGACATGACGATCCAGAGTCCTCCGGGGTGTTCCTCCCAGTCTACGCGGGGGCACGGAGTGGGCGCGGACGCCGGGAGAGAGGTGTTCGCGGGGCCCGATGGATCTCCCCAGATCGATCATCAGGCCCCGCGACAGAACGCAGCGACGGGGGCGACACTGCGTTACAGGCCGATCCGTCGTGAGGTCGGGCACCCTGCCCACGACTGTTCAGCCCAGCTGACCCCAGAAATAGCATCTCGTCCCCTACGCGATGCCGGTGTGGTCGTATGCTCACTTTAGGGCTCGATTCTTCACATACCGGAGGGGGTGCTGTGATGAGTATGGAAAGTGGCATCCGCCGATATGCCGATGTATTCGCAGCGTCCTTCCGTGACGCGATCAATGCACGTGGATTGACTTTGGCGAGACTGCACGAGCAGTTGCGCGCCCGCGGCAACAGCGTGTCGATGGCGACCCTCAGTTATTGGCGCTCCGGCGCCCGTCGGCCGGAGGGCGCTCAATCGATGGCGGCGCTGAGCGACATCGAACAGCTGCTGCACCTCGAGCCCGGTTCTCTCACCGCACTTCTCGGCACCACCAACCGCACAGGCCCGCTCGGGCCCAATCAGTTCCCGCTCGACGAGCAAGAGCTCGAGCAGGCGGTGAAAGAGGCCTTCGCAGCCCTCGGCGCCGAGTACCCCGACACCTCTCGCGAGCTGACCACGCATTCGGTGACGGATGTGGATGCCGACGGCAACGTCTCGTACTCGATCACGCGCAGCATCGTGCAGTCCACCGTCGGCACGGTCGCCTCGATCCCATTCCTCGAGATGACTCCGGGCGTGAGCACCCCCGCGCCGATCATCGACGCGGTGGCCGGCGGCCGGATCGCCGCCCGCTACTCGCATCCGAATGGCGAAGTGCACGGCGTGCTGTTCGAGCTCGACGTGCCGCTGACCGCTCCGAAGACGTCGATGGTGGAGTGGTCGGTCGAATACCCGCCCGGGTATCCGCCGCAGCGCGAGACGGGTCACGCCGTCGCTCGACAGTGTCGAGAGCTGCTGGTGTGGACTCGGTTCCACCCCGACGCCCTGCCGGATCGCATCGAGGAGCGCGCCGAGACGCCGACCGGCACCAAGACGACGGAGCTGTCGCTCGAGGGCCGCAACTCGGTGCACCAGGTGCGACGCGCTTTCGGCCCCGGACTCCTCGGAATCTCCTGGACCTACGCCGACGGACGCTGACCCCCGCGGGCGGCGCTGCCCACCGGGCTGACGCTCAGCCGGGCTGCTCGCCGACGGCGACCGCTCGACCCGGAGTGTTGGACCACTGGCTCCATGAGCCGGGGAACACCTTGGCCTCGATGCCTGCCTCGTCGAGCACCAGCGCGGTGTGGGCGGCAGTGATGCCGGAGCCGCAATACGCCGCGACCGGAGTCCCCTCGGTCACGCCGACGGCCGCGAAGGTCGCCTGCAGGGTGTGCACGTCGAGGATCTTGCCCTCGGAGTTCAGGTGCGCCGCCATCGGCAGGTTGAGTGCACCGGGGATGTGCCCGGCGATGGGGTCGAGCGGTTCGTGGTCACCGCGGTACCGTTCGGGGGCGCGCACGTCGAGCAGCACACCGGTCTCGGGGAAAGACGCCGCCTCGTCGATCGAGATCGCGTCGGCACCGATCTCGTCGAGCACGACATCGCCCGGCTCGACCTCCACGTCGTCGGTCGCGACCGGCAGACCGGCCGCCGTCCAGGCGCGGATGCCGCCGTCGAGCACGCGCACATCGACGCCGCCCTGTCGCAGCAGCCACCAGGCACGCGAGGCACTGAGCCCCTTCGCATCGTCGTAGGCCACGACCACGTCGCCCTGATTCACACCCCAGCGGCGCGCAGCATCCTGCAGCGTCTGCGTGGTCGGCAGAGGGTGGCGCCCCTCCGACGGCTCCCCGTGCGTCGCGAGCTCGGTGGAGAGCGGAACGTAGACGGCTCCGGGGATGTGGCCCCCGAGATAGTCCGCGTGTCCGTCGGGCCGGTCGAGTCGCCAGCGCACGTCGATCACTCGGACAGGCGCCTCGGACGCCCGCAGCTCGTTCAGTTCGTCGACGCTCACGAAGTTGCTCATGAGGCGAGGCTATCGAGACGCCGTTGGAATCGCGCACCTGACCGCATTCTGTCGTCATATCGGGCCATTCACGCGATTCGAAGCGGAAGCGGGGTGATTCGAAGCGGAAGCGCGGCGGCACTAGGCTCGATCCGGCCGCGTCGAGAAAGGACAGCATGTCCACTCGATTCCGCTGGATGAGCCTGCGTCGGCAGGAGGTCGCCCTCATCGCCGTGACGGCGGTCTGGGGAGGCACGTTCCTGCTCGTGCACTGGGCGATGCAGCACTCCGGACCCTCGTTCTTCGTCGGCATCCGGTTCCTGGTAGCCGGTCTGATCAGCGTCGTCATCTTCCGGCGCGTGCTGCGAGGCATCCGCTGGCGCGACATCGGTGCGGGCGTCGCGATCGGCGTGATGATCTACCTCGGCTATGGTCTGCAGACCGTCGGGCTGCAGACCATCGACTCGAGCACGTCGGCGTTCATCACGGCGATGTACATCCCGCTCGTCCCGCTCGCCCAGTGGGCGGTGTTCCGCAAGCGTCCTCCGGCCATGGCCTTCGTGGGTGCAGGCCTCGCCTTCCTCGGGCTGATGCTCATCGCCGGCCCCGATGCGTTCGCCCTGACACTCGGATCGGGCGAGATCCTCACCATGATCAGCACCCTGCCGATCGCGGCCGAGATCATCCTGATCAGCGTGTTCGCCGGCAGGATCGACCTCGGCCGGATCACGGTCATCCAACTGCTCACCGCCGGAGTGCTCGGCATCCTGACGATGCCGGTGGTCGGGGAGGGACTTCCGGAGTTCTCCTGGATCTGGGTCGGCTGCGCGATCGGGCTCGGGGCGGCGAGCTGCATCATCCAGCTCACGATGAACTGGGCGCAGAAGTCGGTCTCGCCGACCCGTGCCACGATCATCTACGCGGGCGAGCCGGTGTGGGCGGCCGCGATCGGCCGCATCGCCGGCGAGCGCCTGCCCGTGACGGCGCTGATCGGCGGCGCACTCGTCGTGCTCGGCATCCTGGCCAGTGAGCTCAGACTCGTTCGCCGCCGTGACAAGACACCGACACCGACACCGGCACCGGCACCAGCACCGGCACCGGAGTAGTGATCAGACGGTGAGCAGGACCTTGGTGGCGCGGCGCTCATCCATGGCGCGGTAGCCCTCGGCGGCATCATCGAGCGGGAGCGTGAGGTCGAACACCTTGCCGGGGTCGATCTTGCGGTCCCAGATGAGCTCGATCAGCTCGGGGAGGAAGCGGCGCACCGGAGCCGGGCCGCCGTGCAGGTGCACGCCCGAGAAGAAGAGCTCCTCACCGGGCAGCGCGACGTCGTGCGAGACGCCGACGTATCCGACGTGACCGCCGGGGCGGGTCGCGCGGATGGCCTGCATCATCGACTCCTGCGTGCCGACGGCCTCGATCACCGAGTGCGCGCCGAGCCCGTTGGTGAGCTCCTTGATGCGGGCCACGCCCTCGTCTCCGCGCTCCTCCACGATGTCGGTCGCGCCGAACTCGCGCGCCAGCGCCTGGCGGTCGGCGTGACGGCTCATCGCGATGATCCGCTCGGCGCCTAGTTCACGGGCGGCGAGGATGCCGAGCAGACCCACTGCTCCGTCTCCGACCACGGCGACGGTCTTGCCCGGGCCGACCTCTGCGGCGACGGCGGCGAACCAGCCGGTGCCCAGCACATCGGATGCCGCGAGCAGCGACGGGATCAGATCGGCGTCGGGCTGCCCCGGCGTCGCGACGAGCGTGCCGTCGGCGTGCGGGATCAGCGAGTACTCGGCCTGGGTGCCGAAGCGGCCCATCGGCACGACGTGCACGCAACGGGACTGGTAACCGGCCTGGCAGATCTCACAGGTGTTGTCCGAGGCCATGAACGATCCGACGACGAAGTCGCCGACCTTCACGGTCTTCACATCGGCGCCGATCTCTTCGACGATGCCGACGTACTCGTGACCCATCGGGTCGTGGTCGACCTCGTTCGCACCCCGGTAGGGCCATAGGTCGGATCCGCAGATGCAGGTCGCGGCGATCCGGATCACGGCATCGGTCGGACGGGTGATGGTCGGCTTCTCGCGGTCCTCGACGCGAACGTCGCCGGGTGCGTACATGACTACTCCACGCATGAGTTGTGCTCCTTCGGTCGTGTGCCACCAGTCAACTCCCGATCGATCATGCTCGGGAGGTTCTGATAAAACTCCTTTCACGGGAATAGACACCGGCATATCGCGTTTCACCCGACATGATTGAAACTTCAACCGTCGTTCCGGTCGCGACCGAGCGCACGCGCGTGCGCGTGCCGATGCGCTTCGCCGACGGGTTCTCCACCGCAGCGGATGTCGTGACGTTCGACGGCCTGGTCGACGGCCGTGAGCACCTGCTGCTCGGGCTCGGCGACTGGAGGGCTGCGCTCGACCGCGCAGCCGACGGCGGGGACGCGCCTCTCGTGCGCCCGCACAGCGAATGCCTGACCGGCGATGTCTTCGGCTCCGAGCGCTGCGACTGCGGTCCGCAGCTGCGGGAAGCCGTCGAGCGCATCGCCGAGGAGGGCGGATTCCTGCTCTACCTGCGACAGGAGGGTCGCGGCATCGGCCTGTATGCCAAGCTCGACGCCTACGCGCTGCAGGATGCAGGGCTCGACACCTACGAGGCGAACGTCGCTCTCGGCCGCGGCGAGGACGAACGCGACTACACGGTCGCGGCACAGATGCTGCAGACGGTGGGCGCCGACAGCATCCGCCTGCTGAGCAACAACCCCGACAAGGCGGCGCAGCTCGAGTCCCTCGGCGTCCGCGTCACCGAGCAGGTCCGCACCGGTGTGCACCTGTCGGACGCGAATCACCGCTACCTCGAGGCAAAGCGCGACCACACCTCGCACACGCTCGATCTGTCCGCCGCGTGATGAACGCGCAGGTGGTGAACGACCGGCGGCTCGACGACACCGAGATGCAGACGTGGCTGCCGACCATCCGGTTCGTCCAGCTGCTGCCGCAGGTGCTCGACCGTGCATTGAAGGCCGAGACCGGACTCAAGCACGCGCACTACGCGATCCTCGTGACGCTGGCGGGCCAGGATGACCGCGCGATACCGATGACCGAGCTCGCGCAGATCGCCGGACTCAGCCGCTCGAGGCTCAGTCACGCCATCGATTCGCTCGAAGAACGCGGCTGGGTGACGCGCACATCGTGCAGCAGCGACAAGCGCACGCTGACCGCCGCCCTCACGGATGCCGGTCGCGAGCTGCTGCGGGGAGCTGCCCCCGTGCACGTGGCGCAGATCCGAGAGCTGATCCTCGACCCCCTCACCGAAGCCGAGCGGGAGCAGCTCGGCGAGATCGCGGCCAAGCTGCTCCCAGGTGTGACTGCGGCCCTCTGACTCAGGCTTCGGGGATCTCCCGGCCGAAGGTCTCGAGCGTGACGTCCTCGGGCTCGGGGCCGCGGCGCACACCGGTGTCGAGCGCATCGATCGCGCTGAGCTGATCAGCGGTGAGCTCGAAGTCGAACACGTCGAAGTTCTCGGCGATGCGGGCAGGGCGCACCGACTTCGGCAGCGCGGAACGACCCTGCTGCAGGTGCCAGCGCAACATCACCTGAGCGGGCGACTTGCCGTGCTCGGCGGCGATGGCCGTGAGGGTCTCGTCATCGAACACGGATGCCCCGTTGGGGCGGTAGGCCGTGATGCCGCCGATGGGCGACCAGGCCTGCGTGACGGTGCCGGCCGCGGCATCCGCCTGCTGCACCTCACGCTGCTGGAAGTAGGGATGCACCTCGATCTGGTTGATCGCCGGGACGATGCTCGTCTCGGCCGCCAGCTTCTCGAGGTGCTCCACCATGAAGTTGCTGACACCGATGGCGCGCACCCGACCGTCGGCGAGCAGGGTCTCGAGTGCCTTGTAGGCGCCGAGCGTGAGGTCGAAGCGGGTGGGCAGAGCCTGGTGCAGGATCAGCAGGTCGAGCTGGTCGACGCCGAGCTTGCCGGTTGACTTCTCGAACGCATGCAGCGTCTCGTCGTAGCCGAAGTCGCTGATCCAGACCTTGGTCTCGATGAAGATCTCGTTGCGCGCGATGCCGGTGCGACGGATCGCCTCACCCACCTCGCGCTCGTTGCCGTACGCAGCGGCTGTGTCGATCAGGCGGTAACCCGTCTCGAGGGCTGTGCTGACGGCATCGACGGTCTCGTCCGGAGCGGCCTGGAAGACTCCGAAGCCGAGGGCGGGCATCTCGATGCCGTTGTTGAGAGTCAGTTGCGTTGTCATGTCCTCAGTCTGCGCGCGGTCTCGCAGACGAGGGAGAGTCCACCAGTACCTCCCTTCACCGCCCGAGGGGGCGTACCGTCGAGGACATGGACACCCGCAACGAGGTGCGCGAATTCCTCTCGTCGAGGCGCGACCGCATCACCCCCGACCAGGCAGGCCTGCCCGCATACGGCGGGAACCGGCGCGTGCCCGGGCTTCGCCGCGAAGAGGTGTCGTTGCTCGCCGGCGTCAGCGTCGACTACTACACCCGCCTCGAGCGGGGTGATCTGTCGGGGGTCTCCGACAGCGTGCTCGACGCGCTCGCCCGCGCCCTGCAGCTCGACGAGGCCGAGACGGCGCATCTGTTCGACCTCGCCCGCACGGCCAACGCGTCACCGGTCGCCCGCAAGCCGCGCAAGAAGGTCGAGACGCTGCGACCCAGCATCCTGCGCCTGCTCGACGCGATGACGGAAGCGCCCGCGATCGTGCGCAACAACTACTTCGACTACCTCGCGGCGAACGCGCTGGGCCGCGCGCTCTATGCGCCGCTCTTCACGACGCCGGTGCCCAACAGCGCCCGCTTCGCCTTTCTCGACCCGGCCGCGCAGGAGTTCTACCCCGAATGGGAGCGCAACACCCAGGAGCTCGTGGCCGCGATGCGCGGCGAAGCCGGGCGCAACCCGTTCGACCGCAAGCTCACCGATCTCGTGGGCGAGCTGTCGACCCGCAGCGAGCGCTTCCGCACCCTGTGGGCCGCGCACAACGTGCGCTTCCACCGCAGCGGCGTCAAGAGGATCAACCACCCCGTCGTCGGCGAGATGGAACTCACCTACGAGGCGTTCGAGCTGCCGGCCGATCCCGGTCTGCAGATGTCGACCTACACTGCGGAGCCGGGCTCCGCTTCGGAGGAGAAGCTGCGGATGCTCGCCAGCTGGGCGGCGACGGATGCGGTCGTCGCCGCCTCGGAGAGCGCGTCGTCGGAGCGCACTGAAGCCTGACTGCGAGCGGTTCTGCTCTGAGCAGAACCGCTCGAACCCCGCACTGACGGCGGATTATCGTGAGGCATGGCCGACCTCGTCCCGTTCTCCCGTGCATCTCGTCCGCCTCGTCCGGCTCGTCCGCGGCCGTTCGAACCGGAACCTCTGTGGCGCCACATGCTGGGCGATCAGCTGCGACGCCGACGACATGCCCGCGACGAGACGCTGACCGAGACCGCAGACAACGCCGGGGTCTCGCCGCAGTACCTCTCGGAGGTCGAGCGAGGACTCAAAGAGCCGTCGAGCGAGATGATCGCCGCGATCGCCGGAGCCCTCGACACCTCGCTCGTCGAGCTGACGAGCGCCGTGGCCGACGACCTGCGTCAGGCCACGGCGGCCCCGGCATCCGCTGCGGTGTCTGTCACTCGCGGCGCCTTCGCCCTCGCCGCCTGACCGGCCTCCCGGTTCAGCCACCGGCGGTCCGGGCCGTCGGCAGGACCACGGCACGCCTGCAGGATCAGAACGGCCGAGTCATCCCGCATTCGTGCTTCGATCCTGCAGACGGCCGGGGGTCAGGCGTGCCCGAAACACCCGGCCCGGGCTCAGACCGCCCGCTCCCCCAAGACGGTGTCTATGAGTCCGTACTCCAGGGCGGCGGACGCCGTGAAGACGCGATCCCGGTCGGTGTCGGCGCGCAGCTCGTTCAGCGAGCGGCCGCTGTGCCTGGCGAGGATCGACTCCATGTCAGCCCGCACCCGCACGACCTCGTCGGCCGCGAGGATCAGATCGGGGATCGCCCCTCGGGACTGCCCGGCGGGCTGATGCAGCACGATGCGGGCGTGGGCGAGTGCGGCCCGCTGCCCCGGCGCACCGGCGGCGACGAGCAGCGCGGCGGGTCCGATCGCCTGCCCGACGCAGGTCGTCGCGACCGCGGGACGGATGTGCTGCATCGTGTCGTAGATCGCGAGCGCCGCCCCCGGGTCGCCGCCTTCGCTGTTGATGTAGAACTGCACACCCGCGTCCTGGCTGTCGGCGTCGAGGTGCAGCAGCTGCGCGATCAGAGCATTGGCGACTCCCGCGTCGATTCCGGTGCCGAGGTAGATGACGCGCTCGGCGAGCAGGTGCGAGTAGACGTCCATCACGCGTTCGCCCCGCGGATGCTGCGCGATGACATTCGGGATCGTGTAGCCGCTCATGCGCTCGCCCCCAGACCGACCCGCGCCCGTCGACGCGGCATGAGATCGGCGAGCGAGCCGACGATCTCATCGATGAACCCGTAGTCCTTCGCCTCCCCGGCGGTGTACCAGCGGTCGTGGAGCGAGTCCTCGAAGATCCGCTCCACGGGCTGCCCGGTGTCGTCGGCGATCAGCCCGAGAACGGTGTCGCGCATGTGCCGCAGGTCGTCTGCCTGCGTCTCGATCTCGCCGGCAGAGCCGCCGATGCCGGCAGAGCCCTGATGCATGAGGATGCGGGCGTGCGGCAGCGCCCTGCGTTTGCCCTTCGTCCCGGCAGAGAGCAGGAACTGCCCCGCGCTGCACGCGAGTCCGAGGGCGAGCGTCGACACGTCGTTCGGCACCATCTTCATGAGGTCGCGGATCGCGAGCATCGACGGCACGGAGCCGCCGGGCGAGTGGATCCAGAGGGCGATATCGGTCGTCGGATCCTCAGCCGAGAGGGTGAGCAGCTGCGTCATGAGCAGCGTGCCGTTGTCGTCGTCGAGGGCGCCGTCGAGCACGAGGACGCGCTCGTGGAACAGGGCCCGTCTGGCCTCGGGTCCGAATTGCGGGATGGGGGTCTCTTCGCTCATGGCCTCAGCATCCGCCGCCGGGACCGTGCGCGGGGCGGTATCCGCCCGAGGCAGATCGGCCCAGAGCAGATCGGCCCAGAGCAGATCGCGCCCAGAGCAGATCGAGCCGGAACTCCCGCGTAACACCGCCGACTCACGATGCTCTTACCCTCGGAGCATGGCGAAGCAGAAGACACGCGAGTGGCAGTGGTCCGAAGACGGCATCAACTTCCGCACCCGCAAATGGGTGAAACCCGAAGACCTCAACGCGAACGGATCGCTGTTCGGCGGCAGCCTGCTGAAGTGGATCGACGAGGAGGCGGCGATCTACGCGATCGTGCAGCTGGGCAACTACCGTGCGGTGACCAAGCACATCTCGGAAATCAACTTCGAGGCGTCCGCCGTGCAGGGCGATCTGATCGAGATCGGTCTGCAGGCGACGCACTTCGGCACCACCTCTTTGACCATGCGCGCGGTCGCCCGCAACATGATCACCCGCAAGCGCATCCTCACGATCGAGAAGATCGTGTTCGTGAGCCTCGACGAAGACGGGGCGCCCACCCCGCACGGGTACGAGGAGATCACCTACAACCGCGATCGGATGCCCACCGAGCGCATCGCCACCGGCACGATCCGCCTGCCGTAGAGCCAGGCTCCGGCATCCTCTCGCCCTGCGTCTCACGCGTGCCGAAGGAGATCTCCCGTGTCGAAGGACGATCCTACGGATCGGGTCCTTCGGAACGAGAGATCTCCTTCGATGCGTGCGGCGTCAGTCCGGGATGCCGCTCAGACGTTCGCCCGACTGTGGCTGACGCGGTGGCCGATCCAGAAGCCGACCGCGATGAGCCCCGCCAGCGTGACGACGAGCATCCAGGGCAGCATCGACGGCGCGGCGCCCGCCGTCGCGGTCGCGAGCGTGCCGGAGCCGTCTGCGATCAGGCCGTTGCCGTCTGCGAGTTCCGACGCACCCGCTTCGAGCTTGTCTCCGCCTTCCGCCAGCTCGCCGGTGCCTTCAGCCACCGTGGCCGCGCCCTCGGAGAGCTCGCCGACGCCTGTGCTCAGGTCTGATGCACCGACCTTCAGCGTCTCGGTGCCCTCGGCCAGCGCGGTCGCGCCATCGTCGAGGCTCGCCGCACCGGAGCTGAGCCGCGCCGAACCGTCCTGCAGTGACACGGCGCCATCGGCGAGCGTGTCGAGACCAGCGGCGAGCCGATCCGCGCCCGCCCACAACTCGGCAGTTCCGGCCTTCAGAGGCTGAAGGCCGGTGGCCAGCGCGAGCGCGCCTCCCGATAGCCGCGATGCTCCCTCGCTCAGGGGCTGCACGCCGTCGGCGAGCTTCAGCGCACCGGCGGATACCGCTGAGGCACCGGCCTTGAGCGTGCCCATACCGGACTCGAGCGTCGAGGCACCGGCCGCGAGACCGGAGGTGCCGGCCCTCAGCTGCTGCACCCCGGTGACGAAGGCCGGGGCGCCGGCGCTCGGGTCCGCCAGCGCGACCGTTCCCGGCCACCCCTGTGCGGCATCACCGTTGACCAGCGCATTCGCACCTCCGGCGACCAGCTGCGCGCCGGCGGCGGCCTGGATCGTCCCCTGCGCGAGCACAGGTGCTGCCGCGGCTGCTCCGGCGATCCCGTCGACCTGGGCATCCAGTCCCGCGGCGAGAGCCGCGAGCTGCTGCATCTGCGCGTTCGCCGGGTCTGCCGCGGCGAGTTGGGAGAGTGCATCGGCCAGCTGCTGCGCGTTCGCGGGGGCGCCGTTCGCCGCCGCGGTGATGGCCGCGGCGTTCTCCGGGCTGGCGAGCGCCTGAAGCTGCGGCGTCACGGCGCCGGTGATCGTCGAGCTGAGCTGGTTCGCCCCGCCGAGCACCTGCCCCGCGACGTGGTGTGCGCCGGCGACCCCAGCAGCGAGGTTCGTCGCTCCGTCGAGCACCGACTGGGCTCCCGCGTCGACCTGCTGCGCGCCCTTCGTGAGGTCTTGAGCGCCGACGACGAGCGACTGGGCTCCGCCGTCGACCTGCTGCGTTCCTGCCGCCACCTGCTGAGCCCCGTCGAGCGCGGCCTGGGCTCCTGAGTCGATCTGCTGTGCACCGGCCGAGACCTGCTGCGCGCCGTCGAGAGCAGACTGCACACCGGCATCCGCCTTCGTGAGTCCCGATTCGAGACGCTCGGCGCCCGTCAGCGCCGACAGTGCTCCGGCGCTGAGCCGAGCAGCACCGGACGCGGCGTTCGAGGCGCCGATCGCGAGGGTGTCGGCACCGACGGCGAGCGCGGCGGCGCCGGTGGACGCGCTCTGCGCACCCGTGGCGACCTTCTCTGAGCCGACGTGGGCACTCGTGGCCCCCGCAGCGAGCAGCTCCGTGCCGGCGGCGAGCTCGTCGGCACCCGCAGAGAGATCACCGGCACCTGCCGCGAGGTCGGCCGAGCCGTCTCGTGCGGTCGTCGTGCCGTCGGCGAGCTCCGCAGCACCGGCCGCGATCTTGCCTGTGGTCAGGAAGAACAGGATCACCATCGCAGCCAGCAGCAGGCTGAGCACGATCACGGCTATGCGCATGCCGATTCCGTGCGCGTGGGGTTTTGCACTCGTCATTGAGGACTCCCGGGGTCAGTGGCGTCGTTGCCACCGGCGAGTGTATGGGCGGGTTCTCAGGATTCGCACAGGTTTGCGCCTCGGAACTAGATCTCATTCAGAGTGAGACTCAGTTCCTTGTAGCTGTTCGACAAACGTCGCCGAGATCACGCCCACGGACGGCCGGATGCCACCGCGTCCTCCGCCGGCGTCAGCGCTGCGAACGCCTGGGCGAGGTCGGCGATCAGGTCGTCGACGTCCTCGAGACCGATCGACAGTCGCAGGACATCAGCGTCGGGGCGCGCCTCTGCAGGCACGGGCCGGTGGGTGAGCGCGGCCGGATGCTGAATCAGTGAATCGACGCCGCCCAGCGACACGGCGTGGGTGAACAGCGACGTCGACGAGGTCACAGCGGATGCCGCGGCATACCCGCCCCGCATCCGCATCGCGATCATCGCCCCGGTGCCGCGCATCTGGCGCGCGATGACGCCCTCCGGGTCGTCGTCGAGTCCTGGGTAGAACACCTCGGCGACCTCCGGGCGGTCGATCAGCCACTGCACGATGCGGCGAGCGCTCTCCTGCTGCGCTCGCATGCGCACCGGAAGGGTCGTGAGTCCGCGGTGCAGCAGGTAGGCGCCGAGCGGGTGCAGCAGCCCACCGGTCACGGCGCGCACTCGGCGGAGCGCCTCTGCGGTCCGCTCGTCGCAGGCCACCACGCCGGCGATCACATCGCCGTGCCCGCCGAGGTACTTCGTGGCACTGTGCAGCGACATGACCGCGCCGTGGTCGATGGGGTTCTGCAGCACGGGCGTGGCGAAGGTGTTGTCGACCACCACCGGCACACCTCCCGCCTGTGCCACCACTGCGGCGATGTCGGCGATGTCGAGTGTCGGGTTGGCGGGGGTCTCGACCACCACGAGTCCTGTGTCGGGGCGGATGGACGCTGCGACCTCGGCGGGGTGGCAGTACGTCGTCTCAACGCCCAGCAGACCGGAGCCGAGCAGGTGATCGGTGCCGCCGTAGAGCGGTCGCACCGCGACCACGTGGTTCCTGCCCGCCGCAGGACCGTGCGCGAGGATCACCGCGGTCATCGCCGCCATGCCCGATGCGAAGGCGACGGCGGCCTCGGCGTGCTCGAGTTCGGCGAGGGCATCTTCGAACCGCGCCACGGTCGGGTTCCAGAGTCGTGCGTAGACCATGCTGCCGTCGGCAGGCGGACGCCCACCCGTCGCCATCGCCTCGTACGAGTCGCCTCCGCGCTCGATGTCTGGCAGCGGGTTGGTCGTCGACAGGTCGATCGGCAGCGCGTGCACTCCGAGTGCCTCGAGGTCTGAGCGGCCGCTGTGCACGGCGACGGTGTCTGGATGCAACGGTGCAGTCATGCCTGCCACGTTGCCCGAATCGCGATCGATGCGCAGAAATTCGACAGCATCCGTCGCGTTCTGAGGCATTCTCGATATTCTGACCAAACAGTTGATCACGAGGGGGCGCGCGCATTGGCGAAAGCACAACTCGACGAGACAGATCTCGAGATCCTGGCCACGCTGACCCGCGATGCTGAGATCACCAATAAGGCTCTGGCCCACCGGCTCGGTCTCGCCGAGTCGACGTGCGCCCACCGCGTGCGCGCCCTGCGTGAGCGCGGGATCATCCGCGATACCCGCATCCGGGTCGACGGCGCGGCCCTGGGCCTGCCCCTGCAGGCGATCATCAAGGTGCGCCTCGCGAATCACACGGGCCCCAAGGTCACCGCGCTCTTCGACGCGCTCGCAGCCATCCCGCGGGTGCTGCAGGTGTTCCACGTCGCGGGGGTCGACGACTTCCTCGTGCATGTCGCGGTGCAGGACGCCACCGCCCTGCGCGACATCGTGCTCGAGCACATCACGATCCACCCCGTCGTGCGCGGCACCGAGACGCAGCTGGTGTTCGAGCTCCGCGACGGTGCGGGCCTGCTCGCGCGCTGAGCTGATCGTGGGCGAGGATGGAACACGTCCGTCGAGCAAGGGAGCCCCGAATGAGCCGCAGCGCCACCGCAGCCACGACCGCGATCCGCGAGATGCGCGACTTCCTCTTCGCGAACGCCACCGACTACGCCGCGGCGCGTGACGGATTCTCCTGGCCGACGCCCACCGAGTTCAACTTCGCCCTCGAGTGGTTCGACGTCGTCGCGGGTGAGACACCCGATCGGCCGGCCGTGCAGATCGTCTCGGCCGACCTCAGCCTCGAGTCGTGGACGTACGGCGACCTCTCCGCCCGCTCGGACCAGGTCGCCGCGTGGCTGACCGGCCTCGGCATCGGCCGGGGCGACCACGTCATCGTGATGCTCGGCAACACGATCGAGCTGTGGGAGGTGATGCTCGCGATCACCAAGATCGGCGCGGTGTCGATCCCGACCTCGACGCTGCTCTCGGCATCCGACCTCGCCTACCGCGTCGAGCACGGCCGGGCCCGCGCGATCGTGACCCTGGGTGGCCTCTCCGAGCGCATCGCCGACATAGACGCCGGCGTGCTGCGCATCGGGGTGGGCGACGGCATCCCCTCCGAGTGGACGCGCTTCGACGACTCATCCGGCGCGCCGACGACGTTCGAGCCGGATGCCGCGACACCCGCCGACGACACGGCCCTGCTCTACTTCACGAGCGGCACCACCAGCCGCCCGAAGCTCGTGCAGCACACCCACGTCTCGTATCCGATCGGACACCTGTCGACCATGTGGTGGCTGGGCGTGCGCCCGGATGACGTGCACCTCAACATCTCGTCGCCCGGGTGGGCGAAGCACGCCTGGTCGAGCTTCTACTCGCCGTTCCTCGCCGAGGCGACGGTGTTCGTCTACAACTACGACCGCTTCGACGCGAACACCCTCATGCAGGTGATGGACACGCACCACGTCTCGACGTTCTGCGCGCCGCCCACCGTGTGGCGCATGCTGATCCAGGCCGACCTCGGGCGCCTCACCCATCCGCCGCGCGAGCTCGTCGGCGCCGGCGAACCGCTGAATCCCGAGGTCATCGACCGGGTGCGCGAGGCCTGGGGCGGCACGATCCGCGACGGCTTCGGCCAGACCGAGATGACGGCCTGCGTCGGCAACTCCCCCGGTCAGATCGTCAAGGTCGGATCCATGGGGCGCCCGCTGCCCGGATACCCCGTCGTGCTGCTCGACCCCGCCACCGGAGAGCTCGCCGGGCACGAGGGCGAGATCGCGCTCGACCTGGCCCGCCCTCCGGTCGGGCTCATGGCCGGATACTACGACGATCCCGAGAAGACGGCCGAGTCGCGCGTCGGCGGCTATCACCACACCGGTGACATCGCTCAGCGGGATGCCGAGGGGTATCTCACCTACATCGGTCGGGCGGATGACGTGTTCAAGGCCTCCGACTACAAGATCTCGCCGTTCGAGCTCGAGTCGGTGCTGCTCGAGCACGACCTGGTGATCGAGGCCGCGGTGATCCCGAGCCCCGATCCGACACGACTGGCAGTGCCGAAGGCCTACGTGTGCCTGCGGACGGATGCCGTGGATGCCGAGGCGGACGCCGCGCGATCGATCTTCGCGTACGCCCATGACCGGTTGTCGTCGCACCTGTGGGTGCGCATCATCGAGTTCGTGCCGGAGCTGCCCAAGACGATCTCGGGCAAGATCCGCCGGGTCGAATTGCGCGCCAGAGAGGCCGAGCGCGTGACCTCGGGCGACGAGGCCGGGCAGCACCGCGACCGCGACTACCGCTGACCGCGCGCCCGCTCAGCCGGCGATCTCAGCTGGCGAGCGCGGGCTGCGAGCCGGTGCTCGGTGCCGTCGACGCGCGCGGTGCGGGCTGCGACTCCGGCGCCTTCGCGAGGGCCTCGGCCCGTGCTGTGCGCGCGGTCTGCCGCGCCGGTTCCCCGGTGCTCACGATCGCACGCGCCACGGCGCCGATCACGAGCATCGCGGCGAGCGCGATGCCGGACACGAGCAGTGGAGTCCACTGACTCGCGAAGGATGCGGTGGAGCTGAGCATCGCACTCGGGATCCATAGACCCACAGCTCCGCCCGCGAGCCCCGCAGCGCCGCGCATGATCGCGACTCCTGCGACGATCGCGCACAGAGCCGCGATCACGGCTCCCACCACTCCGATCGGCACCAGTATCGATGCCAGTTCGTTTGCCACTCTTGATGACGTCATCATGACCCCCCGGTCAAACGGAATCTCCGCACTACCAACACTACGAAGTGTCGGCATACCGGGCATCCATCTCAAGGATGATGTTCCGCAACTGTGACGCGTCGTTCAGCGGCGCTTCAACCTTGCGAAACGCGACGCCTTGATCACGCGCACCGGCTGGGTGACGACCGCGTCGACGACCATCGAGCCGTCGGTCGGTCCGATGATCGCCATCGTCGACGTCTCGGTCGACTCGACGGGGTCCACCGGCATGCGGCCGAGGTCGCGGTGGGCGCGCACGTACGCGGGGACCAGCAGGGCGATCGCGCCGAGCCAGGCCAGCGGGTTGCTGAGCGCCACACCCTCGAAGTCGATCAGCGCGCCGAGCACGAGAGCGGCACCCACCCGCATCACGAGCTCGACCACCCCGGTGACCGTGGGGATCAGCGTGTGACCGAGCCCCTGCAGCGCGCCGCGCAGCACGAACAGCACGCCGAGCGCCCAGTATCCGCATCCGTTGATGATCAGCATGAGGTGCGCGAGTCTGACGACCTCGTCGGATCCTTCACCGACGAACAGCCGCACCATGGGCGTTCCGAACGCGATGATCAGCGCTCCGAGTGCGAGACCGGCGGCGATCGCCATCCAGGTGCCCTCGATCACTCCGCGGCGGATGCGGTCGGGGCGACGTCCGCCGAGGTTCTGCGCCGCGTACATCGACGATGCCAGCCCCAGCGACGAGAGGAAGGCCACGGCGAGACCGTCGACCCGCGACGCCGTCGTGTAGGCGGCGACCGCCTCGGATCCGAGGGTGTTGAGCGCGACCTGCACCACGAGGGTTCCGATCGCGATGATCGATGCCTGGAATCCCATCGGGAGTCCGAGGCGCAGGTGCTCTCTGAAGTCGTCACGGGTGACCCGCCAGTCGGCACGGCGCAGGTGCAACATCGGCAGGCGGCGACGCACGAATTCGAGGCACAGCGCGACCGAGACGGCCTGGGCGACGACCGTCGCGAGGGCAGCTCCGCCCACTCCCCACTCGAGCGGGCCGACCATGAGGACGACGAGGCCGACGTTGAGCGCGCACGACACCGTGAGGAAGATCAGGGGCGTGCGCGAGTCGCCGATCGCCCGGATGATCGCCGAGAGGTAGTTGAAGAACATCGTCGCGCTCGCGCCGATGAAGCTGATCTGCGTGAAGATCGTCGCCTCGGGCATGAGTTCGGCCGGGGTCTGCAGCAGCGTGAGCACGGGCGCAGCGATCAGCGGCGCGACGATCGTCAGCACGACGCTGGTGATGCCGGTCAGGATCACGCCGGTCGCGACGGATCGTCGCACGGCCGCGCCGTCTCCCGCGCCGAACGCCTGGGCGATCGGGATCGCGAAGCCGCTGGTCAGGCCCCAGGCGAAGCCGATCAGCAGGAAGAGCAGGCTGCCGGTGGCGCCGACGGCCGCGAGGGATTCGACGCCGAGATGGCGGCCGACGACGACGGCGTCGGCGAACTGGTACATCTGCTGCACGACGTTGCCGAGCAGCAGGGGGATCGAGAACGAGAGGATGACACGCCACGGGCGGCCCGTGGTGAGAGAGGTGGCCATGAGGAAGCGGCTCGCAGAACTGGGGGATGATCGGGGGTCGAACCAGGATATCGAATCGTTTCGGTTTACTGCCAGCCTCGATCGGCAAGTACGGTCGGAAGGATGCCGCGGCGGGGTGCGGCACGGAACACCGGAGGTTCGAGCGATGACGACACAGGACACGGAAAGAACCGTCGGGGTGGGCGGAGCCGCCGACGGAGACGAGCAGCACCTGAAACGGGCGCTCAGCAACCGGCACATCCAGCTGCTCGCGATCGGCGGAGCGATCGGCACCGGCCTCTTCATGGGCAGCGGCAAGACGATCTCGGTCGCCGGCCCCTCGGTGATCTTCGTCTACATGATCATCGGCTTCATGCTCTTCTTCGTCATGCGGGCGATGGGCGAGCTGCTGCTGTCGAACCTCAAGTACAAGTCGTTCAGCGACTTCGCGAGCGACCTGCTCGGCCCGTGGGCCGGCTTCTTCACCGGATGGACCTACTGGTTCTGCTGGGTCGTCACCGGCGTCGCCGACGTGATCGCGATCGCCGGGTACACGGATGCGCTGATCCCCGGCATCCCGTTGTGGATCCCCGGCGTGCTCGTCATCGTCATCCTGCTCGCACTGAACCTGCCCACCGTCGCCGCGTTCGGCGAGATGGAATTCTGGTTCGCGCTGATCAAGATCGTCGCGATCGTCGCGCTCATCATCACCGGTCTCGTGATGATCTTCACCGGCTTCCAGCACGATGCCGGCACCGCCAGCTTCAGCAACCTGTGGGATCACGGCGGCATGTTCCCCCACGGCTTCATGGGCTTCGTCGCCGGATTCCAGATCGCCGTGTTCGCGTTCGTCGGCGTCGAGCTCGTCGGCACCGCCGCGGCCGAGACCAAGGACCCCGAGAAGAACCTGCCGAAGGCGATCAACGCGATCCCGATCCGCATCCTGCTCTTCTACGTGGGCGCGCTCGTCATCCTGATGGCGGTCACCCCGTGGACCCAGTACGTCGCGGGCGAGAGCCCCTTCATCGCGATGTTCGCCCTCGCCGGCCTCGGGATCGCCGCGACCGTCGTGAACCTCGTCGTGCTCACCTCGGCGATGTCGAGCGCCAACTCGGGCATCTACTCGACCTCGCGCATGGTGTTCGGGCTCGCTCAGGACGGCGATGCCCCGCGCCTCTTCGGCCGCCTCTCGAAGCGCCGCGTGCCGCAGAACGCGCTGTTCCTGTCGTGCATCCTGTTGTTCTCGGGCGTCGTGCTTCTCTACGCGGGCGAGGACATCGGCACGGCGTTCGACATGGTGACCACGGTCTCGGCCGTGTGCTTCATGTTCGTCTGGACGATCTTCCTCTGCAGCTACCTCGTCTACCGGCGCAGGCGCCCCGAGAAGGTGGCCGCATCGAGGTTCCGCATGCCGGGCGGCGTCTTCATGGTCTACGTGGTGCTCGCGTTCTTCGTGTTCATCCTGTGGGCGCTCACGACCCAGCCAGACACCCTGACCGCGCTGCTGGTGACGCCGATCTGGTTCGTGCTGCTGCTCGTCGCCTGGCTGTTCGTGCGCACCTCGCAGAACCACCTGGCTCGCCACGCGGCGCACATCGCGTACCTGCGCGACGACTCGGCCGAGTAGTCCTGGTCGGGATGAGGGAGGGTCTGACAGCCCCTCCCTCATCGTCCAGGCCGGGCGTAGCGTCGGCCTTGACGAAAGGACACGACATGCACACTCGCACACTCGGCCAAGGACTCGAGGTCTCGGCTGTCGGACTCGGATGCATGGGGATGTCGCAGAGCTACGGCCCGAATCCCGGCACCCGCGACGAGATGATCGCCGTATTGCGTTCGGCACTCGACCACGGAGTGACGTTCTTCGACACGGCGGAGGTCTACGGGCCGTATGTCAACGAAGAGCTCGTAGGCGAGGCCCTCGAGCCGATCCGCGACCAGGTCGTCATCGCGACGAAGTTCGGCTGGCGCATCGAAGACGGCAAGAGCGTGGGCCTCGACAGCCGACCCGAGCAGATCCGCCGCGTCGCCGAGGAGTCGCTGCGGCGCCTGCGCACCGACGTGCTCGACCTCTTCTACCAGCACCGCGTCGACCCCGACGTGCCGATCGACGACGTCGCCGGCACCGTCGGCGAGCTGATCGCCGAGGGCAAGGTGCGTGACTTCGGTCTTTCCGAGGCATCCGCATCGACGATTCGCCGCGCGCACGCGGTGCAGCCGGTCACGGCAGTGCAGAGCGAGTATTCGCTGTGGACCCGCGACCCCGAGGACGAGGTGCTCCCCACTCTCGCCGAGCTCGGCATCGGGTTCGTGCCGTTCAGCCCGCTCGGCAAGGGATTCCTCACCGGCACAGTCGACCAGACGACCTCGTTCTCAGACGGGGACATCCGCGGCACCATCCCGCGCTTCAGCGAGGAGAACCGGGCCGCGAACCAGGCCCTCGTGAGTCACGTCACGGCTCTCGCGGAGGCGAAGCAGTCGTCGTCCGGCCAGATCGCGCTCGCCTGGCTGCTCGCCCGGCAACCGTTCATCGTCCCCATCCCCGGAACGAGGCGCACATCGCGGATCGCCGAGAATGCGGGAGCGACGGCCGTCGCGCTCTCGGCCGACGAGATGGCCGATCTCGACCAGCTCGCGGCGCGCGTGGGAGTGCAGGGCGACCGCTACAACCCGCAGCAGATGTCGTTCGTCGACCGTTGAGTGCGCATGGTGGCTGGGTAGTCTGGGGCGGATGACCTCCGCCCGCACCTGCCCGGCCACGATCGCCGCGCCTGTGAAGCACGAGCTCGTCATCAAGAAGTCGCGGTTCATCGCGACCGTCGAACCGGTCGCCTCGGTCGACGACGCGGATGCGGTCATCACGCGTGTCCGCAAGCAGTGGTGGGATGCCAGGCACAACTGCACCGCGATGGTCACCGGCTTGCTCGGCGACCAGGCGAGATCGTCGGATGACGGCGAGCCCTCGGGTACCGCGGGGGTGCCGATGCTCGAACACCGTGGGCGCGATCGGCGACGGCATCGGCGCGATCGGTGAAGGGATCGGAGACACGTGGAACGCGATCTTTGGATGACGCGATGAGGGCTCCGCGCCCGATGCCGACGACGCGCCTGGAGGCGCTCCTCGGGAGGCACGGTGCCGTCGTGGCCCTGTGGCTGAGTGCGGTTCTCGCTGTGGCGCTCTCCGCGTTGCTGTGGGGCGCTGCTCTCGAACGTCCCCTCGCATCCAGCCTGGCGTCGATGGTGCCGATCCTCATCTCGATCCCGATCGTGTGCTGGGCGTTCGTCGTGTTCCAGCTCGTGACGACGAGAGTGCGGCGCACAGGACCGGCCCAGATCAGCGCCGCGCGAGACGCTCTCCCGCACGGCATCCTCATCCCCGGTCGCCGAGGCCACACCCTTGCGTTGCTCGCTGCCGTGGGCACCGCTGCAGCGTTCTGTGTGATCGCCACGGTGACTACGAGCGGCGGATGGGCGATCGCCTGGGGTTCGTGCGCCGCTCTTTGCGTTATCGCGACGGTGAGTACGGGGATCGCTGCAGCGCACCCTCGCAGACTCATCCTGCATCCGAACGGTCTCGGCTCTGCCTCGTTCCTCTCCGACGCCGCGGTGCAGTGGCACGACATTGAGACGATCGAGTTCACCGAGGGTGCTGCGGGGATGATGGTGCTTCGCGTGCACGTCGCTCCGACCGCGACGTCATTCGAGTCGGTCTGGCGACACCCATTCTTCCGACGTAAGAAGTCACTCGACGTCGAGCCGTTGTCGCTCGGGATCGACGGCACTCTCCTCTGGCTGGCCCTGCGACTGTACGCCACAGACCCCGCCGCCCGACAAGAGCTCGCCTCCGGTCGCACGCCCGCGCGTCTCTTCGATCCCGTCACGGCCACGGCCGTCCCGTTCGCCGTCGCGCACCCCGTGATCGACGTATTCCGACCTGCCCCTCGGAGCTGATCACTGCTCGCAGACGACGCGCTTCAGACCAGCCGCAGCCGAGCCGTCCAGGGTTTCCCGCATCCCGCCTCCCACGACTGGGCTCACGGCTGACCCCGACCGCCACGGCTGATCCACAACAGCATCCGGATATTCTGGATGCCGCGATCTCGGAAGGAGAGCGATGTTCGACAGCCCGCTCTCGGCCTCTGCCTACGAGATCCTCGGTGTGGACCCGTCGGTCGACGACGTCGAGCTGCGGCGCGCCTACCGGCTCCGTCTGCGCGAGTCGCACCCCGACACCGGAGGCGACGCCGCCGTGTTCATCCAGGTGCAGCGCGCGTGGGAGCTCGTCGGCACCGCCGAGAGCCGCGCCGCCTACGATCGCCGCAGCGGCGCGCACCCCGGCGTCCCGTCGGAGCCGGAGTGGAGCGGATGGCGTCCGCAATCCGCGACGCGCACCGACACGCGCCCCCGCGCGCGCTCGTACGGCCACCCCGGCGGCTGGCGACGCGAGCGCTACCTCTCGCTGATCCGCGAATGGGCGGGCCGCGGCGTCGAGGTCCCCGACCCATACGACCCCGCGCTCGTGCGCTCGGCACCGCGAGACCTGCGACGACTGCTCGCCGATGCGCTGGCCGAAGAGGCGACCGCCCGTACGGTGAGCGCTCTCGGCATGGGCTTCACCGTCTGGCACGACGTCGCCACGGGCGCGGATGCCGACGACAAGCTCGACCACGTGGTGCTCAGCCCGTCGGGCCTCTACGGCTTGATGTCAGAGGACTTCGGTGGAGTCGTCGGGTTCCGACGCGGCGAGATCACCGGGCCGAGCCTCGGCACACGCGCACCTGTCACCTCCGCGCTCTCGCGCATGCGCACGGTCGCCAAGGCGGCGCGCGTCAAGTTCGGCGGCGTCATCATGGTGCTCCCCGACGACGATCTGTCGCAGGCCGTGACACCGCTCGGCAGCAGCCGCGGAGTGCCGGTGGTCGTCGTGCGACGCAGTGCGCTCTCGATGGTGCTGCGCCAGGGCGTGCCCGGCGCCCGTGCGATCGGCGGCAACGAGCTGTTCGACGTGCGCACCCGTCTGCAGCAGACCGTCACGTTCGTCTGAGCGGCGTCGTCTGAACCGCGTCATCTGATCGGCGTCGTCTGAACGGCGTCGTCTGATCCGGGGCTCCGCCATTGAAAGGGGCCTTGACCACGATCGTCAAACCGGTTTACACTCGCTTCACCCCTGATCGTCAAACCGGTTAAACACTGCCAGACCGGATGCCGACGATCAGCCCGATGTTCCACGAGGAGGTGGCATGAGCCGCACGACGATCGCAGACGTCGCCCGCGAGGCCGGCGTCACCAAGGCCACCGTCTCGCACGCCCTGAGCGGCAAGCGGCCCATCTCCGATGACACGAGGGCCAAGGTCCTCGCCGCTGCCGAGAAGCTGAACTGGGTTCCGAGCCAGAGCGCCAGGGCTCTGGCCACGCAGAAGGCCAATGCCGTCGCCGTCGTGCTGGCCCGCGACCCCGATGTCATCGCGAACGACTCGTTCTTCCCGGCCTTCATCGCGGGCGTCGAGTCGGTGCTCGCCGAGACCGAGACCGGACTGATCCTGCACGTCGTCCCCGACCGCGCCGCCGAGGAGCGCGCGTACCGCGCTCTCAGCCACGGACGAGCCGACGGCGCCCTGCTGCTCGACCTGCGCACCGACGACTGGCGCGTGCCGCTGCTCGAAGAACTCGAGCTGCCCGCCGTGCTGGTGGGCGCCTACGAGCGGCCGACCCGCTTCTCCTGCGTCCGCACCGACGACGCGAAGCCGATCCGCGAGATCATCGCGTACCTTCGCGCCGAGGGCCACGAGCGCATCGCGCACGTCGCGGGTCCGCTCGACTACGTGCACTCGCGAGTGCGCGCGGATGCCTACATCGACGCCGTGGGAGACGACGAGCTGCTGCGCGAGGGCGACTTCACCGCCGCCAGCGGCCGTGCCCGCACCGCCGAGCTGCTCGACCTGCCAGATCGGCCAACCGCCATCCTGTACTCGAACGACACCATGGCGATCGCCGGGTTGTCGTATGCCCGTTCGAGCGGGCTCAGCATCCCCCGAGATCTCGCGATCGCCGGCTTCGACGACGACCACCTCTCCGCCCACCTCTCCCCCGCTCTCACGAGCGTCTCGTCAGGGCCCGCCGCGCGAGGACGCGCGGCCGCCCGCCTGCTGCTGGCCGACATCCTGGGCGCCGAACCGCGCACCGAGGTCGTCGACTGCAACATCGTGCACTTCCGGGAGAGCACCACCCGTTAGACGATCACCCGAACCATCGCGTCAAGGAGGACACCATGAAGAAGAAGATCCGCGCAGCAGCGCTCTTAGGTGCGGCAGCGCTCGTCGTCACCGGATGCTCGGCAGGCGGGGGCGGCGGCGAAGGCTCAGCCGACTCCACCGGTCCCATCGACATCTGGCTGTCGAACAACGAGCAGGAGGTCGCCTGGGGCACCGCCGTCGTCGACGCCTGGAACGCCGAGCACCCCGATGAGAAGGTCAACGCCCAGGAGATCCCCGCCGGCTCATCGTCGGAAGAGGCCATCACCGCCGCGATCACCGCGGGCACCGCGCCCTGCCTCGTCTACAACGTGGCTCCGGCCGCCGTCTCGGGCTGGGTCAAGCAGGGCGGTCTCGTCGACCTCAGCACCATGGAGGGCGGCAGCGACTACATCACCGATCGTGGCGGCGAGGTCGACTCCTACGCCACGGACGACAGCTTCTATCAGCTGCCGTGGAAGTCGAACCCCGTGATGGTGATGTACAACAAGGCGCTGTTCCAGGCCGCGGGCATCGACCCCGAAGACCCCCAGATGACCACGTACGACGAGTTCCTCGAAGGTTCGCGCGCGATCGTCGCCTCGGGCGTGCAGAGTGCGATCTGGCCGGCACCCACCAGCGAGTTCTACCAGCCCTGGTTCGACTTCTACCCGCTCTACCTGGCCGAGACCGACGGCACGATGCTCGTCGAAGACGGAAAGTCGACGTTCGACTCGGATGCCGGCAGCGAGGTCGCCGAGTTCTGGAAGACCTTCTACGACGAGAAGCTCTCCCCGAACGAGGCGTCGACCGACGATGCGATGTCTGCCGGCACCACCGCCATGCAGCTCGCGGGCCCCTGGGCGATCCCGTCGTACGCCGACACCGTCGACGTCGGCTTCATGCCGGTGCCCACGAGCGACGGCCGCGAGAACCCGACGACCTTCGCCGACTCGAAGAGCGTCTCGATGTTCACCGCCTGTGAGAACCAGGGCACGGCGTGGGAGTTCCTGAAGTTCTCGACCAGCGTCGAGAACGACGGGCAGCTGCTCGAGGCGACCGGTCAGATGCCGATGCGCACCGACCTCACCGGCACGTACGCCGACTACTTCGACGCGAACCCGAACTACGTGGCGTTCGCCGAGCAGGCCGAGGCGACGGCGGATGTGCCCAGCATCCCCAACTCCGTAGAGGCCTGGCAGGCGTTCCGTGACGAGTACTCCGCCTCCGTGATCTTCGATAAGGAGCCGATCGACGACTTCCTGAAGAACGCGGCGGCGAAGATCGACGATCTCGTCGCCGAGTGATGAGCCGGCGATGACGCTCCGAGACGACGCCGTCGCGGACGTGGCCGGGGGCACTGCCGCCCCGACCCCGTCCGCGGGACGGCCACCCAGGGGGCGGTTGCGCACCCGGCTGTTGGGGGCGCAACCGCTCGGCGCCCTCTTCGCGCTGCCGTACTTCGTCTTCGTGATCGCGATCTTCGCGTACCCCCTCGGGTTCGCGATCTACATCGCCTTCCACGACTACTTCTTCACCGCCCCCAACGTCGAGGTCGAGCGCCCGTTCGTGGGCTTCGACAACTTCGTCACCGTCCTCACCGACCCGCGCGTGCTCGGCTCGTTCCGCAACACCCTGATCTTCCTCGTCATCAACGTGCCGCTCACCGCCGTGCTCTCGCTCGTGCTCGCCGCGGCGCTGAACACCGGCATCCGCTGGGTCGCCGCCTACCGGGTGGCGTTCTACGTGCCGTATCTCACGGCGAGCGTCTCGCTCGTCGGTGTCTGGATGCTGCTGTTCTCGGGCAACGGGCTGATCAACACCATCCTCGGCCCGCTCGCCCCCGACCCGTCGTGGCTCGTGAACAGCGGGCTCGCGATGCCGATGATCGCGCTGTACGTGACCTGGAAGCAGCTGGGGTTCTACATCCTGCTGTATCTCGCGGCCCTGCAGAACGTGCCCAAAGAGCTCTACGAGTCGGCCGAGACCGACGGCGCCGGAGCGTTCTCGCGCTTCTGGAACGTCACCATCCCCGGCGTCCGCAACGCGACCACGCTCGTGCTGATCCTGTCGATCATCACCGGCGCCAACCTCTTCACCGAGCCGTACCTGCTCACGAACGGCGGCGGCCCCGACGGCGCCTCCTCGACACCCGTGCTGCTCATCTACCAGCTGGGCATCCAGCAGCAGAACCCCGACACCGCGGCTGCGATCGGCATGATCCTCGTGATCCTGGTCGGGATGCTGTCGCTCGCCGCCAACCGCGCAACCAGGCAGCGATGACCATGAGACGCAAGCGTTCACTGCCCCGCATCCTGAGCCTGGTGCTCCTCACGGTCGCGGCCATCGGCTTCGCCTTCCCGTTCTACTTCATGCTGGTCGGCGCCTTCCAGGAGAACCCGACGAACTCGCCTAACGAGCTCTTCCCGACCTCCGGGTGGACCGTCGACAACTTCGTCGCGATCGACTCGCGCATCGACCTGGTCGGCTCGCTGCTCAACTCGCTGATCTTCACGGCGGGCGTGCTGCTGGGGACCGTCGTGTTCGGCCTGCTCGCGGGCTATGCGATCGCCCGACTCGACTTCCGCGGTCGCGGGGTCATCTGGGTGCTCATGCTGCTCGTGCAGATGGTGCCGTTCCAGCTGCTGATGATCCCGCTGTACGTGCAGATCACGCGCAGCTACGGCCTCGGCGATTCGTACCTGGGCATGATCCTGCCGTTCCTGATCAACACGACGGCGGTGTTCATCTTCGTGCAGTTCTTCAAGGCGCTGCCCGTCGAGATCTTCGAAGCGGCACGCATCGACGGCGCCGGCGAGATCCGCCTTCTGACGTCGGTCGCGATCCCGCTGATCAAGCCTGTGCTCGTGACCGTCGTGCTCGTCACCTTCATCGGTCCGTGGAACGAGTTCCTCTGGCCGTTCCTCATCACGAAGGACTCATCGCTGCAGCCGCTCGCCGTATCCCTCGCGAACTACATCTCCAACGTCGCGCAGTCCACGGCGAACCCCAACGGCGCGATCCTCGCCGGTGCGACAGCGCTGGCTTTCCCCGTCGTGATCCTGTTCGTCGTCTTCCAGCGGTTCTTCCGAGCCACCGACCTCGGCGCGGCCGTCAAAGGCTAGCCAGAAAGGCATCCATGTTCTCCGGAGCCACCTTCCCCCTGGGCCCGTTCACCCCCTACGAGGCCAACCCCATCCTGCGACCGAAAGGCGACAGCTGGGAGTCGGCCAACCTCTACAACCCGGCCGCGATCGTCGACGGCGACGAGGTGGTGCTGCTGTATCGGGCGCACGCCGACGACATCGTGTCGCACATCGGCATCGCGCGCTCGAAGGACGGTGTGAACTTCACCCGCGAGGATGCGCCGATCCTCTCCCCCTCCGAGGACTACGAGCGCTTCGGATGCGAGGACCCGCGCATCGCGTTGATCGACGGCACCTACTACCTGACCTACACCGGCTGGGACAGGCGCAGCGCGCAGCTGTGCCTCGCGACCTCGACCGACCTGCGCACCTGGACCAAGCTCGGCCCGCTGTTCGACGACTTCGACACGTTCAAGACCATGGACCCGCGCGGGTTCAACTGGTCGAAGGCCGGTGTCATAGTGCCGCAGCGGATGCACGGGAAGTGGTGGATGTACTTCGGCGAGGGTGCGATCTACTGGGCGACCAGCGACGACCTCATCCACTGGACGCCGGGCACGGCCGATACCGAGCCGATGTACTCGCCGACCCCTGGCACGTGGGACGAGGCTCTCGTCGAGATCGGCACCTCGCCGGTGCTGGCCGACAACGGACTTCTCGTCTTCCTCACCAACGGCGCGACCCGCACGGTGCACGAGGACGGCTCGGTCGACGTCGACTACCGCTGCGGCCAGATCGCGATCGACCCCGATGAGCCGACGAAGGTGATCGCCCGGCTGCAGGAGCCATGGCTGAGGCCGCAGACCTTCGAGGATATGAACGGCCTGGTATCGAACGTGACGTTCGTCGAGGGGCTCGTGAAGTTCCAGGACAAGTGGTTCGCCTACTACGGGCAGTCCGACACGACGCTGGCCGTCGCCATCCACGATCCGGCCCAGCCCTGGGGCCGCGCACTGAGAGACGCTGTCGGCTCTGGCTCTGGCTCCGGCTCAAGCGCTGACGAGGAATGAGACCATGTCCATCTCCCGACGCACGTTCCTGACCGCGGCGGCCGCCGGCTCAGCGCTCGCCCTGCTGCCCCTCGATGCGCACACCGCGCAGGCCTCGGCATCCGCCGGCCTTCGCTCCTGGGGTTCCGTGCCGCTGGATGCCGCGCGTGGTGCGCGGCTCACGAACCTCGCGCACCTGCGGTTCCTGCTCGCCGAGGTGCCGGTGGTCGCGAGCGCGACGCACACCACGTTCGGCATCGACGCGTCACCGCGCGTGCTCGCGCCGTGGACGTATGCCGACACCGACGGCGCCGGCGGTTACCGCCCTGTCGGCGGAGGGACGCGCGACGCCGTGACCGGATACTGGACGCAGGGCGCGTACAACGCGGACGACATCGCCCGCGCGGCCATCGTGTTCCTGCGGGACTGGACGGCGACCGGCGATCCGCAGAGTCGGGACGAGGCGCGCGACGTGCTGCGGTCGCTCGCGTTCCTGCAGACGACGAGCGGCGACAACGCCGGTCGAGTCGTGCTGTGGCAGCAGGAGGACGGCACGCTGAACCCCAGCGCGATCCCCGTCGAGCTGCCCGACCCCTCGGACTCCGCCGAGTCATACTGGCTCGCCCGCACGGTGTGGGCTTTCGGAGAGGGATACGCCGCGTTCCGTCGGGAGGATCCTGCGTTCGCGGCCTTCCTGCTCGAGCGGCTGCATCTCGCCCTCGATGCGCTCGGTCGCGAATCGCTGTCGCGCGCCGGGCAGTGGGTGCGCAGCGACGGCAAGGATCTGCCCGCCTGGCTGATCGCCGGAGGAGCGGATGCCACGGCCGAGGCGATGCTCGGACTCGCCGCCGCGACCGAGGCCGGAGACGCACGGAGTCGCGCGGCCCTGCAGACATATGGCGAAGGGGTGGCGGCGATGGCCACCGATCCCGCGAAGGGCTGGCCGTTCGGCGCGGTGCTGCCGTGGACCGGGTCGCTCGGGTTCTGGCACGCCTGGGGTGCTGCTGCACCCGAGGCGCTGGCCAGAGCCGGTGCGCTGCTGAGGCGACGCGACTGGAAGGCCGCGGCCGTCGCGGATGCCGGCACATTCACGCCGCAGGTGCTCGCCTCGGGCGGCCCGCACAACGCGTGGGCGCCGTTGCCCGCCGAAGCGCAGATCGCCTACGGCGCACACGGTCGCGTGGCTGGAGCCGTGCAGGCGGCAGCTGTCGGAGGCGAGGGGCTGCGCGTGCTCGCAGGGCTCGCTGCTGGATGGTTCTTCGGGGCCAACACCGCCGGCATCCCTGTCTACGATCCCGCCACCGGCGTGACGTTCGACGGCGTCGAGACCGACGGGCGAGTGAATCGCAACTCCGGTGCGGAGTCGACGATCCACGGGCTCCTCACGATGCTGCTGCTCGATGCGAACCGCGACATCGCCCGGATCGCGACCTCGATCACCGGGTTGTCCTCGTTCTCGGGGCTGCGGGTGCTCGAGGCCGAGAACGCACGGCTCTCGGCGGGCTGCGTGATCGTGCGCCCCGAGGGCGGCGCGTGGATCGGCGAGGGCAACCTCTCGGGTGGCGCGTACGTGACGGTGCCCGCAGGCGAATCCGTCGAGTTCGACGTGACCGAGGCCGGCGGCATCCTGCACGGGCTCATCTGGAGGCAGGCTGCGGATGCCCGAGACGCGGTGTGGGAGGTGTTCCGTGGGCGCCGGCGCGTGTGGAGCACGCGCACGCCCGCCGGAGGAGCCGGCGATCGTGGGCTGACGGAGGCCACCGGGATGCTGGTTCCCCAGCTTCTCGGTGGCGATCTGCCCGCCGAGGCGGTGACCGTGCGCTGCACGAGCACCGGCGACCTGCGCCTCGATGCCCTGGTGATCCAGCCGGCCGTCGCGAACGCGGTGTACTCGACGACCTCCGGCGCGGCGGTGCTCTATGCGAACGGGACCCGCCGGGATCAGCGGGTCGCTGCGCTCGCACCAGGCTCCGGACGGGCCTACGAGGCAGACGGATCGCAGCGCGGCCAGGCCGTGGGCGGCGGGAAGGTGCGGGTTCGGGGCGGAGGATTCACGATCACCCGATGACCCGGCCCGCGACGTCGGACTACGGTTGCGGTGTGCCTGCGCTCCCCCTGTACGACCAGCTGCCCGACCGACCCGCGCCCGATAACCCCTCGGGAAAGCTCGTGCTTCTGCGCCATGGGGAGACGGAATGGTCGAAGGCGGGCCTGCATACGGGTCTCACCGACGTCCCGCTCACCGCCCGGGGTGAGGATCTCGCTCGCGGTGCCGGGGAACTGGTCGCGGACTACGACTTCTCGCTCGTCCTGACCTCGCCGCTCGAGCGCGCCCGCCGCACGGCCGAGCTCGCCGGCCTGCACGCGGAGGTCGACCCGCTGCTCGTCGAATGGGACTACGGCGGATACGAGGGCCGCACGACGAAGGACATCCGCGAGGAGCTCGGCTACAACTGGAGCGCCTTCACCCATGGTGTGATCCGGGGCGAGACGCCGGGAGAGACCGTCGAAGAGGTGGCCGCCCGCGCATCGCGGGTTCTCACCCGCGTCCTTCCCGCCCTGGTCGACGGAGATGTGGCACTCGTCGCGCACGGCCACTTCCTGCGCATCCTGACCGCCGTCTATCTGCGGCTGGCTCCGCGCTTCGGAGCGCAGATCACCCTGAACGCCGGATCGGTCTCCGTACTGAGCTTCTACCGTGAGCAGCCGGCGATCCTGTCGTGGAACTACGGACTCGAGCTGCCTCTCGCGCCCTCGGAGTCCTGACACCCGCGGATCGCGGCTCAGCCCATCCGCTGCAGCGACAGGGCGTAGATCGTCGGAGCGCCCTCGAGGTCCATCACGATCCGCATCCCGGTGGCGGCTGTGGTGATGTCGAACGCGATCGTTTCGTTCTCGCAGACGATCGGCTCGGCGGAGGGCTCCTCATCGAGCTCGCCGGCCGCGAGGGTGAGGATGCCGTCGCCTCGGCAGGCGAGCTGCGCCTGATAGGCACCCGCCTCCTGAGATTTCAGGTCCGTCGTGTGATGAGCCGACGTGTGCTCGCTCAGCCATCCGGAGAGAATCGGGCTGGATCCGTCGGTGCCGGCGCTCGGCACCGCCGTTTCGGCCCAGTCCCTGATCTCGTCGACGGGCATCGGGAGCAGCGCCTCGTCGGCCTCGGCCCCGTGCGTGCCGGCGGTGGGCGCAGGCGTCGAAGCCGGCGGGGAGGGCGATCCGGTCGGTGAGCCCGAGAGCTCCCCCGTGCATCCGGCGAGCGCCATGCCCGCCACCAGGATCAGTCCGATCGTCGCCGTTCGTCTCATACCCATCCGTCCACGCTACGCATCTGCACGGACCGCGCAACCGTCGATACCGACACGCCGGTCTTTTGAATAACTAAAAACTGACGGTAGAGTCAGGCCTATGGAGACAGAACTCGACTCGGCACTTCGCGGTGCCGGTCTGCGTGCGACCGCGGGCCGCGTCGCCGTGCTCGAGGCACTGGAATCCATGGCCCACACGGATGCGGAGCGGGTCTTCCGCGCCGTCTCCGCCGTGCTCCCGACGACGTCGATCCAGTCGGTGCACAACATCCTCGCGGACCTGACGACGGCGGGCCTCATCCGCCGGATCGAACCGGCAGGCTCCGCGGCGCTCTACGAACGGCGCATCGACGACAACCATCACCACATCGTCTGCACCCAGTGCGGTGCGGTCGGCGATGTGGACTGCGTCGTCGGCGAAGCGCCGTGCCTCACCCCGTCTTCGGCGGGGGGATTCACCGTCCAGACAGCCGAAGTGACCTTCTGGGGCCTGTGCCCCAGTTGCCAGAACGCCGCGCAGTAGCATCCGACGCCGCTCCCGGGCACCCGGGATGATCGTCGTGCCTGTGCGCAGAAGGAGAAGAAGATGACCGATCCATCGACCACGCCCGCCACCACCACCCAGACGGGCACCCCCGTCGCGAGCGACGCCCACTCGCTCACCGTCGGAGCAGACGGCCCCACCGTTCTGCACGACCGCTACCTCGTCGAGAAGCTCGCGTCGTTCAACCGAGAGCGCGTGCCGGAGCGCAACCCCCACGCCAAGGGCGGCGGAGCCTTCGGAACCTTCACCGTCACCGAAGACGTGTCGGCCTACACACGTGCCGCGGCCTTCCAGCCGGGCGCGCAGAGCGAGACTCTGCTGCGCTTCTCGTCGGTCGCCGGCGAGCAGGGTTCGCCCGACACCTGGCGCGACGTGCGCGGCTTCGCGCTGCGTTTCTACACGCCCGAGGGCAACCTCGACATCGTCGGCAACAACACGCCGACCTTCTTCCTGCGCGACGCCATGAAGTTCCCCGACTTCATCCACTCGCAGAAGCGCCTCGGCGACTCGGGTCTGCGCGACGCCGACATGCAGTGGGACTTCTGGACCCTCTCCCCCGAGTCCGCACACCAGGTCACGTACCTCATGGGCGACCGCGGCCTGCCGCGCAGCTGGCGCCACATGAACGGCTACGGATCGCACACCTACCAGTGGGTCAACGCCGCCGGCGAGCGCTTCTGGGTGCAGTACCACTTCCTGTCGAAGCAGGGCGTCGAGGCGATGAGTGCCGAAGAGGCCGAGAAGCTCGCAGGGTCGGATGCCGACTACTACCGTCGCGACCTGTTCGACGCGATCGCGAGCGGCGACGCCCCCTCGTGGGATGTCTACGTGCAGGTCATGCCCTACGAAGAGGGCAAGACCTACCGCTTCAACCCGTTCGACCTGACGAAGACCTGGTCGAAGAAGGACTACCCGCGCATCAAGGTCGGCACGTTCACGCTCGACCGCAACCCGCAGAACTTCTTCGCCGAGATCGAGCAGGCCGCCTTCTCGCCCGGTAACCAGGTGCCCGGCACCGGCATCTCGCCCGACAAGATGCTCATGGCTCGCGTGTTCGCCTACTCGGATGCTCAGCGCTACCGCATCGGTGCGAACTACAACCAGCTGCCGGTCAACCAGCCGCACGCGGCCGAGGTGCGCAACTACATGCACGAGGGCCAGATGCAGTACAAGTTCAACCCGGCCGAGCACCGCGTCTACACGCCGAACTCGTACGGTCCTGCCGGTGGCCCGGCGGCCGACCCCGCCGCGGGTGTCGAGGCGAGCTGGGAGTCGGATGGCGAGCTGATCCGCGCCGCCGCGACCCTGCACCTCGACGACGACGACTTCGGTCAGGCGGGAACCCTGTACCGCACGGTCTTCGACGACGAGCAGCGCGCGCGCTTCCTCGAGACGCTGACCGGCCAGGGTCAGGGCATCACGATCGACGCGATCCGCGAGCGGTTCTTCCAGTACTGGACGAACGTGGACGCCTCGCTGGGTGACGCTCTGCGCGCTCGCTTCTGAGTCGCATCCGCTGACGACCGAGACCCATCGTCCCCTCGGGGCCGGTGGGTCTCGGCGTATCCGGGCTTCATCAGAGGAGGACAATGGATACCGTGGCTGTTCCTCTCTCCGACCTGACCAACATGCCCGAACCCCAGCAGGTGCACGCCGCTGACGGCACTCGCCTCGCGACGTACACCTGGGGCGAGCTCGACTCTCCTGTGGTGGTGATCGTGCATGGATTCGCGTCGAGCGCCCGCGACACCTGGGTACTCACGGGGTGGGTGCGCGAGCTCACCAAGGCCGGGTACCGGGTGCTGGCCCTCGACCAGCGCGGCCACGGCCACAGCGAGAAGCCGCATCAGGCCGACGCCTACGGCATCCGAACCCTGGCGACCGATGTCGAGACGGTCATGGACACATACCTCGTCGACGAGGCCGTCTACGTCGGATACTCGCTCGGCGCGCGAGTCGGCTGGGAGGTCGTGCGCGATCTGCCCCATCGCATCGGCCGTGCTGTGCTGGGCGGCGTGCCGGACGGCATCCCGCTCGCCCGTCTCGATCTCGATCAGGTGCGCGCGTACCTGGCAGACGGCACACCTGTATCGGACCCGACGACGCAGAACTACATCACGCTGACCGAGCGCGTGCCGGGCAACGATCTCGGTGCCCTCGTGGCGCTGGCCGAGGGGATGCGGTCGTCACGGACGATCGATCCGGATCCGACGAATGCCCCCGCGAGCCCGATCCTGTTCGCGACCGGGTCGAAGGATGCGATCATCGAGGGATCCCGCGCTCTCGCCTCAGCCGCCCCTCAGGGACGGTTCTTCGAGATCCCGGATCGCAATCACTTCAACGCTCCGGGATCCCGCGCCTTCAAGGAAGCGGCATTGGCTTTCCTCGCCGAGGCCAGAGCCCCGGCGAGCTGACCTACGTCAGACCGCCGCGTTCTCCTCGCGCTTCGGCAGCACCCATCCCGCACGCGGGAAGTGGCAGGTGTAGCCGTTGGGGTACTTGATCAGGTAGTCCTGGTGCTCTTCCTCGGCCTGCCAGAAGGGGCCCGCGGGCTCGATCGTGGTCACGGCCTTGGCCGGCCACAGGCCTGAGGCGTCGACGTCGGCGATCGTGTCGCGCGCGACGCTCTCCTGCTCGGGTGTGAGCGGGAAGATCGCCGAGCGGTAGCTCGAGCCGATGTCATTGCCCTGGCGGTCCTTGGTCGACGGGTCGTGGATCTGGAAGAAGAACGCCAGGATGTCGCGGTACGTCGTCTTCGTGGGATCGAAGACGATCTCCACGGCCTCGGCGTGACCGGGGTGGTTGCGGTACGTCGCATGGTCGTTGCTGCCGCCGGTGTAGCCGACCCGGGTGTCGAGCACGCCGGGCTGGCGGCGGATGAGGTCTTCCATGCCCCAGAAGCAGCCGCCGGCGAGCACGGCGGTCTCGGCTCCCGGGGTGCGGGTGATGGTTCCGGTGTCGGTCATGACTGCTCCTCAGAGGTGGGGGTGGTGGGGAAGAGGTGACGGTAGCGACCGTACCCCTCATCTTCCAGGCTGTCAGCCGGGATGAAGCGCAGGGCCGCGGAGTTCATGCAGTAGCGCAGCCCTCCGGCGTCTCGGGGTCCGTCGTCGAAGACGTGACCGAGGTGGCTGTCGGCACCACTGGATCGCGCCTCGGTGCGCTTCATCCAGAGCGTGCGGTCGGTGCGGGTGGTCACGGCATCGGCCTCGATGGGCTTGGTGAAGCTCGGCCATCCGGTGCCGCTGTCGAACTTGTCGGTCGATGCGAACAACGGCTGCCCTGAGACGACGTCGACGTAGATGCCGTCGTCGTGGGTGTTCCAGTACGCGTTGCGGAAGGGAGGCTCGGTGGCGTCCTCCTGCGTGACCTCGTACTGCAGGTGCGTGAGGTCGCTGACGGCCTCGGGGGTCTTGCTGTACTCGTTCGACATGGTCTGTCTCCTTGTCCGACGCGGCTGGCTGCAGCGTCATAGAGAAGAACCAGCGGCGCCCCGGATTTGGTCCCGCGGGACTGTGAGCGCGCTGTGAGTTTGCTCGCAGTCGATAGAGTTGCTCAGCCACACACACCACAGGGAGACGCACATGTCGGTTGGACTGCTCGCCGTCGTCGATGACATTCTCAGCGCGGCGATGAAGGCGTCTGCCAAAGCGGCGGGCGTCGTGATCGACGACGCGGCCGTGACCCCGCAGTACGTACAGGGCATCACCCCTGCCCGTGAGCTGCCGGTCGTCGCGAAGATCGCCCTCGGCTCTCTGGCGAACAAGTTCGTCATCATCATCCCGATCGCGCTGCTGCTCACCGCCTTCGCGCCGTGGGTGCTGCCGTACCTCCTCATCCTCGGAGGCGCGTACCTGTGCTTCGAGGGCGCCGAGAAGGTGCTCGAGTGGTTCGGTGTGCAGCACGGCCACGCCGATGAGAGCGCCCGCAACGAGAACAAGCTCGTATGGGGAGCGGTGCGCACCGACCTGATCCTCTCGACCGAGATCATGCTGATCTCGCTCGCGAACCTCGAGGCCGGCCTCGACATCTGGACCACACTTGCCATCCTCGCTGTGATCGCACTGCTCATGACCGGCGTCGTCTATGGCGCCGTGGCCCTGCTCGTGAAGATCGACGACATCGGTCTGAAGATGGCGAAGAACCCGTCGAAGCGCGTGCGTCACACCGGAACACGGATCGTGCGCTCGATGCCGGCGGTGTTCCGCTTCATCAGCATCCTCGGCACCGTCGCGATGCTGTGGGTCGGTGGCCATCTGCTGCTCGTGAACCTCGGTGAGGTGGGTGTGCACTTCGGGGCCGACATCCTGCACGGCATCGAGCACTTCCTCGAACCGGCCGGTGGCGTCATCGTCTGGATCGGCGACACCCTGTTCTCGGCCATCGCCGGACTGGTCGCCGGACTGATCATCGTCGGGATCATCCTGGGCATCGGCCGCCTCATCGGCAAGACGCCGAACTTCCACGAGGGCGAGGAATCGCCCGCCGACGTGCACGTCTGACACCGGTACCGACGCCGGCACCGGCACCGATACCGGCACCGATACCGGGTCCTCAGGCCGCGATGTCATAGCGGGCCCTCCCGCCGAGGCGAGGGGTCCTCGCGGGATCCACGTGCGGCGGTGGGATGAGCCAGACCCGTGCGGCGAGACCGACCCCTGTGATTCGGATGTCCCACCCGTTGTCATGGATGCGGTGGTGACAGGACTCGCACAACAGCACTCCGTTGTTCAGGTCGGTCGACCCCGTGTCGCGTTGCCACCACCTGATGTGATGCGCCTTGGTCATCTGTGGCGGGAGGCTGCACATCGCGCACCCGCCATCCCTCTCGACGAGAGCCAAGCGCTGCGCCCGTGTGAACAGTCGTTTCTCGCGACCCCAGTCGAGGATCTCTCCCTGAGACCCGAACACCACCGGGATGATCCCGCCTCCCGCAGCCATCCGACGGCAGGTGGCGACGCTCACGGGCTGGTCGCTGCCATCGACGGTCGCGGCGCCGAGCCCTGCGGTGAGGTCGTCGAGGTTCACACGCACGATCACGGTCGCGCCGGTGGCGGGCATCCCGCCGTTGTCGCAGGCGATCGCGTGCTCGCAGATGGCGGTCAGCGCATCGGCCTGGATCATCGCGACCGTGCGATGGTCGGCGTCTTGCGCACCCGGGTCGGGTGCCGTGATCCGCGCCTGGAAGGTCGCCGACACGAAGGCATGGATCGCCGCCTTGATCGGGGCGCTCGCAGCGATGTCGGTCTGCAGGTTCAGGTGGAAGGACCCATCACGCTCGAACATCGTCAGGGAACGACGATCACGAGCCTCGCGCTCTTTCGGGGCCACACCGTCGGGGTCGAGCCAGGCCTCGGTGCGGGCGACGAGAGTGCGCACGTCGTCGAGCGTCATCCCGGCGGCGCGCTCGACGAGCAGCCGCTCGGCCTCTTCGACGCGCGCCGAACCGACCTTGAGGCGGACGCGTTCGAGCAGCGCGACGATGATCGCGGCGGCGGCCACGGAGATCTCCCCCGCGGCGAGCGCTGTTGCAAGCGCGGGATACTTCGCCGGCAGCACCTCGCCCAGCAGGTTGGTGCGCGGCGCTGCCGCCTGACCGACGGTGATGAGGCGTTTCGCGTCCCCCGGCGAACCGCCGGTCGTCGCGGCGATCATCGCCGCCGCGCTCCGGTATCCCTGCTGTTTCGCCAGCCCCTCAGGACCGAGTTCCGGTCGGGACTCGTGAGCGATCGCGGCGGCGAGTTCGGCGTGGAGTCCGTCGAGACACCGCTGCACTTCGCTGACCGCACGATGCGCACCGAGCAGTTCGGCCCGAGACAGGTCGATGCCCCTCTCCGCATTCGCCCAGGCATCGCCGAGGCGCTCGATGGCCTCGAGCAGCGGCGCCAGGCGGGGATTCGACATATCTACAGTTTAGAAGATATGTTCGAATCATGGTCGGTATGCCGACATGCGATCGAAGGCGCGGCTCACACCCTGGGCACGTGATCTCCACTGCCCAACCACGTGTCGAACGTGATCTCACCCTGCAGGGCATCGGCCCCGCCGCGGAGCGAACCCGAGGCGAGCCCCTTGCCGTACACGCCGGGCAGCCGCACCCCCAGCACCCGCCGCCGCACCCCGTCGAACGCCAACTGGCGTCGGGCGAGATCGACCAGAACCTCATCCCGCGGCCCGACGAGATCGCGAGCGCGCCCCACTGCCGCACCAGAGGCGACCCGCACCAGGTGAGCACCGACCTCGCGCGCCGCCACCGGCCGCATGAGCACCTTCGGCATGACCGCCACAGGTCCGGACATCCCCGAGAGCAGCTGTCCCGCGAACTCATGGAACTGCGCGGCCCGAGCGACCGTGAACGGCACGGCCCCCACGGACACCGCACGCTCCTGCGCCAACTTGCCCGCGTAGTACGAGGCGTCGATCCCGTCGATCCCCACGATCGACAGCGCGACATGATGCCCGACGCCTACGGCCTCCTCTGCCGCGAGCAGGTTGCGGGTCGCCGTCTCGAAGAACCGGATCGCCTTCGCCGCCGACAGGGTCGTCGTGTTGGTGACGTCGATCAGGGCATCCGCGCCCCGCAGCGCGTCGACGAGGCCGACACCCGTGATCACGTCAGCACCGGCCGAACGCGAGAGCACGACGACATCGTGGCCCGCACCCCGCGCCGCCTCGACGGCATACCGACCCACCACTCCCGTTCCTCCTGCGACTGCGATCCTCATCCGACTCCCTCTCCACTCCGGCGGCGCGCATGCGCACCCCGCGTGCGCCCACCGCGCACCGTCTAAAGAGATGACGAGACAGCGCCCGGGAACGTGAGGCCTCACACCTCGCAGCCCTGCGTCGTCATATCCTGCGAAGGCACAACACCATGAGCCCACCACCAGCACAAACACCTCGTGCCCGACCTCGCGATCGCACCACCCGGAGGAGACACCATGGACGACGACCTCGACGACGTCTTCCGCGAGCGTCGCCGTCTGCTGGCGCTCGGCTATCGGATGACCGGCACGCTGGCGGATGCCGAGGATGTCGTGCAGGAGACGTACCTGCGCTGGTACCGGCTCACCGAGGCCGAGCGCGAGGCCATCGCGAACCCCGCCGGCTGGCTGACGACCGTCGCCGGCCGCATCGCCCTCGACCTTCTGGGTTCCGCGCGGCACAGGCGCGAGCAGTACGTCGGACCCTGGCTGCCCGAGCCCGTTCCGGCCGATGTCTTCGCGGGGGTGATCGGATCGCGCACGGCATCGGCGTCCGAGGATCCCCTCGATCGGATCACCCTCGACGATGACGTCTCGACTGCACTGCTCGTCGTGCTCGAGGCGATGACACCCGCCGAGCGCGTCGCCTTCGTGCTGCACGACGTCTTCGCTGTGCCGTTCGACGAGATCGCCGAGGCCGTGGGCCGCTCCTCCGCCGCGGTGCGCCAGCTCGCGGCCTCCGCTCGTCGTCATGTGCGCGAGAGCCGGGCGATCGCCGTTCCTCGCGAAGAGCACGACCGAGTCGTCCGCGCTTTTCAGGTCGCCGCGCGAACCGGTGACGTCGTCGCGCTCGCGCGGTTCCTCGCCCCCGACGTCGAGCTGCACAGCGACGGAGGAGGCGTGGTCAGCGCGGCACGCAACGTGGTGAGCGGCGCCGACCACGTCGCACGCTTCCTTCTCGGCATCGCGACCAAGAACCCCCATCTGGCCGTGGAGGAGCAGCAGTTCGGCGACGGCCTCGGCCTCGTGTTCCGCAGCGGCGACAGAGTGCACTCGGTCATGAATCTGCAGGTCGACGCGGGCGTGATCACTCGGCTGTGGATCGTCCTCAACCCTGCCAAGCTCACGCACTGGCAACCCCGCTGAGGCGCTCCGAGTCCCCGTCAGATCGCCGCGGAGGGTGGTGCTGATGCCACCTCGGCGACAGCATCCGCGGCGATCTGGACGAGCCGCTGATCGCTCTTCTCCTCATGCGCCGTGATCGTGATGACCGCGTCGGCAGCGTCATCGACGAAGACGTACTGCCCGTACCGCCCGTCCAGACGCCATCCGTTGCCCGGCCCCCGCCAGGCAGCGAGTCCGTACGACGAGTACAGACCGTCCGCTCCCGTGACGACCCAGTCGGAATGCATCCGATCGATCCAGCTCTGCGCCACTATCCGCTGTTCACCGAAGCGGCCACCATCACGGAGCACCCGTCCGATCCGGGCCAGTTCCTCCGTGCGCAGTTCGAGTCCGCTCCCACCCACGATCCATCCGAGCGGACACCTCGACCACTGCGGGTTATGGATGCCGAGAGGCTGGAACAGACGGGGCATCAGCCAGTCCCGCACATCGCCGACGACAGCGCCCAGCATCCGCATGGCGACGTACGTGCTGGCATCCGAGTACTGGAAGTGCTCGCCCGGGCCTCGGCTCGGGCGCGCGAGCATCTCATGGGCGAGGTCGGGCCAGGGCACCTCCTGGTCTCCGAACCACTCGAAGTCGATTCCGCTCGTCATCGTGAGGAGATGTTCGAGGGTCACCGCTTCGGTGCCCGCACCGGGCTCGGGCACGTCCAGCACATCGACCGCGCGAGTATCGAGAGACAGGATGCCTTCGTCGACGGCGATCCCCGCGGCGAGCGCGCTCACTCCCTTCGACACCGAATACAGGTTCACCCGATCATCGCTGCGCCATCGATGCTGGGCTGACTCATGACCGACGAGTACATGAAGTCCGTAGGCGCCCAGCTGCTCCTCGTCGATCGCGCGGACGATGCGGTCGCGGACGGTTTCAGCGAGAGACATGACGCCAGTCTCCCGCATCCCCAGCCCCGGCATCCTGCTACCGTCGTCCAGTGCGCACCCGAGCGCAGATGCAGGAGACCCGATGAGCGACCACCAGATCCGGGATGCCGAGACCGCCGACGTCGAGGCGATCACGGCCATCTACAACGACGCGGTGCTGACCACCACCGCCATCTGGAACGAAGAGGCTGTGACGGTCGATGACCGCGCCGCCTGGCTCGCGGAGCGCAAAGAACGCGGCTACCCGGTGCTCGTCGCGGTCGACGACACCGGCGTGCTCGGCTACGCGACCTTCGGCGACTGGCGTCCGCACAGCGGCTACCGCCACACGGTCGAGCACTCGGTCTACGTGCGCGAGGGCCAGCGCGGGCGCGGCATCGGCAAGGCGCTCATGATCGAGCTCATCCAGCGCGCCCGCACGCTCGGCAAGCACGTCATGGTCGCCGCGATCGAGAGCAGCAACACGGGCTCGATCATCATGCACAAGCGCCTCGACTTCATGCAGGTCGGACGCATGCCGCAGGTCGGCGCCAAGTTCGACCGCTGGCTCGACCTCACGTTCCTGCAGCTCGTGCTCGACGAGCGTCCCTTCCCGGACGAACTCGCGTGAATGCCCTGCTCTGGCTGGCCGACGCCTTCAACTCGCAGTGGGTGCTTCCGGGCGGACAGGTGCTGCTCATCCGCGAGGTGGTCGGCAACGTGTTCGGCCTGGCGAGCGCCCTGGGCGGCATGCAGCGCAAGATCTGGGCGTGGCCGGTCGGCATCGTCGGCAACCTGCTGCTGCTCACCGTGTTCCTCGGGTCGATCCTGAACCCCGACCACGAGCTGCCTCACCTGCTCGGCCAGGCCGGCCGTCAGGTCATGTTCATCATCGTCGCGATCTACGGCTGGGTGCGCTGGCGCCAGGCTGCGGCCGACGGCGGCCGTGTGACCCCGCGATGGGCGCCCAACAGCGCGCGCATCGGCCTGGTGCTCGTGATGGTGATCGGCACGATCGCCCTCACTCCCCTCTTCCGCGCGCTCGGCTCGTGGGAGCCCGTCTGGGCGGACGCGTGGACCTTCGTCGGCTCGCTGCTCGCCACCTACGGCATGGCCAAGGGCTGGACGGAGTTCTGGCTCATCTGGATCGCCGTCGACGTCGTGGGTGTGCCGCTGCTGTTCAGCTCGGGCTTCTACGCCACCGGATTCATGTACGTGTTCTACGGCGTCTTCACCGCGGTCGGCTTCGTCGTCTGGTGCCGCGCCCAGGCGAATGCGAAACCCCAGGTCGAGACGATCATGCCCGACCCTCGCCCGATCACCTCGACGATGAAGACCGTCGACGGCGACCGGGACTGACCCGGTCGGGTTCGAATCGCGTGAATGACCCGATCTCCGCTGCATATCGGGACAGTTGCGCGATTCGAACGCCGAGGGGACGCCACCGACGAATGTGACGGCGCATGTCGCGGAGGGCTGACACGGGGCACCTCAGCGGGTTTGCTTGTCCGCATGAGCCGTCAGATCCGCTTCAACGCCTTCGACATGAACTGCGTCGCCCACCAGTCGTCAGGTCTGTGGCGGCATCCAGACGACCGTTCGCGTCAGTACAACACCATCTCGTACTGGACCGACCTCGCGAAGCTGCTCGAGAGCGCGACCTTCGACGGCATCTTCATCGCCGACGTCCTGGGAACCTACGACGTCTACGGCGGCACGAACGAGGCGGCGATCCGCAACGGCGCCCAGGTTCCGGTCAACGATCCGATCCTGCTCGTGAGCGCCATGGCCGCGGTCACCGAGCACCTCGGATTCGGCATCACGGCCGGCACCGCCTTCGAGCACCCGTACCCGTTCGCGCGTCGCCTCAGCACTCTCGACCACTTGACCAACGGACGCGTCGGCTGGAACGTCGTGACCGGGTACCTGCCGAGCGCCGCACGCAACATGGGCCAGCACGACCAACTCGCGCACGACGACCGCTACGACCACGCCGACGAGTACGTCGAGGTGCTCTACAAGCTGTGGGAGGGCTCGTGGGAAGACGATGCCGTCGTCGAGGACCGCGAGCGCGGCATCTTCACCGATCCGTCGAAGGTGCACCCGATCGGCCACGAGGGAAAGCACTTCAGCGTTCCCGGCATCCACATCTCCGAACCGTCGCCGCAGCGCACCCCGGTCATCTACCAGGCGGGAGCCAGCCCCCGCGGCGTGCGCTTCGCGTCGGAGAACGCCGAGGCGATCTTCGTCGCCGCACCCTCGAAGGAGGTGCTCGCCGGCACGGTCAAGCGCATTCGCGACGCGCTCGAGGATGCCGGTCGCGACCGTTACGACGCCAAGATCTACACGCTGCTCACCGTGATCACAGGGGCGACCAGTGCGGATGCCGCGGCGAAGCACGCCGAGTACCTGTCGTACGCGAGCCCCGAGGGTGCGCTGACCTTCATGTCCGGCTGGATGGGCGTCGACCTCTCTCAGTATGCGGAGGACGAGCCCGTCGGAAACGTCGAGTCGAACGCCATCCAGTCGGTGCTGCAGCACCTGAAGGAAGAGGCCGACCTCGGACGCGAGTGGACCGTCGGCGACTTCGGCCGCCACAACGCGATCGGAGGCCTGGGCCCCACCATCGTGGGCTCGGGCGTCGAGATCGCCGACGAGCTGCAGTCGTGGGTCGAGGAGACCGACATCGACGGTTTCAACCTCGCCTACGCGGTCACGCCCGGCACATGGCAGGACGTGATCGAGCACGTCATCCCGGTGCTGCGCGAACGCGGCGTCTACCCGAACGAGTACACGCCGGGCACGCTGCGCAACAAGCTGCAGGGCAAGGGCGACCGCGTGCAGGACACGCATCGCGCCGCCCGCTATCGAGTGGGTGCGAAGGCTCCCGTCGCCTGACCGGCGCTAGCGGCGCTACTCGGCCTTCGAGGTGAAGAGCCCGCGCAGCACGAGGAACACCACGACCGCGACGACGAGCACGATCGCGAGCTTGGCGATGAACCACAGGATCGAGAACAGCGCGCTCACGATCCACCAGGCGATCACCACGGCGAGGACGACGCCGACGATGGTCCAGAGCGAGTTCTTGTTCATGGTTCCAGCCTAGGCGGCGGTGCGGACGTCACAGATCCGGATGCTGCGGCGTCAGTACTCATGGAGGCGCATTCGGCGCCCTCGTGAGTGAAGGAGACGACGTGACGCACGTCAACATCGGCAAGGTCTACGCAGCCCCGTATCAGGCGATGCTGGAGTTCGCCGGCAAGGCCGCAGCGGCCGGGACGGATGCCGGGCTCTCACCGCTGCTCGTCGAACTGGTCAAGATACGGGCGTCGCAGCTGAACGGTTGCGCCTTCTGCCTCAAGATGCACTGCGCCGACGCGGTCAAGGCGGGCGAGACGGCCGACCGGCTCGCGGTGCTCGCGGGCTGGTGGGAGTCGCAGTACTTCAGCCCCGAAGAGAAGGCCGCACTGCAGATCGCCGAGAACGTGACCCTGATCGGCGACCACGGGCGCCTCCAGGACCGCGGGGTCGAGATCGACGGCATCCTGACCGAGAAGCAGATCGCCGCGGTGACGTGGCTCGCCGTGGTGATCAACAGCTGGAACCGCATCGCGATCAGCAGCCACTACCCGGTGCACGGCTGACCTCAGCAGGACCCGGGGCGGATGCTGAGGCATCCGCCCTTCCGCATCCGATGCGTCGCCGTCAAGACCCTTCACGGGTGGGCGGGACCGGGGCGAGACTGCGTGCATCCGATCTTTGGGAGCCTCTCGATGTCTGCGCCAGCCCTCACCCCTTCCGCCCTCCATGGCATCGCGCCGCGCGGTCCGCTCAGCGATGCCGTCGTCCGCCGACTGACCGGTGGTGATGTCGACGATCTCGGCTCTCGGGCTGAGTCCGCGCTCGCGGCGAGCGCCGACGTCGTGCGCGATGACGACATCCAGCTCGCCCTCTTCGTGCTCTACGCCTCGTCGTACGGCTCTCTTCCCGACCTCGATCCGACCCTCGAGTTCGACGCCGCGCTGATCGCCACCAGGGGGCTGCTCGAGCAGGCGTTCGAGCAGGCTCTGCGTGCGACGGTCCCGATGCCAGAGCTCCCGGAGCCGACCGTGGATGCCGTGGGGCGCGCCCTGTTCGCCCTCGCCGAGGCCGACACCGGCCCGAGCCTGTCGCGGTACGTCGCGAAGAAGGCGACCGACGAGCAGATGCACGAGTTCTTCATGCAGCGCTCGATCTACACACTGCGCGAGGCCGACCCGCACTCCTGGGCCATCCCCCGTCTCAGCGGTCGAGCGAAGGCGGCGCTCGTCGAGATCCAGTCCGACGAGTACGGCGGAGGGCGGCCCGAGCGGGTGCACGCGACGATCTTCGCCCGGGCGATGCGTGGCGCGGGACTCGACGACACCTACGGCGGCTACGTCGACGATGTGCCGGCGATCACCCTCGCGTCGCTCAACGCGATGTCGATGTTCGGCCTCAACCGCCGCCTCCTCGGCGCCATCGTCGGCCACCTCGCGGCATTCGAGATGACGTCGTCGATCCCCAATCGCCTGTACGCCGACGGCCTGCGGCGACTCGGGTTCGGCGAGGACGTCACCGATTACTTCGACGAGCACGTGGAGGCGGATGCCGTGCATGAGCAGATCGCGGCGCGCGACCTCGCGGGCGGGCTGGCCGAGGATCGCCCCGACCTGCTGCCCGACATCATGTTCGGAGCCTCCGCCTGCCTCACCGTCGACGGATGGGCGGCGGGCCACATGCTCGACTCGTGGACCCGAGGCGAATCGTCGCTGCGCTCGAGGGCTGATCGATGAGCGCGCGCGAGGATGCCGTCACCATCACCGCCTACCCCGACGGGCCGCTGCTCGTGCGCGGCGCAGCGGTGCTGGAGTCATCAGACGGAGAGCCGATCGAGGTCTCGCGCCGCACGGTCGCGCTCTGCCGATGCGGGCTTTCGACGATCAAACCGTTCTGCGACGGCACGCACAAGGCTGCCGGGTTCCGCACCGACGCCTGAACTCTTCGGTGTCGGCGTGACAACGCCTCGGGAGGCGATCTGCTCCTCGGGCGGAGAATCTTCGGCATTCGGTCCTCCCGAGGAGCAGCTCTCCTCCCGAGGCTCCACGCAGGATGCGGGCACGAGGCCTCACGCATGATGCGCCCCCGAGGCCCCCTGCAGAATGCGGGCACGAGGCGCGACAACCCCGCTTCAGCGCGGATTCAGGGTGCGCCCGCCACACTGGAGGAATGCGGATCCTGGTGGTTGACGACGAGGTGCGGTTGGCCGACGCCGTCCGCCGGGGGCTCGAGGCCGAAGGCTTCGCGGTCGACGTCGCGAACAACGGTGTCGACGGGCTCTGGCGTGCGCGCGAGACCCGCTACGACGCGATCGTGCTCGACCTGATGATGCCCGGCATGAGCGGCTGGAAGGTGTGCGAAGCGCTGCGTGCCGAAGAGAACTGGACCCCCGTGCTCATGCTCACCGCCAAGGACGGCGAGTGGGATCAGGTCGAGGCCCTCGAGACCGGCGCCGACGACTACGTGACGAAACCCTTCTCGTTCGCGATCCTCGTCGCCCGCATCCGCGCCCTGGTGCGACGCGGCGCCGTCGCCCGCCCCGCCGTGCTCGAAGCCGGAGACCTGAAGCTCGACCCCTCGTCGCACCACGTCTGGCGCGGCGAGACGGCCGTCACCCTGACCGCCCGCGAGTTCGCCGTGCTCGAATACCTGATGCGCCATCGGGGCCAGGTGCTGTCGAAGCGCGCGCTGATCGAGGGCGTCTGGGACGACGACTTCGACGGAGACCCGAACATCGTCGAGGTCTATGTCGGCCACCTCCGCCGCAAGCTCGACAAGCCCTTCGGCCGTGAGGCGATCGAGACGATTCGCGGTGCCGGCTACCGATTGGCGGCCGACGGTGGCTAACCGCCCCTTCAGATCAGTGCGCGCCCGGACGACCCTCGGCGCGACTCTCGTCGTGGCCGCCGCCCTGCTGATCGGGGCGTTCTCGTTCTACGGCATCCTGAGTTCCAGCATCCATGCCAGCGCCGAGCGTGCCGCCGAGCAGCGACTCGACGAGCTGACCGAGCGCCTGGACGGACCCGGCGGCGGCCCTGGTGGAGGCCGCGGCATCGACACCCTCGACGACGAACTCGTGCAGATCATCGGCGCTGACGGCTCGATCCGCTCGGCGAGCGAGGATGCCCGCGACGATCTGGGATCGAGCGCGCTGCCGATAGCGGACGATGCGCTCACGGTGACGATCGACGGCACGCCGATGCTCGTCGTCTCGGACGACCTCGAGAACGACGAGACCCTCGTCCTGGCCGTCCCCATCGAAGACGACGACGAGACCCTGTCGACTGTCGTCATGCTGCTCGCAGTCGCTGTCCCCCTGCTCCTCGTGCTCGTCGCGGTCACGACGTGGCTCGTCGTGGGTCGAGCTCTGCGACCGGTCACGCGCATCCGCCAGGAGGTCGACGGCATCACCGCCGAGCACCTGCACAACCGGGTCGAGGTCCCCGCATCGGCAGACGAGATCGCGGCGCTCGCGACCACCATGAACCGGATGCTCGATCGCCTCGACGCCTCGGCGACGGCCCAGCGCCGGTTCGTCTCGGACGCGTCGCATGAGCTGCGCTCCCCCCTCGCGACGATCCGCCAGCATGCCGAGCTCGCGCAGGCGCATCCGGCCACGACCAGCATCGGCGAACTCGCCGAAGTCGTCTCCGACGAGGGTCTTCGTCTGCAGGGGATCGTCGAGTCCCTGCTGCTGCTCGCTCGTCTCGACGAGGGCGGCGGCACTCACGACGAGGCCGTCGATCTCGACGATCTCGCCCTCGGCGAGGCACGGCGACTGCGTTCGCGCGGCATCGAGGTCGACAGCTCCGGCATCCGCGCTGCCCGAGTTGAAGGCGATCCGCGGCTTCTCGGTCAGCTGCTGCGCAATCTCGCCGACAACGCCGCGCGGCACAGTGCCGGCCGCGTGGCCATCAGCGTGATCCCGCAGGATTCCCACGTCTTCGTGACCGTCGAGGACGACGGAGCGGGAGTGCCCCCGGACGAGCGCGAGCGCATCTTCGAGCGATTCGTCAGGCTCGACGAGGCACGCAGTCGGGATGCCGGCGGCAGCGGACTCGGCTTGGCGATCGTCCACGGCATCGCCACGGCCAGTGGCGGAACCGTCTCCGTCGACGCATCCCGCTGGGGCGGCGCCCGGTTCGTCGTGACGCTCCCTCTGTCGGCCTGAGCAGACCCGGCGGCGAACGCCCCGGGGGACGGGAGTCGCGGCGGCGAGGCGTGGGAGCATGGTCGATATGCAGACCCCCATGATCGACTACCTCACCCTGCTGCTCGAGTCGTGCGGGGAGGATGCCGGCGAGGTCGCCTCGTACATCCCCGAGCTCGCCCAGGCCGACCCCGATCGGCTCGCGATCGCGGTGGCGACGCTCGACGGCGAGGTCTACGTCGCCGGGGATGCCGACGTGGAGTTCACGATCCAGTCGATCTCGAAGCCGTTCACGTATGCGCTCGCGATCGCCGACCAGGGCCTCGAAGGAGTGCTCGAGCGGATCGACGTCGAGCCCTCGGGAGACGCGTTCAACGAGATCTCCCTCGAGCCCGAGACCGGCCGCCCCCGGAACCCGATGATCAACGCTGGTGCGATCGCCGCCCACGCTCTCGTGCAGGGCGGCGATGCGGATGCTCGGACCGAGCGCATCCTCGACCTCTACAGCCGTCTCGCGGGTCGCCGGCTCTCGATCGCGGAGGACGTCTTCGAGTCCGAGCTGTCGTCGGCCGACCGCAACATGGCGCTCGCGTACATGCTGCGCACGGTCGGCACCCTCGACGCGGAACCGGCGGATGTGGTGCGCGGCTACACCCGGCAGTGCTCGGTGTCGGTCACGGTGCGCGACCTCGCCCGCATGGGGTCTGTGCTCGCCGCCGGGGGCCGCACGTCAGACGGTGAACAGGTGATCGACCCCGCCATCAACCGGCAGGTACTGAGCGTCATGACCACGTGCGGCATGTACGACTCGGCCGGCGACTGGCTGACCTCGGTCGGCATCCCCGCGAAGAGCGGCGTCGCAGGTGGCCTGATGGGGGTGCTGCCGGGGCAGGTCGGCATCGCCGTGTTCTCGCCCCGACTCGACCCGCACGGCAACAGCACCCGTGGTGTGCGCATGTTCGAGCGCATGAACCACGATCTCGGCCTGCACCTGATGACCTCGACGGACGTGGCCCGCTCCGTGTCACGCCGGGTCGAGCACGACGGCGCGACCGTGCACGAGATCGCCGGCGACCTGCACTTCATGGAGGCCGAGCGCGTGCTGCGGGGGTTCGCGGAGGAGCCAGCGGGCGACGACCCCGTGATCGTCGACCTCGACCGCGTGCAGCGCGCCAACGACATCGCCAAGCGGATGCTGCTCGAAGGCGTCCGCCGCCTGCACCTCGACGGTCATGACGTGCGGATCGTCGACCCGTGGAGCGTGCTCGGCAGTGCCGAGACCGGAACGGGCGAGCTCGTGCACGGGGAGCAGGCTCACGGAGGCTACATTCCTGCATCCTTCCCCGACGTGGCGAGCGCGATCCGCGGTTGATCTGTCGGCTCGTTCCTGAAGATCGCTTCAGGAGGCTTCAGGGTGGCTTCAGCACCTGCGCGAGAGCATCGAGACATGAACGACAAGAACTCGACCCCCGACCAGACGCCCGAGAACCTCCCGTCGAACCAGACCCCGCCGGCGCCGCCCGCACCGCCCGCGCCTCAGGCGACTCCCGCTCCGGCATCCGAGGCCGAGACCGTCCCCGTCGCACCGATCGCCGCTGACGCGACGGCCGCTCCGGCAGCCGCCCCCGCCAAGCCCGGACGCAAGCGTGCGCTTCTGATCGGCGGCGGAATCGCCGCGGCCGTCGTGCTCGTCGGAGGCGGTGTGGCCCTGGGCGCAGCAGTCGGCGACGAGTTCGGCGACGACGACGACCGTCCGTCGATTTCCGACGGCCCGCGCGGAGACTCGGATGACCGCGGCGGCCAGCCCGGCGACGACCGTGACGACGATGGCGACCAGCAGGGAGCACCCCAGGGCGGAGGCCCCGTGACCGGGATCGGCACCGATTCGGCCGACGATCTCGTCGCGATCGCAGATGCCGCACGCGGAGCAGCCGAGGGAGATGTCACGTCGATCGACGCGAAGCGCGACGGCACGTGGGAGGTGCAGCTGACCGCCGCGAATGGAAGCGAGACCGAGGTGCGGGTGGATGCAGACCTCGCGGCCACCGTCGTCTCGACGGAGCAGGACGACGACGACTCCGCCCCCACCCACACGCTCGACGAGGCGGCCATCCGCGCACTCGTCGATGCCGCGCTGGCTGAGGCCGACGGCATGATCACCGACCTCGACGCCGACAACGATGAAGTCAGCCCCTACGACGCTTCGGTGCTCACGAGCGACCGTCGCTCTATCGACATCGACTTCAGTGCGGACTACGCCGTCGTCGGCACCGACATCGACGACTGAGCGACCCGCGTCGTTCCTCGAGCCGTCGGCCCCACGGGGTCGGCGGCTCGACGCGTCTGCGACGAGTTCGGCATTTTCGCATCATGATCCGTTCACCGCGCAGTCTCTCTAGGTGGGTACGGTCTCGATCGCAGACCGAAGATGCTGTCGTCAGGGGAATCCATGCCGGTCACGGTGCACACGAACTTCCACACTCCCGCGCAGGCGGACTCCGTCGTGCGGGTGCTGCAGCAGCTCACGACGGAGCTGAAGCACGTCGAGTGGAGGGTCTCCGATCACCGCTCCGTGGCATTCAGCACACGCCGGACGCTGTTCGCGGGGCCCGCCGACGTGAGGGTCGTCGCGACTCCGATGTCGGAGGGCGGATCCGACGTGCGGATCGCGCTTCAGTCGCCGACCCGTCGCCGGACCACCTCGACGGCAGCCGAGCGGCTCAGCGAGCGGATCCAGCGGGCGCTCGGCTGACGACGATCATCTGCGAAGGTCCCGCGCCCGGCTGACAGCATCCGGCGGCTACCATTTCAGTCATGACGAATTCCGGCCGCATCGACGACGTCTCCATCGGCGGAGAGATGATCCGCCTCGGCCAGTTCCTGAAGTTCTCGGGGCTCCTCGACTCCGGTGGCAACGCCAAGGAGGTCGTGATAGACGGGTTCGTGAGGGTGAACGACGAGGTCGATCGGCGTCGTGGGCGCCAGCTGCACGACGGCGACCTCGTCACCTTCGAAGGCCGAACGGTGCGCGTCCGCCCCTGAGGCCGCTACCTTTCACGGCCTTCTCGTCGCATAGCGCAGGAACATCACGCCGCTGCCGAACCGGCGATCCTCGAGCAGTTCGAGGTCGATGTGCACCCCCTCGGGAAAGAACGGTCTCCCCCCGCCGACGATCCCTGGGCCGATGAACATACCGAACTCGTCAACCAGTCCGGCGCGGATCGCCTCGCCCGCGAGCGTCGGACCGTCGACTGTGAGGTCGCCTTCGGACTCGGCCTTCCAACGCTCGACCGTTTCGGGATCGAAGGAGCGCTCGAGACGGGTGCGCTCACTCGAGACCTCCGCGAGAGTCGTCGAGAACACCACCTTGTCGGCCGCCTGCCACACGCACGCGTAGCCGATCCCCACCTGCGGCTGATCTGGTTCGAGATGTGCGGTCTCCCAATAGACCATCGTCTCGTACATGCGACGCCCATAGAGGTAGGTGCCGACATCGGCGAACTGTCTGTTGATGAAGTCGTGCAGCTCCTCGTCGAGCGCCCAGCCGAACCCGCCGTCGGGCCCGCTGACGTAGCCGTCGAGCGACGTGATCATGGAGTAGATGAGTCGGCCAATGCGGTGAGGCTACTCCCGGCGCCGGGGGTATGGGCGGTTCGTACGCCACCGCGGCATTGAACATAGGAGCTGCAGCGGGGCCGGTGCTCGGTGCGTTCGGGCTCGCGACAGGGCTCGGGGTGCTCGCGCCGGTGTGGATCGCCGCGGCGCTGACGACGATCGCTCTCGTCGTCATGCTTCTCTCCGGACGCGCTCTCACGGAGACTGCTGCGGAGCCCGGTCGATGACTCATCCGCGGGTCGGTCGCCCCCCTCGCTGCCGTCCTCTCGGGAGGAGATCTGCGCTTCGGGCTGAGGAATCCTGCGAGTCTCTCCTCCCGAGGAGCAGTTCTCCTCCCCGCGCGACGTCGGACCGTCCGCTGGCTTCGCCCTTAGCGACCGGAGTCCTGAGGCGCAAGGCGCTGGTCGAGATTCCAACCTCGGCGCACGCTGGAGCCATACCCCCAGACCCGCGACCGAGAGGAACCCCCATGTCTCGTGACCAGTACACCTTCGTCAATCCCGCCGAGCTCTACTCCGACATCGAGCCCGAGAAGCAGCACATGCCCGAGCCGGGGCTCGACGCGGATCTCGCCCCGAAGGCCGACCTCGGCGAAGACAGCTACCGCGGTACCGGCCGCCTGACCGGTCGTAAGGCGCTCATCACGGGCGGCGACTCCGGCATCGGAGCGGCCACCGCCATCGCGTTCGCCCGTGAGGGTGCGGATGTCGCGCTCTCGTACCTTCCGGCTGAAGAAGAGGATGCGGCGCGCATCGCCGGCATCCTGCGCGACGCCGGCGCCACCGTCGCGCAGATCCCCGGCGATCTGCGCGACCCCGAGTACTGCCGCACGCTCGTCGCCGAAGCGGTCGGAGCGTTGGGCGGCCTCGACATCCTCGTCAACAACGGCGGCAAGCAGGTCTACCAGGAGTCGCTCACCGACATCACCGACGAGCAGTTCGACGACACCTTCAAGACCAACGTGTACGCGATGTTCTGGATCACGAAGGCGGCACTCCCGCACCTTCCGGCGGGTTCCGCGATCATCAACACCACGTCGATCCAGGCGTACTCGCCCTCGGACATCCTCGTCGACTACGCCTCGACCAAGGCGACCATCAACGCGTTCACGAAGGGCCTCGCGCAGCAGCTCGCGCCGAAGGGCATCCGCGTGAACGCCGTGGCGCCGGGACCGATCTGGACGCCCCTGCAGCCCAGCGACGGACAGCCGCAGGAGAAGCTCGACGAGTTCGGCGAGAACACCCCGCTCGGCCGCATGGGTCAGCCCGCCGAGCTCGCCCCCGCCTACGTCTTCCTCGCCTCCGCGGAGTCGAGCTACGTCGCCGGCGAGACGCTCAACGTCAACGGCGGCATGCCCACCCCGTGAGCCGCTGAGTGCGAACGCCCCGTCCCGAGCCGATCGGGACGGGGCGTTGCTGCGCGCGGCACCCCCTCGTCGATGTCGGCGCCGATGCCGATGTCGGCGACGCAAGGCAATATGTCGGTATGGCAGATGGATACGACCACGATTTCCTTCCGACGCGCATTCCCCTGCCTCAGCCGACGCAGGATGCGACCGAGCTGACCTACCCGCGCTTCACGGTGCTGCTCGACACCGACCGCCGGCTGGCGGTCGTGACAGGTGTGAACATCGACGGAGCGCTGCTGCGCGAGCTGCCGCGCACAGGCGAGTGGCGTCTCGACCCCCGGGTCGACGCCGACCTGCAGACCGGACCCGAGGTGTACTCACGCAACGATCTCGACCGCGGCCACCTCGTGCGGCGACGCGACCCCGGTTGGGGCGATGTCGACGACGCCCGGGCGGCGACCGAGGCCACGTTCTTCTATCCGAATGCGGCTCCGCAGGCGGCCGGGTTCAACCAGTCGAAGGAGCTCTGGTTGGGTCTTGAAGACCACGTGATCGAGTACGCCGAGACCACCGATCAGCGCGTATCGGTCTTCACCGCACCCGTGCTCGCGGACGACGATCCTGCGTATCGCGGCATCCGGATCCCTCTCCGATTCTGGAAGGTGGCCGCATGGCACGGGCCTGACGGCCTGGCATCCGCCGGTTTCGTCCTCGACCAGTCCGAGCTCGTCGAGACCGCCGACGGCCTCTTCGCCGTGCCGCCACTGGGAGCCTTCCGCACGTTCCAGGTGCCGGTCGCCGAGATCGCACGCATCACCGGTGTCGGCCTCGGGGCACTGGTCGACGCCGACGTGCTGCATCGAGGCAGCATCCGATCGACCGAGTGGATTCCCCTGACGTCCTCGGACGACATCGCGCTCTAACCGTCGGAACCCCGATTCCAGTGCTTCAGCTTCTCGGGATTGCAGACGACCCAGACGTTCGACAGCAGCCTCGAACGGATCTCCGCGGTGATCGCCGCGACGACCGCACCGTCGCGCATGAGCACGAGCCCCTCAACGCCGTTGATCGACGCCGTCGTCCCCGAGGTCTCAGCCGTCGCCAGAGCGACCAGCCCGGCGGATGCTGCAGCACGCCCCTCGATGGGGGCCGAGGACTCCGGCATCAGACCTCCGCTGTCGATGACCAGGACAGCGTCGAACCGGAGCATCGCGCGGATGCCGGCCCGGTCGCCGGCCGTCAGCGCGATCGCCAGGTCTTCCATGATCGTCCCGTCTGCAGCTCCACGACGTCTCCGGCGCACCCACGCCGGGTACTGCCTGCGTGTCATGCGCCGACCGCGGTGACGTGTCCGAGCTTCTGCGGGCTCATCACCCAGAGCAGCTGCTCGATGCCGTCGCCGGACGTCGTGACGGTCACCATCGTCGTGACCTCGCCGTCCTCGGTGAGCGTTGCCGCCGGTTGACCGTTGACCTCGACCCAGTCGATGGTCTTGCCCGTCCAGAAGTGATGCGCGAACGCCGCGACGAACTTCGCCACCCGCCCCCGTCCGATCACCGGGATCCGTGCGGCGAGCTTCACCCCGTTGCCGTCGGTGTAGCTGACCACGTCGTCGGCGAACAGCTTCTCGAGCTCCTGCGCATCGCCCTTCTGGGCCGCGGTGAGGAACGCCTCGAGCAGGCGTCGCTGATGCCGGGGCTCCACGGTCGTCTGCTTCGCCGATGACAGATGAGCGCGGGCGCGGCTGACCAGCTGCCGCGCACTGACCACACTCGACGAGATGACCTCGGCGATGCGTGGATACGGATAGTCGAAGGCCTCGCGCAGGATGTACGCCGCGCGCTCGGTGGGCGTGAGCTTCTCGAGGGTCAAGAGGATCGCGAACTGCAGAGCCTCGGCACGCTCAGCGCCGAGGGCGGGGTCGTCGTCGGTGTTCACCGGTTCGGGCAGCCACGGGCCGATGTAGGTCTCCCGCTTCGCGTGAGCGGACTGCAGCACATTGATCGAGAGCCGGGTGGTGACGGTCGAGAGGAAGGCGGCAGGCTCCTTCACCTGCATCCGGTCGGTGTTCTGCCAGCGGATCCATGTCTCCTGCACGATGTCCTCCGCGTCGGCCACCGTGCCGAGCATCCGGTAGGCGATGCCGAACAGCCGCCGCCGCTGCGCGGCGAAGATCTGCACCGCGGTGTCGAGGTCGCCGTCCCGTCCGCCGTCTTCCGTCATCGCCGTCACATGTTCACTCTCCACTGCCTGCCGCATCACCGCATCCCTCTCAGCACGACGGTGCGACTTCTGCGCCCGTCATCAGTGATGACCGACGGGGCGACGCATCTGTGACGAAAGATGCGCATCCCGTCACATCCGATGCACCTCACCGGTCAGAACAGGTAGGCGCGGGCCCCGCGTCATCCCATCGATCACAGGAGCGACATGAGAATCACGGTCATCGGCGGAACCGGACTGATCGGCACCAGGGTCGTGCGCAGCCTGCGCGATTCAGGCCACGACATCGTCGTCGCCTCGCGTGCGACCGGGGTGAACTCCTTCACCGGAGAAGGACTGGACGACGCACTCTCGGGGGCGGAGGTCGTCGTCGACGTGTCGAACTCGTCGTACACCGACGAGGCTGCGGCCCAGGAGTTCTTCTACACCTCAACCATGAACCTGCTCAGCTACGGCGAGGCGGCGGGCGTCGCCCATCACGTGGCGCTCTCCGTGGTCGGCACCGATCGCCTCGCGCGGGCCCAAGGCGGGTATTTCATCGCCAAGGAGCAGCAGGAGCGCCTGATCGCGGCATCCGGTCGTCCTTACTCCCTCGTTCACGCGACGCAGTTCTTCGAGTTCATCCGCAACATCACCGATCATGCCCTGCGGGAAGGTGCCGCGCACGTCGCCGATGTGCTCGTGCAGCCCATGGCTGCCGACGACGTCGCGACCGCCGTGTCGCAGTCGGCACTCGCCGAGCCCCGCTTCGGGATGATCGAGTTCGGCGGGCCCGAGGTGTTCAGCCTCGCGGAGCTCGCCGCCCTCGATCTGCGGGCGCGTCAGGACGAGCGTGAGGTGGTCGCGGATGCTCTGGGCACCTACTTCGGCGCGCATCTCGCCGCGCGCGACCTGCTCCCCGAGGCAACGGCGACGATCGCGCCGACGAGGTACCACGACTGGCGCGTGCGGACACCCGCCGTCGCCTGAGACGCCACCGCGTCACATCCGCGGGCGCTGCGCGGTCATACCTGACAGACGCCACCCCGGTGTCACCTCTACGAAAGGCTTGGACATGGCAAAGATCGTCGTCATCGGAGGCACCGGCCTCATCGGCTCGAAGGTCGTCGCGAAGCTGACCGAGCACGGCCACGACGCCGTCGCCGCGTCACCGAACACCGGCGTCAACTCCCTGACCGGCGAAGGGCTGGCTGACGTGCTGGTCGGCGCGGATGTCGTCGTGGACGTCTCGAACTCGCCGTCGTTCGCTCCGGACGACGTGCTCGAGTTCTTCACGACGTCGACGCGCAATCTGCTCGCCGCCGAGGCCACGGCCGGCGTGAGGCACCACGTCGCGCTCACGATCGTCGGCACGAACCGCCCGCAGAACATCGCATACTTCGCTGCGAAGGTCGCTCAGGAGAAGCTCATCCGCGACTCCGGCGTCGCCTACTCCCTCGTGCACGCCACGCAGTTCTTCGAGTTCGTCGGCAGCATCGCCGACATCTCGACCGAGGGCGACACCGTGACGCTGCCTGGAGCACTCATCCAGCCGATCGCCGCAGAGGACGTCGCCACCGCCGTGGTCCGCGCCGCGGCCGGTGAGCCGACCGGCGACATCGAGATCGCGGGTCCTGAGGCCTTCGGCATGGACGAGTTCGCACGCCGGGCGCTCACGTTCCGCGGCGATGCCCGCACTGTGGTCCGCGATGACAGCGCCCCGTACTACGGAGCGCAGATCGAGGAGCGCACCCTCATCCCGGTCGAGGGCGCCCACATCTTCGAGACGACGCTCGAAGAGTGGCTGCCGCTCAACCCGCCGCGCAAGTAGTCGAGGCTCTCCGCGGATGCGGCGGATGACACGTGCGGGGTGCGCTCACGACGGCGCATCCCGCACGACCATGCGGATGCGCGATCGATCTCGTAGCGCACCTCCGGTCACCCCCGGCACTCTCACCCCGCAGAAGACAGCGCCCGATGCAGCTCGGCGCAGTCCGGGCACACCCGATACCGGCCCACATCATGGCGCGCCAGATCGGTCCACGACTCGTCTCTGCCGATCGTCCTCGAGCAGTCGTCGCACCGGCGACGAGGACGGGCGACGAGGAGCAGTCCGAGCAGCATCAGCAGCCCTGCGGCGATGCCGAAGAGCAAGAGCGAGTCCCCTCCGGTGGCCGCCAGGCGCTGGGGCTGCGCACCGACGTCCCCCGACATGGTCGCGATCACATCGAAGGCGAGCTCGGTCGACGCGGCGCCTTCATTGCGCTGGTGAGTGGTGGTTGCGGGAAGCTCGAACCCGATCTCCACGGCCACCGTCTCGCCGTGGGCGACCTGCACCTGCGCGATCTCGACGTCGCCTGTGGACCGGTCACGCAGAGCGGAGTACGGCTGCCGTCCCTCGACGCCGCCCACGGTCCAGAACAGTTCGACGTCGTCTGCGAGGTCAGGGTTGAGGGCTCCCTCGGGGACGACCTCACCGAGTCGCAGCGACACGGCCAGGTCGGCACGCGATGGACCCGTGTTCGTCAACAGCAGCGTGCGTCGCGAGCGGTCGCCGGGCGACGCGACCCGGTCGCCGACGAACGAGGCCTCGGCGGTGGAGTACGAACGACCCGACCAGTCCAGGTGCGTCGCCTCGCCGTCCCAGGCGGCCGTGGCGACGGCATCCCAGGACTCGATCCGATCACCGGATGCCGTCACCGGCGCCGGGCCCGCCGGGCTGCCCGTCGTCGCGATCCGGGTGGGCTGGCTCGAGGGCAAGGCCGGCAGCACACCCGCGGCCGAGAGCACCCCTGCCAGCGTGAACAGGAGGACCAGAGCGAGGATCCACGAGACGAACGACGCTCGGCGGTTCCGCCGGCGCGAGTCGGCGAGCACGTCGTCGAGAACTCCGGACGCGGGGTACGCAGTCGAGGCTGCGGGGTGCGGGTACGACATCACTGGTCTCTCTCGGGATTCGTCGTGGTCGGGAGCAGCTCCCGGAAGGAGCCCTCGTCGAACGGCGGCAGTCGCAGTCGTGCGAGCTGGAGTTCCTGCTCGCGGACCGCAAGTTCGCGCTCGCGGAGATCGAGTTCCCGAATCCGCAGGTCGTCGGGCGACGATGGGGATGCGGAGTCGTCGGATGCCGAGGCGCCGGCGGTCGGGACGGCCCCGCCCGAGCCGGCAGTCATGATCACGCGCGTCCGCGGCCTCCTGAACGTGCTCCAGAAGCCGTACCCGAGCAGACCGGCACTGAGCGCGATGCCGAGCATCATGAGGTTTTCCGACACCCACTGCCGCGCCCATCCGAGCGCGGGGAGGCTGTAGAGGAATGAGCCTCGCACCTGCTCGGGAGAGACGGGAGCATCCGCCGCCGAGTTCGCATCGCCCTGGGTGATGAGACGACAGTCGGTGCCGTCGTCGAACGTGCCGACGGTCTTGCCCACGACCCGGTGGGTGATGAGTGCCGGATTCCCGGGCTCGGGAAGGAAGGTGACGATGTCACCGACGCCGATCTCGGTGCACACCTGATCGGGTGCGACGCCTCGCACGGCGACGATGTCTCCCGGCGCGAGGGTCGGCTCCATGGAACCGGTGAGCACGGTGAGCGAGGACCCTCCGGCCACTCGCGGCACCACAAGGAGTGCGGCGATGAGCGCGATCACCGTCACGACGAACGCGATCGACACGGCTCGCCCGGCGATGCGCCAGGGCGATTCGTACCAGCTCTTCTGGATCCTGCCGGCGGTGCGCATGCGTCCGTCTCTCATCGGTGGAGTGGTGTTCGAGGGAGGCGCCCCGGTCGTGGGGCGCCTCCCGACCGGTGTGCTTAGAACTGCGCTCCGGTGTCGCGAACCTGCTCGAGCCTGAGGTTCAGGCCGGCGAGCGTGTCGGTCAGCGTGACGTCGGTGCGGTCGGTGACCGTCGACGAGAAGGTGCCGTAGACGATGACCGTGAGGTCTTCGGTGGTCGCTGCCATCGAGAGCACCGTGGTGCCGTTCGCGTCCTCGAGACCCGCATCCTGTCCTGTCTGCGGTGCCGACAGGTAGAGCAGGGTCGCGTCTGCCGTGGTGGGCAGCGCGATCTCGCTCTGCACGAGGGTGCCGTCCTGGTACACCTCGTACGTGTACGTCATGCCGCTGATGTCGTACTCGTTCAGCGCGGGGCCCTCGAGCGCGAGTCGACCGACGAGGTTGTCTCCCTCGAGGGTGACGTCGGCCGAGAACGAGGCCGCGACCTTGTCACCGGGAACGATGCGCCAGGTCGACGCATCCGCCGGCGAGAGCGCGTGACCGAGCTGCGACCCGTCGGTACCGGTGACCGTTGCGGTCGCGTCGTCGCGGTCGGCGGAGACGTCCCAGAAGGTCGTGTCAGCGGTCTGCACGACGTCGAGGTCACCGGCGGTGATCTGTCCTCCGCTGAAGCCGTCGGTCGCGGTCCACAGGGCGAACGTCGATCCGCCCGCGAGCAGGGCCGCGGCTCCGCCGGCGACGAGGAGCAGTGCGCCCCGGCGCTTCTTCTTTTCTTCGGTCACGACGATGATCTGGGGGTTTTCGGTACTCATGCGAGTGCTCCTTCTTGATGGTGGTCGGGTGTGGCGCGGCAGGACGCGGGGTCCGGCCGGCGGGGTGAGGATTCGGGTGCTATCGCGTGGCATGATCGCCGGGAGCGATGGCGGGGTTCGCGTTGGTCACGCGAGGATCGATGCGGATCACGAGGCCGGGTTCCCCCGCGGGGTCGGGGTGCACGGTCCCGTTCCACGACGAGTCGTCGCGCGACAGGGTGCCGTCGTCACCGGTTCCCTCCGCCCACGCGATGTGGTCGTAGATGCCGATGGCGTCGAGCGACGCCGGGAAGGCGACTGCGGCCTCCCAGGTGTCGAAGTCCCGGTTCTCGCTGCCGTCGACGGCGATCCCGTGGGCGCTCGCCTCCGAGACGTAGAGTCCGTCCGCGCGGTGGTTCCAGAGCATCGCGACGCACCAGGTCTGACTGATCTCGGCACCCGTGGGGTTGGCGGCCGGCTCCTGGAGCGTCCGATCGACGGCGTCGGTCAGGTGGACGTTCGCCGCGCCTTCGCCCTCGGCTCCCTCGACACCCTCGGGGATCACCGAGCAGTCGTCGCCGAGGCCCGCCGGATAGATCCGGACCGTCGAATCCGCCAGGAGCGTGCCGTCCTCGGCGATCCCGTCGGTCAGATCGGCGGAGCGACCGTCATCCCAGACCTGGGGTCCGATGGTGATGTCGTAGTCGAGCCCGGCGATGCCGAGAGCGGCACCGGACACCTGAAATCGCCAGATCACTGGCTCGGTTCGCAGACCGCCCTGATCGAGCACGGCGGCGATCTCGCTGCCTGGCAGGGTGATCTCCACCGGTTCGCCGGACTCCGACAGGACTCGCTGCGAAGGGGCGGATGCTCCGAAGGTCAGCGCTCCGGTGCGCAGCTCAGGCACGACGACGGCATCGTTCGTGGTCCAGAGCGCGTGCGCGGTCGAGACCGCACCGAAGGTCATCACCCCGGCGATGACGGCGGTGAGCGAGAGAACAGTGCGACGCCTCATGCTCCGGCCCCGCTTTCCCGCACCTGATCGAGGCGCACGATCAGGTCGCCCGCCGCCCAGATTCCGGCGGCGCCGCGCACGTCGCCGTCCGTCCACACGTAGTCGCCGCGCACGTCGACCCTCACGATCACGGTCCACCGGTCGGTCTCTCCCTGCGGTGATCCGACGAGCCCGGGCACGGCCAGCGGCCCGCCGTCGGGAGAACCGGTCGCGACGACATCACCCTCGGCATCCTCCACGCGCAGCGTCACCGCGATGTCGCCCGCATCCACCTGAGCCTGCACGTCGAGAACGGACGCGAACTCGATGCTCAACGCACCGGCGAGGTTCTCTCCGCACAGGTAGGTCTCGAGGGGCTGGGCGATCTCGATGACATCGCCGGGCATCGTGAAGAAATCGGTCGGAGTGCTCGCCAGCTCTCCGGATCGGGGCTCGGTCACGCCCGGGGTGATCTGTCGCCACGACGCCGGCTCGGTCGTCATCGCCAGGTCCCCCGCACGCCACAGCGAGCCCGAGAACGTGTCCTCGGACGACCACAGGGCGTAGGTGCCGGCACCGATCGCGGCGACGGTCAGTGCCGCCACTGCGACGGCACTGATGATGAGGGGCGCCCTCTTCGCGCGGGGCGGCGTGTCGACCGCGGTCATCGGCGCCACCCGTCGGCGGTGCCGTTCGAGAAGATCGTGCCGCACGCGGCGACCTTCTTGCTCTCGCCGATCGGCAGCTGCGGGATCGAGCCGATCAGGCCGTCGGCGCCGAGACGCAGGTCGGAATCCGTGACGAGGATGTCGTGCAGGTTCGTGACCCAGTCGTCCGCCGATCGGTTCGTCACCGTGTACACGAAGCACACGGCCTGCCCGTCGACGAGCCTCGAACCGGTGAGCACCGGAGTCCCCGTCTGCTCGATCGTCGCGGGTGTCGAGGCATCCGTCACCGCGGCGAATGCGCGTTTCTCGATGTCGATCGTCGGATCGGTGGCGAACAGGAAGGGGTTCACCGACGGCACGACCAACCCGTCGTAGTTCGTGTCGCTGGACGCGACGGTCGCCGCGATCGTGGCCTTCGTGTTCGCCCGGACATCCCCGGCACTCGCCTTCACCACGATCGGCTCGGTCGAACGGCCACCGGGGGCGATGACCGGCGCATTGGTCGACAGGTGGACGCCGTTCTCGACACCCACCGCGTCGACCTGCGACGAGAACGTCACCGGCGATGTCGGCACCGGAGCGCCCGCGCGGAGCATCAGGGCGTACGTCTTGCCCTTCTTCTCGCCCGTCACGAGGGTGAAGCGGGGCGCTGTCACCTGCAGCGGATTGAGGAACGTGATGCGGGCATCGACCGAGATCGCAGCCGCGGTGTTGGTGAGCCCCGAGGTCGACGTCACACGCCCCGCAGCGATGCTCGCAGACACGGCGGCAGAGTCGTCGACGCGCGCGACAACCTCGAACTGGAGTCCGTTCTTTCCTGCGACAGGCGTCACGGAGACGACTCGAGGGGCGATGCGCGCCGTGTCGACGGTGTCCGCGGTGGCCGTGGCGTTCAGGTGGACGTCATCGGGGGTGACGGTCGACGGATCCAGGGGCAACGACGACGTGAGCAGGTAACGGAGGTCGCGGCTCATCGTGGGGTCGTTCTGGCCGGCCGCCTGCTCGAGCACGAGGCTCGGCCGGCAGTTCCCGGTCACGGCGACCGTGCGGCTGAACTGCGATGAGGTGAGCTGCGGCGTCGTCTCGCCATGGGTCTGCACGCGCACGAATCCCGAGACGTCACCGGTCGTGGCGTTCACGGCCTGCGCAGACGCGGGCGCGGTGGCGCCGGCGAGCGTCTGCGGCCCGACGGGCAACGACACCGCGACGGATGCCGTGGCCGCCGTCACTCCGGTCACGCGCCCCAGGTAGATCTCGGCGGTGCGATCGGCCGTCCAGTAGAGGTCGAGCGAGACGGGTCCGGTCGGGATGTTCTGCCCGGTCACCGGTCTCTGCACCGCGAACTCCGCCGCGCACGTCCCTCCGGTGAACCCGGCGCGAGGTGTCGCGACCAGCGCGGCGCTCGACGGAGCGGCGACCACCGCGGCGCTCGACGTCGGGAACCAGGTCGCCACCGACAGGTTGGAGTCCGTGCCGTTGTCGACGAGGAGCGCGCCCCCATCACCCGTCTCCTCCCCCGTGGCAGGCCTTCCCTGCGAGCCCGACCGGGTTCCGAAGGTGTTCCCCGAGACAGTCGTCAGACCGCTGCGAGAGAGCCGGATGCTGGAGTCGTAGCCGTCGATGAAGTTGTCGGTGATGCTCAGTCCACTCGGCACCGTGCCGCTGCGGGTCAGGCCGTCCCAGCGGATCGCGATGCTCTGCCCCGAGGCCGCACGCACGATGTCGTTGCGCGAGATCCTGTTCTCGCCGCTGAGCGTGCCCGGAGGCAGGGTGATGAACGCGTATTCGTCTCCCGACCCGTCGCCGGTGGAGTTGAGGAACTGGTTGCCCGAGATGGTCAGGTTCGACAGCCGCACGCCCGAGTTGCCGCCGTTCGAGAACTTGAACCCCGTGGCCCCGTTGAGGTTCTTCACCACCGAGTCCTGGAACGAGAAGCCGTCGAGCACGACGTTGGAGTCACGCGGCGAGAAGGTGGTCAGGTTGGTGCGGCAGCCGGAGCCGTCGGATCCGTTGCACGTGCCGCCGGAGGTGTAGTTCACCTTGACGCGCGAGATGGTGATGTTCTTCATCGGCGTCGTCGTGGTCGCGTTGAAGAGGAACAACCCCGAGGTCTGCTGGCCCTCATGGAAGAAACCCTGCAGCGAGTAGTCGCTCACCGAAATGTCACTCGCACCCTGGCGGTAGACGACGAAGCGCTCCGGGTAGTAGTTCTCCTTCGTGACGGTCGAGCCGCCCGTGAGGCTGACGCGCTTCGCCTGCTCGCCCATCACGATCGAGGTGCCGCTGGAGAGGATGTTCGTGAAGTTCTTCAGCACCACATCCGGCCCGGCGACCTCGAATGCCGCCCCCTCCACCGACTCGGACGTGGGGATGATGGAGATGCGGTTGTCGAGGTCGATGGTCACCGGTGCGGTGATGCGATAGAAGGCACCGTCGTCCCACGTCGACACGGCGGACGTCTGCATCCAGTTCGCCGCGGAACGGGTCATGACCGGGCGGATGGTCCCGCTGAGACCGGACTGCACGGTGATGGCGACGGCACCCGGAGCGCCCTTCAGGGCGTTCGACTCCTCGAGCGCCGCGCGGAGGGTGCACGTGCCCGCAGCGGTCAGGCACACGCCGTCACCGGGGGTCTGATCGACTCCCGAGAAGGCGATGCTCGTGATCACGAGCTCGTGGCTCGGTGCCGACATCGCCGGACCCGCCACCACGATGGCGCCTGCGATCAGGCCGAGGCATGCCGTCACCGCGGCGACGAGACGCACGCGCCGTGCCACCCGGCGTCGCCGCCGCAGCGTTCGGCGGCCTGATAATCGAGGGCTCTCGCTCACGGTTGTCGTCTCCATGTATTCGGGCGCGCGCTGACGTCACGCTGTTTCTCGGGTGGGGTAGGACCGCGGGGCACGATGTGCGCAGATGGGCGGTGACTGTAAGAGTGCGGCCCCCGCTGCACCGGCGTCCGCGATTCCGGGCCCTTCAGCACTCGACGGCGTCGATCTCAGTGGCCGTCGTGCTCGGCTACGTAGTGGATGCTCGCGAACCTGAGGATTCGGTGTCACGGATGCTCAGTACGAGCCCTCCGGGTACTGCCCCGCACCACAACCTGTGCCCTGGCGCGCTCGGAAGTACGCAAGCTCGGCTCTCGCCCCGCGTACACGGCGTGCTCACCGTGATCATCGGACGCTCGGCGCGACAGGATCAGAGCCGGCAGGGCGGCCGCATCGGCCGCCGCCGGTGCGCCTATCTCTGCGGAGTCCAGGAGAGTACGTTTTGCATAGGTACAGCACGTGAGGAGGCGGGAACTCATGGTGGTCGGTCGCGAAGAGAGTCTCGCCGCAGCAGTCGACCTGATCCAGGCAGGCGTCAGCATCGATGTCGTCGGCAGTCGAGGCTCCGGTCGCAGCGCGTTCTTCAAGGCGCTGCGTGCCCGGGTGGAGCAGGACGAGTGGACTGTGGTCTCGGTGCGCGGGATCGCCTCGCTGCGCCAGCATCCGCTCGCCGCTCTGCATCTCGCAGGCATCGGCGCGACCAGCACGCAGCGGCCCGGTCCGAATCTTCACGAGACGGCCGACTCGCTGCGGCAGGCCCTCCGCGCCTCGCGTTCGGTGCTGTTCCTCGACGACTGGGACGACCTCGACGAGTCGTCGTGGGGCGTCGCCGAATCGGTGCGGCGCGAGTACGGGGTGCCGATCGTCCTGTCCCGACTTCAGGGCCTGCGTGCCAGGCACACGCCGAGCGGTCTTCCCGCGTCGACGCTCGAGCCGTCGTATGTGATCGACATGACACCGCTGCGCTTCGAGGAGATGGAGACGGCTCTCGAGACGTACCTCTCGCACCCGATCGAGGCCAGCACCATGAGCCGGATCTTCGCGAAGTCGGGCGGGAACATCGGGCTCGCGCTGAGTCTCGTCGACGCCACCATCCGCGAGCAGCGCCTCGTGCTGCGCGGCGGCGAATGGACCGCGACCCGAGACCTGTGGAGCAGCGGTCTGCGCGCCGTCCTGGAGGCGCACCTCGAGAGCCTCGACGATGCGACGCGCGATGCCCTCGAGATCATCGCGATCGTCGGCGTCGCCGATATCGACACGGCCAGCCAGCTCGTCGACTGGGGCACGCTGGAGCTGTTGGAGGAGCGCCGGATGATCACGTTCATCCCCAGCGGTGACCGACAGCTCGTCGCGGTGATGCCGCCCCTGCTGGTCGAGTTCTTCCGGCATGAGCCGCTCACCGCGCGAAGGACGCGGCTCACGGGGCAGATCGTGCGGCAGCTGAGCACGCCCGAATCGGTCTGGTCTGTGCTCACCGACTCGCAGTCCTCCCCGACGACGGCGAGCGGTCAGGATGCTCTGTTCGTGCGCCTGCTGCAGGAGCGGGCACGCGCACGTCGCATCGTCACGGCCGCCGAATGGGAGGCGAACCCCACCGCGGCCAGTGCCGTCCGCTACATCCGCGCCCTCATGCACACGCATACGGCGAAGGTGAGGGATGTGATCGCCGAGATCCTCTCGTCTCCCGATGCCCGCTCGGGCGATGACGCGAGTCGTGCCGATTTCGCCGCCCTCAAAGCCGAGTGGACCGCCTACGTCGACAACGACCTCGAGCGCGCTGTCGCGCAGCTGCAGGAGGATGCCTCCGCCGTCGGCAAGCATGCCGGGATGCTGCGCGCGGTCGAGGTGCAGCTGCTCGCGAATCTCGGCGCGGTCCCCGACGACTTCAGCAGTCGCCTCGAGGTCTCGGACGAGCTTCCCTCCACGGTCAAGCTGGTGATGTTCGAGACGCAGATGAGTGTGCTCGTGAGCCTCGGACGCTTCACCGACGCCCTGCGGGTGTACACGCTCATCGAGGATCTCGACAACGAAGAGCAGCGGCACACCCCGCGGGTGCTCCTCGGAATGGCCCTGTTCGGTCAGGGCGACGCGAGCGGGGCCCTGGACGTGCTGCAGCGCGGCTTCGACGAGGCGCACGGATACCTCGACATCGATGCGGTGCGCGCTTTCGGCACGGCCGCGGCGCTCTGCCATCTGGCGTCAGGAGACCATGCGGCGGTCGATGACCTGCTCGAGGTCATCTTCTCGGCCGGAGAGCCCTCGCCCCTGCCACCCGGCGTGCAGCTGTCCCTGCTGGCGATCGCCGCCGTGGTCGCCATCCGCCGGGGTCAGCTCACGACCGGTGAGCGGCTCGCGGCCGACCTGGAGCAGCTCGGAGCAGAGGACGGTCCTCTTCCCGGGCAGAGCCGCGCGTGGCCGCAGGTGCAGCTGCTCGCGTTCGACGGGAACACCCAGAAGGCTGCCGAATTGCTCGCCCGCTCGGGCGAGGCTCTCTGGAATCGCGGCGCGCGCGTGGCAGGTCTCACCGCGGAGCTCTCGGCAGTGGAGCTGGAACCGACGCCGGCCCGCCTCGCGGTCGCACTGGCCCACCTGACGGAGGTTCCCGAGGCGGCCGGCCTCGCCGCCCAGGCCGCATTCGTGACGGCGCTGGTGGACCACGACCCTCGCGCGATCCTGGCGACCGCCGACGAACTGGATGCTCGGGGGCTCACCGGAACGTCGCTGTCCGCCTGCCGATTCGCGCGCACCTGGTATTCCGAGACGGGAGACGAGGCAGGGCAGCGGCAGGCACTCGAGCGGGAGGAGCGGATCCGTGCGCGGCACGCGGGGAGGCACTTCGATCTCGCACGGTTCGGCGCGACAGCGGTCACGCTCACCGATCGCGAGAAGGAGGTGGGACGCCTTGCCGCGAGCGGGCTGTCGAACGCCGAGATCGCCTCCCGCCTGGTCCTCAGCGTGCGCACGGTGGAGAGCCACATGCACCGGATCATGCGCAAGCTCGACGTCTCGAACCGCCGAGGGCTTCGCCGTCACGCCGAGGCGCTCGCCTGATTCTCGGCCCTCGTGTCCGCGCCTCCGGCATACCGGTTGACAATAGGTCTTGCGCGGGGCGTTCACCGGTGTCACGCTTACGTCACAGCTCTGTCGCGCTGTAACGCGACAGCTGGGGTGCCGCCCATATGACGGCATCGGATGGGGCGCCCTTTCTGCCGCCTCCCCCGTGGTGGGGGCGTCCCGTCCATCCCCCGGCTCACCGAACCTCCCGGCTCGGTCTGTTCAGCGACCGGGGAGACCTCTCGACTCCGTGAACGCGGTGTTCGCTGGATCGGCCTGATTACGATGATCTGATGTCGATCGAATCTTCGTCAGCTCCGCCGAGGCGGCGACCTCGCACGGGATGGCTGATCGCGGTCGCTGCGACAGTCGCTGTCGCCATGGTCGTCATCGGCGCACTGATCGTGCTCGGTCAGAGGTGGTGGCTCACGACGAACGTGACGATCGCGCTGAGCTACGTCGGTGACGACGGGCATGAGTACTCGTGCACCTACGACTACCGCACTTCGGACCGCTTGCCGATGCCGACCGACATCGCCGAGAGCATGAATGAACGGGACTGGTCCCAAACAGGTCAGCTCATCTACGACTGGGCGAAGACCCACCCCGCAGAATCCTGGACGACAATGGACGACCTGCCCGCTGACGACCCTCGTTCGACGCGAGCGGATGCGTCGTGGAACCTCGCGATGGAGCGGTACGTCAGGTTTCCGCCGTGGCTGATCGAGACTGAGAACGGGTCCGAGTACGAGCTGTGGTGGGAAGTGCGACCCGGGAGCACGTGCGCCGACGGCCTCCGGTGAGACCCCCGCCGCGCGGCACTCAGTTGAAGTCGCCGCCCGGCGCCATGTCGTGGAAGCGCGAGTAGTGACCCTGGAATGCCACGGTGATGGTCGCGGTCGGACCGTTACGGTGCTTGGCGACGATCAGGTCGGCCTCGCCAGGACGCACGTCCTTGTCGTAGACCGAGTCACGGTGCAGCAGGATGACCATGTCGGCGTCCTGCTCGATCGACCCGGACTCACGCAGGTCGCTGATGGCGGGCTTCTTGTCCTGGCGCTGCTCGGGACCACGGTTCAGTTGCGACAGGGCGATGACCGGAACCTGCAGCTCCTTGGCGATGAGCTTGAGGCTTCGGGAGAACTCCGAGACCTCCTGCTGGCGGGACTCGACGCGCTTTCCCGAGGTCATCAGCTGCAGGTAGTCGATGATGACCATGCGCAGGCCCTCACGCTGCTTGAGCCGACGGCATTTCGCACGGATCTCGACCAGGGTCATGTTCGGGCTGTCGTCGATGTAGAGCGGCGCGTCGTTGATGCGCCCTCGGGTCGCCGCGACCGTGGTCCAGTCGCGGGGGTCGAGATTTCCCTTTCGCATGTTCTGCAGCGGGATCTGACCCTCGGCGCTGAGCAGACGCATCGCGATCTCGCTCTTACCCATCTCGAGCGAGAAGAAGACCGAGGGAAGGTTGTGACCGATGGAGGCAGCGCGCGCGAAGTCGAGCGCGAGCGTCGACTTACCCATGGCGGGTCGAGCGGCGACGACGATCATCTGTCCGCCGTGCAGGCCGTTGGTCAGCTCGTCGAGCTCCTTGAAGCCCGTCGGGACGCCCGTCATCGAGCCGTCGCGGCCGCTCGCGGCCTCGATCTCTTCGAGCGCGGCGTCGACCGCGATCTGCAGGGGGACGTAGTCCTCGGTGGTCTCGGAGCCCGTGATCGAGTAGATCTCGGCCTGGGCGTTGTTGACGAGGTCGGTCGCGTCGCCCTGCCCGTCGTAGCCGAGCTGCACGATGCGGGTGCCGGCGTCGACCAGACGACGGAGGATCGCACGCTCCGAGACGATGCCCGCGTAGTAGCCGGCGTTGGCCGCGGTGGGGACGATCGAGGTGAGGGTGTGCAGGTAGTCGGCACCGCCGGCGCGGCTGAGCTCGCCCGTCTTGATGAGTTCGTCGGTGACGGCGACGACGTCGGTCGGCTCGCCGTGCGAGTACAGCGAGAGGATCGCCTCGAAGATCAGCTCGTGCTTCGGGATGTAGAAGTCGGCGCCCCTGAGCGTCTCGATCACGTCTGCGACGGCATCCTTCGACAGGAGCATTCCGCCGAGCGCGCTCTGCTCCGCGAGGAGGTCGTGCGGAGGGGTCCGCTCGGGCGGACGCTTGCCGCCGAGGCGATCCTCGGAGATGTCAGCGATCGACACAGTGTTCCCTTCGATGCGACGAGCGTGATGGGGCGGAGGTGCAACCCGGGTCCCGTGCTGCGCTGTCGCGGCCGTTTCGAAGCCTTCTGCGCAGCAAACCAGGTGCTTCCGACATCGGGTCGCTCGACCACGCTACGAGCGGGGGTTTTCGGTCGCAACACTGCCTGTGGATAACTATGTGGAAAGCGTGCGAACAAGTCCGGAGAGTCTGTGCAGAACACTTGTGGATAACCCGGTGGACTACCTCACATCAGACTTTTGTTTATCGCTCTGAACTGGACTTTTCAGTTTCCCCACCCTGTGGATGAGAAAGTGCTTCAACTGCGCATTGAAGGTTCACCGAATCCGGTACGGGATGTGTAGAACCTGGGGAAAGTCAAGCCGAGATTTCACCGGGCGCGTCACACTGCGCAACCCCCGGAAATGTGCGCGAGATGTCATCGTCTTCGAGCAGATCGCTCTAGACATGCCGGAATACCGGGAGTATCGTCACCCCCAATCGACGCGACGTGCGTCGGACGAACGATCGTCTCTCGGGGGAGGGAAGTCGACGTGAACGCTCAGGCAACCCGGCGCGGCCTTCCGGCCATCGCCCTCTGGGGTGGCATGGGCGCGCTCGCGTGGGCGGCGATCACCGTCCTCACCGGAGGGTCCTCCGCGCATGCCGACGAGAATTCCGACGCTCCCCTGCTCGACGGAGTCACGTCGCTCGTGAGCCAGACGGTCTCGTCGGTGGGCGACACCGTCACCGCCGTGACCTCGCCGATCGTCACGCAGGTCGTGAAGCCGATCGTCACCGAGGTCGTCGCGCCCGTCGTGACCCAGGTGGTCACCCCGGTGCAGCAGGCAGCTCCCCCGGTCGTCGAGCACGTCTCCGACACGGTCACGCAGGTCCCCGTCGTGGGGCCCGCCGCGGCCCCGGTCGTCGAGGCCGTCACCGACACCGCGCAGGCCGTGGTCACTCCGGTCACTGATCTGCTCACCGACGCTCCGGTCTCTCAGATCGTCACCCCGGTGCAGGATGCTCTCGCAGCCCTCCCCGGCGTCGGACGTCTGATCGAGGAGCTCGGCGTCGACACGCTGCTCGACGACGTCGTCGGTGTCGTCGACGCGACGACGGACGTTGTCGGCGGAGTAGTGGAGAACACCGTTCCGCCCGTGCTCACCGCTCTCGACCCGAGCGGCTCCGAGAACGGCTCGTCGCTTCCGGGTCTGGACTCCCTGGGCTTCGATGTCGACGGCCGCTCAACCTCGACACCTCCGGCTATCACTGCGCCCACTCGCGCGCAGCCGGCCGGCGCCTCCGCAGCATCCGCTCTCGCGCCGGTGGCTCCCCCCGCTGCTCCGGCCACGAGTGCGCCCGAATCCGGCGACACCACGCCCTTCACGCCGCCCGTCGGCGGACCGGTGACGCCTTCTTCCTCTGCCGGCTCCGGCGGAGCATCCGCTCTCTCCCACGCGCGCCTCAGCGACGTGGGCGTTCCCGCGTTCCGTGCTGTGGAACGCACCCCCGGTGCACCCGACGACGTCCTGCCGACGTCTCTGGTCGCCGACACCGACGTCTCTCCTGACTGACGGGTTGTCCGGTCGTTCCTCGTGAACGACAGATGCCGTGCTGCGCGCGCACTCGCTCTTCCGCGTGCACCCATCCAGACACACCCAATTCAGTCAGGAGAAGGTCATCATGCGTACTTTCATCAAGCGGGCCCTGTGGGGAACGCTTCTCGCCGGCGGGATCACCCTGCTCGGCGCGACTGCCGCCAATGCGGCAGACACCTCGGGAGAAGACGGACTTCTCTCAGGGACCCAGGCGGTTGCACCGATCTCGGTGCCCGTCACGATCGTCGACAATGCGGTCTCGATCCTCGGGAACTCCTCCGCACAGTCGGCCCCCGCCCCTGCGCCCGCCCCGGCCCCAGCTCCGGCCCCTGCGCCCGCTCCGGCTCCGGCTCCCACCACGAGCGGCGACTCCGGCGCCGCGTCCGGCACCCAGGCCGTCGTGGACGTCACGCTGCCCGTCACCGTGACGGGCAACGCGATCGCGGTGCTCGGCGACTCGTCGAGCAGCACGGCAGCGCCGGCTGAGGCTCCCCAGGCCCCGGCTCCCACCGCCCCGGCTCCGTCGATCACGACGAACGGCGTCGACGGTCTGCTGTCGGGCACCCAGGCCCTGCTGCACGTCGACGTGCCCGTCACCGTGTCGGGCAACTCCGTCGCACTGCTCGGCGAGAGCGAGACTCTCGGCCAGGATGCCGCAGCACCGGCCTCCTCGAGCACACCGGCCTCCTCGAGCACTCCGACGAGCGGCTCCGTCGCCCCGACCACGTCGGGTGATGACGGTGTCGGCAGCGGGACGCAGGTGACCGCACCGGTCACGGCGCCCGTCAACGTCTCGGGCAACGCCATCTCGCTCCTCGGAGAGAGCGCGGCGACGGGTGGAACGGCTCCGGCCTCCCCCGCCTCATCGCCCACCACTGCGACCGGCACTTCCGGTGACGACGGGATCCTGGGCGGCAGCCAGGTCACCGCACCCGTCACCGCACCGGTGAACGTCTCGGGCAACGCCATCTCACTCCTCGGAGAGAGCGGCGTCACCGGCGGAACGGCTCCGGCAGCACCCGCTGCGGGCGGCTCGACCGGAGGCACCACCACGGGTGACGACGGCATCCTGGGCGGCAGCCAAGTCACCGCACCCGTCACCGCACCGGTGAACGTCTCAGGCAACGGGATCGCGATCCTCGGTGAGAGCTGGGCGAACGGCGGAACGGCTCCTGCCGCTCCCGCCGCAACGTCCCCCGCGACGGGGGCTGCGACGTCGGGCGATGACGGGGTCGGCAACGGCACGCAGGTCACCGCACCCGTCACGGCACCCGTGACCGCCACCGGCAACGCCATCTCCGTCCTCGGAGACAGCGCCGTCACCGGCGGAACCGGAACCACCGCACCCACCACAGGAGGCAC
>NZ_JAVTIZ010000015.1:0-65974 GCF_031843845.1 Microbacterium sp. WCS2018Hpa-23
AGGATGAGGACTCGAAGCGTCGGCGGGGCATCACGATCGGCCGTCTCAAGGACGGTGTGCATGCGATCCGGGGGTATCTGACCCCGGACGTTGCGACGCAGTTGCAGCTGATCATCGACGCGATCCTCAACCCCAAGGGCGACGGCCCGCCCATGCCCGGAGTGCACTTCGCCCCCAGCGACGGCGCGGACGTCGGCACTGACTTTGGCGCGGACGTCGGCACTGACTTTGACCCTGACGTCGACGTCGATGCTGACGGGGGAGTGGATGCGGATGCGGATGGTGCGGATCCGTTCAACTCCGATCCGCGGTGCGTGCTCGATGACCGCACCGCGTCGCAGAAGCGCCACGACGCCTTCGCGATGATCTTCGCGATCGCTGCCCGTCACAACGACATGCCCACCCTCGGTGGAGCGGCACCGGTCCTCGTCGTGAACGTCGATGGGAAAGACCTCGCCGCCCATGTCGGTCACGGCGCCGGGGCGACCTTCGGGAACGCTGCGTCCGGAGCGAGTAGCACCCACGGCAACGGTGGCTGGGCGACGATCCCCGGATCCGGTGCCCACCTGCCCGTCTCCGTCGCCGCGCACATCGGATGCGCGGGCAGCATCCAGCGGGTTCTGATGGATGAGGGCAGGATCATCGGGATCACGACCACCGACCGCGTCTTCACGGTGCATCAACGGCGGGCGATCGTCGCCCGCGACAAGGAATGTCTGATCCCCGGGTGTCACGTCCCGGCATCCTGGTGCGAGATCCACCACGTGGTCGAGCATGCCAGGGGTGGTCCGACGCATACGGATAACGGTGTGCCGTTGTGCTGGTGGCATCACCGATCCCTCGGCACCTCGGGGTGGGAGATCCGGATGGACGAGGGCCTCCCACAGGTGCGGGGACCGAGATGGTGGGACCCCGAGCAACGATGGCGCACACCGAGACTCAGCCTTCCGCGGATCCGCCACGGATCGCTGAAGCCCTCTCGCGTGGGCTGAATGACCCGCCGTCACCGGCTGAACAGCCCCACCGCAGTGGGACGATTCGGCGCGCGCCGCACCGCACTCCACCGCAGCCGGGATCGGGTAGCCCCACTCCTTCGTGACACTCACCGCTTGGTGGCACCCACCGCTTTGTGGCATTCATCACCGCACCGCACCAACTACTGACCGCCGAGCGTCGAGCACTGACTGCTGCGGAGCGACTACTGGTTGTCGGCTCTCAGCACGCGCACGCGCACCCGTCAGTCGACCTGAGGCCCGGCGCAGGGGGTTGGCTGGTGAAAGCCGGCCAGACGCCCTCGCTCCTGAGGGCCTTCGCACGGCCGAGCAGACTTCCGCCCACAGTGTTTCGCACCATGAGAAAGGCAAGACCATGTCGATGGGTTCCCTCGAGGAACAGCTGCGACCTCAACTGCTCAGCGGGCTCGCATACGAGCGCCTGCTCGCAGAGATCGTCAGCGGCAGGCTCGCGCCCGGTCAGCGTCTTCGTCTCGATCTGCTCGCACACAGCTGGGCTGTCTCGCGCACCCCCGTCCGAGAGGCGCTCACGCGACTCTCCGACATGAGATTCGTGCACGTCTCCCCGAACGCCGGAACTCGCGTCGCAAACTGGTCGCGCGTCGACATGATCGAGCGCGCCCGCGTCATCGATCGACTGATCGTCAAGGACTCACTCACGCGCTCGCTGGCCGGCTCAGCGGCGGAATCACTGCCCGGAGTGCTGACCACGCGCACACCGCTCGCCGACACCGACTGCGAGTTGGTCGCCTATCTCGACCTCGCCGAAGCGCTCATCTCCCGCGAGTTCGGCCGCCTCGGCTCACTGATCGTCGGCGACCACATCGAACCGCTTCGGCTCTTCGTCGCCCCAGACACGGCCCGCCGTCACGGTGTGGACGTCGACTCGGGGCGCCCACGCAGGCGTGCACTCCTCACCGCGGCGCGCGCAGCCCTCGCACAGGGCGCACACGGTGCGGCATCCGAGGCGCTGGACGCCTTCGGAGCATCCTTCCTCGAAATGCTCGGGGCAACGCCCGCAGCATTCCCAAGACGGGGTGCGGACAGCGAACCTCCCCTTCGCTGATCGCCACCCTTCGATCGGCACCCCACGCCGATCGAGAAAATCTGCAACGCCGGTTCCGACTTGACCGATCTCCCCATCGGTCAGGTCGACATCGCACAGCGATCCCCTGGCCGGCGCAGCAGGACACCGGGTGTGGGCGAGCGCATGCTCGCCCACACCTCTCGTATCCATCAGCGACACTTCCAGTCCGCATCCGTACGGGCATCCCCGTCAGCCGCCCATGTCCGTGCGCCCGGATAACGTGAGGTCATGACGTCTCTGATCGCCGGGCCCGACCACCGCGAACGCTGCGCATGGGTGGGTGACGATGCGGAGTATCGCCGCTACCACGATGAGGAGTGGGGAACCCCGCTGCACGGCGACCGTGCGCTCTTCGAGAAGATGGCACTCGAAGGGTTCCAGGCAGGGCTCTCCTGGATCACCATCCTCCGCAAGCGTCCTCGATTCCGCGAGGTCTTCGCCGGATTCGACGTCGACACTGTCTCTGAGTTCGACGAGTCCGACATCGAGCGGCTCATGGCGGATGCGGGGATCATCCGCAACCGCGCGAAGATCGAGGCCACGATCGGCAATGCCTCCATCGTCCGCACCATGCAGGACGGCGAACTGGATGCGCTGATGTGGTCGTTCGCGCCCGCCCCCGGCATCCGCCCGGCGGCCTTCGCCGACGTGCCCGCGGTGACTCCCGAGTCCACGGCCATGAGCAAAGAGCTGCGCCGCCGCGGCTTCCGCTTCGTCGGACCCACCACCATGTATGCGCTGATGCAGTCAGCGGGAATGGTCGACGACCACATCGAGGGATGCTGGCGGGCCTGAACTCCGCCAACTCCGCCCGCTCCGCCCCGTTCCGCACCCGCACCCCACTGCACCGCTCGGCCAAGACCGCGGGCGGCCCTCGGGATCGTCGATCCCCTCGATATACTCTGTGATCGGGGGGAACGCCCAGCGCAGCGCGCCGGGTTCATGCAGGGCGCGGTCTCCCCATCCGACCGTGAGGAGCATGAGTGGCAACGCGCATGGCATCGACCCCGCCGACGCTGGCGGGGTACAGCTACGTGCGTCCGCTCGGTTCCGGTGGTTTCGCCGACGTGTTCCTTTACGAGCAGGACATGCCCCGTCGCGTCGCCGCGGTGAAGGTCCTTCTCGCGGATGCGGTCAACCGCGAGGTGCTGCGCACGTTCAATGTCGAGGCCGACATCTCCGCCCGACTCAGTGCGCACCCGTCGATCGTCACGATCTACCAAGCCTCGATCTCGGCTGACGGCCGCCCGTACTTCGCCATGGAGTACTGCCCCGACACCATGAGTGCCCGCTACAAGAAGGCGCCGCTCGCGCTCGCGGAGGTTCTCGACACCGGAGTGCGCATCGCGGGGGCCCTCGAGACCGTGCACCGGGCAGGGCTGCTGCACCGTGACATCAAGCCCTCGAACGTCCTCATCAACTCCCTCGGCGCTCCCGTGCTCGCCGACTTCGGCATCGCTGCGGCCGTCATCGACGAGGGCGACGGCGAGACCATCGCGATGTCCGTGCCGTGGAGCTCGCCCGAGGTGCTGCAGGAACGCGTCTCCGGGTCCGTGCCGAGCGAGATCTGGAGCCTCGGCGCGACGCTCTACACGCTGCTCGCCGGGCGCAGCCCCTTCGAGCGCCCCGACCGCGGGTCGAACTCGCGCGACCAGCTCACCGAGCGGATCATCAAGGCCCGCTACACGGCTGTGCCCGTGCCCGGCATCCCGCCGATCATCGACGAGATCTTCGCGACCGCGATGCACCGCGATCCCGCCAAGCGGTTCGCGAGTATGGCCGACTTCGCCGAACGGTTGCGCTGGGCGCAGTACGAGCTGGGCATGCACCCGACGGCGTTCGAGGCGGCATCCGCCGAATGGGCGGCCGCGGCCCCGGTGAGCTTCTCGGATTCCGCGCCGCGCGGGCCCGTGATCACCACGGTGGCCCCCGACTCGCGTCGGGCCGTTCGCGCGGCGCGCCAGCAGGCCGCACCCCGTGACCGCGACGACCTGCCCGCCGCCCGCACCAAGACCCGCTCGCCCCTCGTTGCGGGAGTGATCGGCGCGTTGATCGGCGCCGCCGTGCTCGCCGGAGTCGGCATCGCGGTCCTCTACCTGACAGGGATCCTCTGATGGCCATCGGCGACCGCAACCGCGCGGAGACGAAGCCCCGGTCGCGAGGCCGTCTGATCGCCGCGATCTCGGGTGTCGCAGCCCTCGCCGTCGTGGTCACCCTCGCCGTCACAGCGCAGGGATACCAGTCGCAGGAGGTGCCCCGCCTCGAATCCGCGGTCTGGGTGATGCGCGACAGCGGCCAGTACGCCCGCGTGAACACGGAACTCGCCGAGATCGACACGGTGCGCAACGTCGACGACCCCGAGGCCGTCTGGCAGAGCGGTTCCGCCGCGGTGCTGTACGCGCAGGGGAACAGGCAGCGCTGGGATCTCGACCCCGCCAGCCCGACCGACCTGCTCTCCGACTCGTCCGACGCGGGTACCCCGCTCGCCTCCGAGCCGACCCCCGCGGGTACGAGGGAGATCCTCTCCGCTGGCCCCTACGTCGCCTATCGCACCGACACGGGCCAGGTCTCCGTGACGACGCTCGACGCGGGGGCTGCCACGGCGCTCGTCGACCCGTTCGCGGGCGTCGAGGTCGAAGAGGGCGAGGACCCTCCGACCTATACGGCGGATGCGATCGGGCTGTCGCCCGAGGGCCTGCTCGTGCTGTACTCGGCCGACGAGGGCGCGGTGCGCCGGTTCGACATCAAGGAGCACAGATTCCTCGGCGATCCGGCATCCGTCTCCTCAGCCCCCGAAGCAGATGAGGGCCTCTCGGTCACCGTCGTGGGCGACCGCTGGGCGATGCTGCAGACGGGGTCCGGTGAGCTGTGGCTCCAGGGTCGCGCCGAACCCGTCGAGCTCGATGTCGCCGAGGATGCGCGTCTGCAGGAGGGCGCCGCCTCCGGCGAGGCCCTGTTCATCGCTGACTCCGACGGACTCGTGTCGGTCGACCTCGCCTCCGGAGAATCCGAGCGCGTCGCCGACGCGACCGGTGTTCCGGCTGCCCCCGTGGTCGTGGGCGACGAGACCTACGCCGCCTGGCTCGATACCGGTGCGGGCACCCTGTGGACCGACGGCGAGACCGTGCCGCTGCGCGTCCCCGACGAGGCGCTCGACTCCGCGACGATCGAACCGGTCTTCCAGGAGAACGGCGACCGCGCCGTGCTGAGCGAGACCGGCACAGGACTCATCTGGACGGCGCCAGACGGCGTGCTGATCCCGCTCGAGCAGTGGGCCATCGAAGACGAGACGGAACAGCAGGAGGGCACCATCATCGTCGAGGACGTGGCGGAGCAGCTGCCGCCCGTCGCCGTCGACGACGCATTCGGCGTCCGTGCCGGTGAGCAGGTGATCCTGCCGGTGCTGCTCAACGACCACGATCCGAACAAGAAGGACGTCCTGACGATCGACCCCGACTCGGTCGCGGGCGGTCTCGGGGATCCCGCGTTCGGCGACCTGACGCTCGTCGCCAACGGTCAGTCGCTGGTCGTCGACGTCAAGGCGGGGTCGGGCCAGACCTCCTTCACCTACGCCGTGACCGACGGCGCCGCGGTGTCGTCACCCGCGACCGTGACCCTGAACGTCGTCGACGCGGGCGTGAACTCGGCACCGGTGTGGTGCGGCGTCGACGCCTGCCAGCAGGAATGGCCGACCCCGCAGCTCCTCCCCGGCGGCAGCACGGTGGTCTCCGCCCTCTCCGGCTGGGTCGACCCCGAAGGCGACCCCTTCGTGCTCAGCGACGCCTATGAGACCGACTCGTCATCGCCGGTGATGGTGGTGCCGATGGCCGACGGACGCGTGGCGATCCGTCACACCGACCCGAACGCGGCGGATGCGGTGATCGCCGTCACCGTGGTCGTCGAGGACGTGCACGGAGCGACCGCCGAGAAGACCCTCGACGTGCAGGTCACCGGGAGCCCTGCCCTCGTGGCGTCGCCGGTCGCGCTGACCGCCCGCGTGGGCGAGCTGCAGTCCATCCGCATCTCCGACCACCTGTCCGGCGGCTCCGGCTCGTACCGACTGGTCGACGCGGTGCAGACCGCCGCCACCGCGCAGGGCCTCGAGGTCACCCCGAACGCCGCCTCGGGCACGGTCGAGCTGACCGTCGCAGAGCCGGGTCAGTACGTCGTGACCTACACCGCCCAGGACGTCTCGACGCAGGCCGAGCAGTCCGCGGTCATCCGCATCACCGCCGTCGACGGGTCGTCCGGGCTGGCGATGGCGCCCCTGACCGCCTTCGTGCGCGAGGGCGAGGACACCACCGTCGACGTGCTGCGCGCGGTGCAGAACACCAGCGGCCGGGTGCTGATGCTGTCCGACGCCGTGAGCTCGACCCCGCAGCTGAACGTGCGCGTCGTCGGCAACGAGAGCATCCGTGTGAACGGCACCACCGAAGACGGCGAGCCCGGGGTCATCGGCAGGGCCACGGTGACCGTCGCCGACGGCTCCGGAGCCGCGGTGCAGGGCACCGTCACGGTCTTCCTCACCCCGCCGTCGACCGTGACCCGCCCGATCGTCTTCCCGGATGCGATCACGGTGCGCGCCGGCTCCCTCACCCGCATCGGCGTCACGGCGAACGACGTCGCGCCGCGAGGAGAACCGCTGGTCGTCCTCCCCGAGGTCACCGGATCCGGCGAGGCCGGCGAGCTCGTCTTCGCCGACCGCAACGCTCTGCGGTACCTCGCCCCGACCACGCCGGGCACCTACCGGCTCACCTACTCCGTCTCGCTCGAGCGCAATCCGTCGCTCTCCGACAACGGCACCGTGACGGTCACGGTCGTGCCGCCGGGGACTAACCGCGCGCCGACGCCGACCACTCTGACCGGTCGGGTTCTCAGCGGCCAGACGGTCTCGCTCCGCGTCCCCGCGAACGGGATGGACAGCGACGGCGATCGGGTGGTGCTCACGGGCATCGAACAGCCCGAGAAGGGCGCAGGAACCGCGACCATCTCGGCGAGCGGCGAAGCCATCGTCTACCGGGCCCCCGCGGCCGGCGTCCAGGGCGGCCAGGCCAGCTTCCGCTACACCGTGCGCGACCCGCAGGGCGAGGAGGGCACAGGTACCGTCCGCATCGGAGTCCTCGACGCGGATGTCGACGATTCCGCCCCCGTGACCTTCAGCGACTATGTGCGCGTCGAGGCGGGGTCGAAGACCCCGATCGTGCTCGATCCCCGTTCCAACGATCTCGACCCCGCGCAGAGCGAACTCGAGATCACCGAGCTCGTGCCCAACGCTCCACCGGTCAAGGGCAACCCGCTGTACGACCGTCTGAATGCGCTGATCGATTCCGACACCGACCTCGACGAGGGCCGGATCGTGCTGCGTGCCGGCGACACCGCCGGCACCAACTCCTACTTCTACACGGTCAAGTCGAAGCGCACCTCCAGCACCGCGCAGGGCCTGATCGTGGTCACGGTGACCGACGGCGCGGTCGCCGACCAGCCGAGCGTCGCCGACACCGTCCTCACCGCTCGCGACCGCGATGACCTCGCGGACCGCGGCATCGACGTCGTGGCGGATCGCGTGAGCTGGCCGTCGGGAGACACATCGTCGCTCACCCTGAGCCTGTGGGGCGACCAGCCCGGATACACCGTGCAGGGCAACCGCATCGTGGGCACCGCTCCGGCCGAAGGCGCGCTCGTCCCGTTCCAGCTGAAGGGCAAGGGGTCGGGCGGACGCGACGTCGTCGCGTACGGATTCCTGCGCATCCCCGCCTTCGACGACATGCAGGTGCAGCTCAAGCCCGGCTCCACGCCCGTCGTGGTCGACGAGGATGCCGCGGCATCGTTCGACGTGAGCGACTACGTCGATCTGACGGCATCGGATGCCGTCGAGGTCGGCAGCGGTCAGTTCGGCGCCCAGCGTGCGGCTGCGTCGTGCGTCGCGGAAGGGACCGGTGGCGCGACCTACCGGGCGGGCCGGGAGGCGCCGTGGTCGGACACGTGCCTCGTGCCCGTGCGGCTGAAGGGGCAGGAACGCTGGTCGTACATCGACGTGCCCATCAGCATCCGTCCGGCAGAGCCCCAGCTGCTGCTCTCGTCCATCTCGCACACGATCGCGCCCGGTGCCACCGAGACGATCGACATGTACGCGAACATGGCCGCCTGGGAGGGCGGGCGCGAGGGCAACGCCGGGTCGCTCGTGTACCGGGTCGTGTACTCCGGGTCGGCTTTCATCGTGACGCCCAACGGCAAGACCCTCACGATCGAGGCCCGCGCCGATGCGAAGCCGGGCAACAGCGAGAACATCAGCGTCACGGTCGAGCAGTACGGGCAGCCCTCGGCATCCGTCCGTCTCGTCGTCGGCGCGGCACCGCCGGATGCTCCGCGAGGGGCCACCTTCACGAAGCAGTGCATCGTCACGAGTCCGAACTGCACGATCGACGTGGTGGACGTCGCGGGCGAGTACGACCCGTTCGCGGGCAAGCCCGGCTCCGGGTTGCGACTGATGTCGCTGGGCGCTGGCTCACGCTGCGACGTCGCCTCGGTCTCGACATCGGGCAGCAAGTCGATCACGGCGAGCTGGCCGGGCGGCGGACAGGCGCCCGGCGGCCAGTGCGTCATCCCCTTCGTGGTCTCGGATGCTCAGGGACGCACCGGAACAGGAACCCTGACGCTCGACCTGCAGGGCTTCCCGCAGGCGCCTGCGAGTGTCACGACCGTCGGCTTCACCCGAACGAGCGTGGTGCTCGAGGTGCCTCTCGGCGAGGCCGGGCGTGCACACCCGAGCGTCTCGGGAGTGACGATCATGCAGGACGGATCGCCGGCGAACGCCTCGTGCAGTCCCGCGGGAGGAGCCTACCGCTGCACCGTGAACGGGCTCGTCAACGGAGCGCCGCACGTCTTCACCGCAGCCGCAGTCAACGCCGTCGGCACGTCGGCCACGACCTCGCCCCTCACCAGCTGGGCATACGCCGCGCCGGTCGTCTCGAACGCGACCGCGACGCCGGTCTACCGTCCGGGCCAGTCCGACCGCGGGCGGGGCATCGTCGCCCTCGCGATCGACGCCTCGGATGACGCGCTGGCCTTCCGCATCGAGGAGACCGGCGAGATGATTCCCCGCAACGGGGGCACGACCCAGGTGGAGATCGGACTGTCTCCCGGAGCGCAGAACCTCACGATCGTCCCGATCAGCCAGTTCCAGCCGCCGAACGGCGAGGGCGGCAACGAGGGAGGCGCCTTCCGTACGTCGGTGACGGTCGCGGGTTCTCCGTACTTCGAACCGTCGTGGACCAACGCGACCGCAGCATCCAACACGTCGATCAATGTGTCGGGCCTCGCCGCACAGGCGAACGGCAGCGCCCAGGGGCTCGACGTCGTCTACGTCGCCTGGCGCTCGGGCACCGCCAGCTGCAGCGCCGCCGACAATGGCCGGCTCTCGGTCTCCGGCGCCGAGGTGCAGTCCGCCTCGCCGTCGCTGCAGGGACTCCAGGCGTATCAGGTCTACAACGTCAAGGCGTGCGCCTCGAACGGCTACGGCGTCGCGGAATCCTCGACGGCGACGGTGTTCACATTCACCTTCGTCGACGGCCCTGGCGGCAACACGACCTACACGGTGGCGACCTCGCCGTCGAAGAACGGCGACCGGTACTCGTACGGCCTGTCGTCGGCTCCGGCGCTCGACGTCGAAGACGGGTTCGTGGCGCAGTACAACATGTACGGCGGTTGGCGGGGAGACTTCTTCCTCACCCCCGATTCGTCACCGGGGCAGGTGCAGGCGCGCGCGTGCCACCCCGAGCAGACGCGCTCGTGCTCGGGAGCCGTGAACATCACTGCGACGACCGCACCGACGGTCGTCGACGTCGACTTCCGGCAGTGCATGCCCGCGCGTGAATCCGATGTCGTCACGGTGTCTGGAGCGGCAAGTGGATCGTATGACCGGGTCGTCACGCCCGTCGCCGACACCCCCGGTGCCTTCGACGTGAAGATCACCTGGAAGGGCGCATACGCGACCCTGTCACCCATCACCCATCGAGTGACGGGCGCCTGCCCCTGAGGCGGGTCGCCCGGCCACCACACAACCAACGAATACTCTTTCCTTATGCCTGCTCCCACAGCTGCTCCCGTCACCCTCGCTCCCGAACAGGCCGCCTGGTTCGCGGAGACCTTCTCGATCCTCACCGGCAACGTCGAGCAGGCGATCCTGGGCAAGCGGCACGTGGTCGAGCTGGTGCTCGCCGCGGCCGTCAGCGGGGGACACGTGCTGCTCGAAGACTTCCCCGGCACGGGCAAGACCGCGCTCGCACGTGCCATCGCCCAGACCGTGACCGGCACGAGCACCCGCATCCAGTTCACGCCCGACCTTCTGCCGGGTGACGTGACGGGCATCACGGTCTACGACCAGAAGGAGGGCGCCTTCGAGTTCCACGCCGGCCCCGTCTTCGCGAACATCGTGCTCGCCGACGAGATCAACCGCGCGAGCCCGAAGACGCAGTCCTCGCTGCTCGAGGTCATGGAAGAGGGAACCGTCACGGTCGACGGCGTCACCCGTCCTGTGCCCTCGCCGTTCCTCGTGATGGCGACGCAGAACCCCATCGAGCAGGGCGGAACCTACCGTCTGCCCGAGGCGCAGCTCGACCGGTTCATGATCAAGACGTCGATCGGCTACCCCGACGAGGCGGCGACCATGCGCATCCTGCAGGGAGCCGCGCAGCCGAAGCACGTGCTCGACGGCATCGTCGGCACCGACACCATCCTGACGATGGCCGAGATGACCCGCGGCGTGTATGTGAACCCGCTCGTCTCCGACTACATCATGCGCATCGTCGACGCCACGCGTCGGGCATCCGAGGTCCGCCTCGGCGCGAGCGTGCGTGGCGCGATCGCGCTCTCGCGCCTCGTGATGACCTGGGCCGCCAAGAGCGGCCGCACCTTCGTCACGCCCGACGATGTGCGCGAGCTCGCGGTCGTCGCACTCGCCCACCGTCTCGTGCTCGAGCCCGAGGCCGAGTTCGACGGCGTCACCGCCGTCGCCGTGGTCGGACAGATCCTCCTCGACGTCGAGCCCCCGCGCGAGAACGGCACTGCGTGAGCTTCAGCACCGAGTCCCGTCTGACGCGCACGACGGCGGGCACGAGCACGTCGACGCGCACGTCGACGGTCACGCGCTACGACCGCACGCGCCGGGGCCCCGTCCGCGGCGCGGTCTTCGGCGTTCGTCGCGCGGTTCGCAACACGGGGCGCGCGGCACGCGCATCCGTCGCCTGGGTGCGCGAGACGGTCACAGCGGCAGGGATGCTGGTGGCCGTGGCGCTCGTTCTCGGTCTCGTCGCCGGGCTGCTGTTCGGCTGGGTCGAGGCCTGGGCCGTGGCTGCGATCGCTCTGGTGCTGCTGGTCGCCTGCGTCCCGTTCATCCTCGGCACCCACGACTACCGGATCGACCTCACGCTCGATCGTGACCGCGTGGTGGCCGGAGCGGAGATCGGGGCCACCCTCGACGTCCGAAACAATGGCGAGCACCTCTCGCTCCCCGGCGTCGTCGACGTGCCCGTGGGGGAGGGGCTGGTCGAGGCGCACGTCCCGCTGCTGCGCCCCGGCTCTCATCACCGCGAGCAGCTCACGATCGCCGCTCACCGCCGCGGTGTCATCGACGTCGGCCCCATGACCATCACCCGCGGCGACCCGATCGGCATCCTTCGTCGTGAGCTCCGCTGGCCCGACGTGCAGCGCATCCATGTGCACCCGGTCACGGTTCGTCTTCCCAGCACCAGCGCGGGTCTTATCCGCGACCTCGAGGGCACCCCCAGTTCGGTCCTGGTCGACGCAGACCTCTCGTTCCACGCCGTGCGCGAGTACGTCGTCGGCGACTCGCAGCGCCACGTGCACTGGAAGTCGACGGCCAAGACCGGCAAGCTCATGGTGCGCCAGTACGAGGAGTCACGGCACGCCCGCATCGCGATCATCCTCGACCTCGATGCCGAGTCGTACGAGAGCGACGACGAGTTCGAGAACACGGTCAGTGCCGCAGCATCCCTGGCACTGCAGGGCGTGCGCGACGGCCGCGACGTGCTCTTCTCGGTGAGCAACGAGATCCCCGAGCACAGCCGCGCCGAGGTGCTCTCGATCCGCACACTGCCGACCGTGACCCCCAAAGCGCTGCTCGATGCCACGTCGACCATCGACGCGGCCGACCGGGTCATGCGTCTCGAAGCGGTCACCGCCCTCACCGTGCAGTCGTATCCGGACCTCTCGATCGGATTCCTGCTCACGGGCTCTCGGATGCCGCTCGATCGGCTCCGGCTCGCAGCGGTCAAGCTGCCCGCCGCGGTCGAGGCGGTCGCCGTGCGCAGTGAACTCGGCGAACAGCCGACCATGCGCGCGGCCCGCGAGCTCGCGGTGATGACCCTCGGGGCTCTCGGCGACCTGCCGCAGATGCTCGCGCGCGGAGCCCTTCGATGAGCGCGGCAGGAGCCAAGCGCGGCGTGGCCGGGTCGCGCCGGTCGTTCGCCCTCTCGGCCCTCACCTTCTGGTCGCTCGGCTACGTGCTGGTCGGTGTCGGCCTCGCGACCGCGGCGGTCTGGCCCGTGTACGAATCGCCGCGCGCCCTGGCCGTCGGCCTCGTCGGCGGTCTGCTCGGCATGGCCGTCGCCGTGCTCACGCGACTGCTGCGCTGGGGGATGCTGTTCGGCGCCCTCGCGGCGGTCGGCACGTACCTCGTGGTCTCGGTGCCGCTCGCGATCCCCTCGGCGTTGTCGTCCGTCCCCGCCTTCATCGGCGGCCTCCGCGATGCGGTGCTCGGTGTCGTGCTCGGGTGGAAGCAGATGCTGACGCTCAATCCGCCGCTCGGCGAGTACCAGGCCGTGCTCATCCCGTACCTCGTCGTGATGCTGTTCGGGGCGTTCGTCGCGACCCTCCTCGCGCTCGAGAACGGACGCCGCGCCACGATCGCCGTCCCGGTCGTGACGGCGATGAGCGTGTTCGGCATCGCCTTCGGGGTGAGCGGCACCACCTCGCCCGTGTCGATCCTCGGCGTGGCGCTTCCGGCTCCCCGGGAGTGGCTGATCGGCGTCGCCCTCTTCGTCGCCTCCCTCGTCTGGCTGGTCGGTCGTGCCCGCCTGCAGCGTGCCCAGGCCCTGCGCACGGTCGCCGCCGCCAACATCTCTCGCCGGGCCACCCCGGTGTGGCTGACCGTGCGTCGGCACCTCCTGTCGGCGGCGCTCGCGGTCGTCGCACTCGTTGCCGGATTCGCGATCGCCCCGGCGGCGGCCGGATGGTCGGATCGTTCGGTGCTGCGCGACGAGGTCGAGCCGATGATCGTGGTGCAGCAGCAGGCGAGCCCGCTCAGCGCCTACCGCTCGTGGTTCGCCGGCGGCACGCTCGACGAGACCGTGCTTCGGGTGCAGGGCGACCCCGGTGCGGTCGACCGCATCCGCCTCGTCACGCTGGATTCGTACGACGGCGAGGACTTCCACATCGACCCGGACGACCGGTTCAGCCGGCTCCCGCGCACGGCGCTCGCCGCGGCCGGGCGGGTGACGCTCGACATCACGATCGGCGACGCCTACCGCGGCATCTGGGTTCCGGCACCGGCCGGCCTCGCGGAGGCGCCGGCGTTCTCCGGCACCCGTGCCGACGCGCTCGCCGACGGGTTCCACGTGAACGAGGGCGGCGACACGGCGATCACGATCGCCGAGACCTCCGACGGCGACGAGGGACTCATCCCCGGCGACCGCTACACCGTGCTCGCGGATGCTCCCGGCGACCAGGGTGACATCACCGCACTGCAGGGAGGGGCGTCGAACCTCGACACCGATCGATACCCGGCGCTCGTCGAGTGGGCCGAGATGCAGGAGCAACCTCGCACGGGGGCGGGCTACCTCGAGATCATCGATCGTCTGCGCGCCCGCGGATACCTCAGCCACGCGCTGCTCGACGACGAAGCGGCGGCCGGCTGGATCGCGTCGCTCAAGGCGTCCGAGGGGTACGCGTTCGCGCCGAGCTACGCCGGGCACTCCGCTGCTCGCATCGAGGAGCTCTTCACCGACATGGTCGAGCAAGAGCGGCGGGCGGGAGCGGATGCCGCACCCGAGCTGCTCGTCTCGGCAGTCGGGGACGACGAGCAGTTCTCGGTGGCCGCGGCACTCCTCGCCGAGCACTGGGGTCTCGAGTCCCGCGTCGTGATCGGCACGCGCCTCGCCGCGGCCGAGGAGGTGCCGGGGATCCCCGCGTGCACCGAGACCTGCACGGGGGAGAACATGAGCGCCTGGGTCGAAGTGCGGGCCTCCGGCGCCGAATGGATGCCGGTCGACACGACGCCGCAGTACGCGATGCTGCCCAGCTCCATCACCGAGGGCGAGCAGCTGCCCGAGCATCCGACCGTCCCCGAGCAGCCTCGCTCCGAGGCGCTGGATCCTCCCCAGGCGCAGAGCGACTCGAACAACGATGCGCCTCCGCTCGAGGATCCCCAGTCGGAGGTGCTCGCGATCCTGCTGCCGATCCTGCGGGCCGTCGGTCTGAGCCTGCTCGGACTCGCACTGCTGGCGCTGCCGTTCCTCGTCCTCGTGCTCGCCAAGAGGTATCGCGCGAGAGTCCGCCGCACGGCGGCGGACCCTGAGGTGCGGCTCGCCGGTGCGTGGGAGGAGCTCGTCGACGTGTACGCCGACCACGATGTCGAGATGGACGCGCAGGGCACGCGCGCTCAGCGCGCGCTGTCGACCGACCGTGAGGCCGCGGACCGACTGGCGGCGCTCGTCGACCGTGCGGTGTTCGCGGAGCATCCGCCGACGAAGGATGACGCGAGCGCCGCGTGGGAGATCGTGGACGCGGAACGTGCTGAGCTCGCGCATACCGGCAAGCGGTGGCACCGGCTCGTGATGCGGGTGCGACCGACGTCGTTCATCGGCCGGGTACGGGCAGCGGGGGGCATCCGCTCCTTCGGGCTTCGGCCCGCGCTCGGTACGCTCGGATTGACCGGTTCGCTCGGCGACCGGAAGAAGGGGGACTCATGATCGCGCCCGTGGATACCGGCTACGCGACGATGCTCGCCATCGTGGGCGGTCTCGGTGTGCTCATCGGCATCGCCATCTACGTCTGGTACGCGTATGCGCTCTCGCGCCTTTTCCCGCGCATCGACGGCGAGGGGTGGAAGGGCTGGGTCCCGATCCTCAACGAGGCCGAGATCCTGGCGCGAGGTGGAGTCCCCGCCTGGTCGGTGGTGTTCTACTTCATCCCGATCGTGCAGCTGTACGGCATCTACCTCAAGGTCGTCGCGACCCACCGCATCAATCAGCGGTTCGGGCGGGGCGCCGGTATGACGGTGCTCGCGATCCTGCTTCCGCCGGTGTGGGCGACAGTGCTCGCATGGGGCGCCCCGCCTTACCCCGAAGGCGAACGACTGGCCGCTCTGCAGCCCGGCCCGCGTCGCACCTCTCAGCCCGCGGCCGCGCCCGCTCGGGATGCGTCGGGCTACACGATCCCGTCGCTCGCACCGCACGCCCAGAGCCAGCCGGATGCTCCCGCCCTCATCTTCCCCGACTATGCGGCGCCGCCTCGGGCGACCGAGACGTCGGAGTCGGCGGCGTCCGTTGCGCCCGCTGCGCCGTCCGCGTGGGGCGCGCCGCCGCAGCCGCCATCCGCTCCGTCATCGGCACCGGGGGCGCCGGTCGGTCCGCCGCCCGTTCCCGGTGCGCAGTCCCCGTCGTACCCACCCACCGGTGGACAGTCGCCGAACATCGGAGCGCCTGCCGCGTCGCTCGCGCCGCCCGCATCACAGGCCGCATCACAGGCCGCACCGCAGCCGCCCGCCCCGGTGGCGTCTCCGCAGCCGCCAACGCCACAGCCTCCTGCGCCACAGCCCCCTGCCCCGGTGGCGTCTCCGCAGCCTCCGATGCCGTCATCCGCTCCGCAGCCGCCCTCTCCTGTCGAGGCGCACCCGACGACGGGGATCATGGCCGCGATGGGCGGAGAGCCGGTGGCCCCGCAGCCGCCTGTGCCCGTCGCTGCCCCGCAGCCGCCTGTACCTCCCGCTCCGCAGCCTTCTGCGCCTGCTGCTCCGCAGCCGCCCGCTCCGTTCGAGGATGCACCTTCTGCGCCGCCCGCCGTGCAGTTCGCGGCGCCGACCGCGCCGGATCACGGGGCAGCGGATCAGTCTCCCGCCGCGCCGACCGCCGACCCGCAGCGTGTCGTACGACCCGCCCCGCCGTCCTTCCGTGACGGTGCCTCCGACCTCGAGCCGCAGATGCCGGTCATCCGTCCGGCCCCGTCAGCGGCAGCGGACGTGCCCGTGGCGCCTGCGGCGCCCGTCGCCCCTGCGCCCGTCGACCCTGCGCCGCCGGTCGATCGCGCGCATCCCGCCGCATCCTCGGCCGCTCCGATACCGCTCGGCGGACTCGCCGCCGACGTCGACAAGACGGTCGTCACTCCGCGTCCGGCAGAGATCGACGTCGACGACTTCGACGCCACCGTGGTCGTGGCGCGCAAGCGCGGCATCCGTCGCTCGCTCGTGCTCGACGACGGCCGCAAGTTCTCGCTCTCCGGCGCGAGTGTCGTGATCGGTCGCAATCCGATCGGCGAGCCGGGCGAGCAGAGGCTCGCGATCTCCGACACCACGCGCACGCTGTCGAAGACGCACGCACGTCTCGTCGTCCATGACGACGAGTGGCGGCTCACCGATCTGCACGCGACCAACGGCGTCGTCGTGGTCGAGGAGAACGGCACGGAATCCTTGCTGGATCCGGGCGAGAGCGTCACCGGCAACGGGCGCTTCATCCTCGGCGAAGTGGGCATGCACGTCATCGCGGAGCGCGATTCGTGACTCTCTCCTCGGTGGTCCTCAACGTCGCGTCACTGACCGACACCGGTCTCAAGCGCGTCGCCAACGAGGACTCGATGCTCGTCGCATCGCCGGTCTTCCTAGTGGCTGACGGCATGGGCGGGCACGAGGCGGGCGATCGGGCCAGCGCCGCGGTGGTCGAGGCCTTCGAGCCGCTGCGAGGCCGCACAGTCGAGGTCGCCGACATCGGCGAGGCGTTGAGCCATGCTGCGGCCGTGGTCGAGGACATCTCCGCCGAGCACAAGCGCGGAGCGGGAAGCACCGTGACCGGCGTCGCGCTCGTCGAGCACGACGGCGCGCCCCACTGGCTGGTGTTCAACGTCGGCGACTCCCGCGTCTACCGACACCACGGCAACGACCTGACCCAGCTGACGATCGACCACTCGCTGGGGCAGGAGCTCGTGGATGCCGGAGAGCTGCGCCCCGAAGACCTGGCGTCGTTCTCACAGCGGAACGTCATCACCCGGGCCATCGGCGCGCCGGACAGCACGGCCGACAGCTGGCTGATTCCCGTGGTCGGCGGCGAACGGCTGCTGCTGTGCTCTGACGGGCTGAGTGGCGAGGTCAGCGACGAGGCCATCCGCGCCACCCTGACGATGAACGGACGCCCCGAGACCGCCGCGGCGGCGCTGGTCAGCCGGGCGCTAAAGGCCGGCGGGCGCGACAACGTCTCGGTCGTCGTCATCGACGTGGTCGCCGGCGGTGCGCGCACACGACCCGACGACAGCACGGCAGGCCGCATCGCAGCATCCGCGTCGCTGACCGACTCCATGCTCGAGGGCACGACGATCCCGGTGCGGGCGCGATGACCGACGACGAGAACGACGGCGAAGAGACCGTCATCCTCACCCGTCGCGACCGGCGGCGCGGTGGCGCGGTTGCGGATGCGCCGCCAGCGCAGCCAACGCCGACGGGCCTCGAGCCAGCCCATGCGGGGCCGGCAATCGTCGCGGACGAAGATGCGGGGTCCGCGGATTCGACGGATGTCGCCGATGCCGACGCCGAGGTTCTCGATGAGGCCACCGTCGTTGTGAATCGGAGCGCAGGACGCGTCGAGGAGCCTGCTGGTTCTCCCGACGACGAACTCGTCGAAGAGGCCACCGTCGTCGTGAACCGGAGCGCCGGAGTCGTCACGGAGCCTGCTGGTTCTTCCGACGACGACGTTCTCGATGGGGCCACCGTCGTCGTCGACCGAAGTGCGGGACACGTCGAGGAGCCTGCTGGTTCTTCCGGTGACGACGTTCTCGATGAGGCCACCGTCGTGGTGGACCGGAGTGCCGGAGTCGTCGAGGAGCCCGCCGGTACTCCCGACGACGAACTCGTCGAAGAGGCGACTGTCGTCGTGTCCCGGCCGCCTCGACGTCTGCGTCGCAAGCGAACGAAGAGCGCCGACGAGCAGGACGATGCCCCGGTCGATCCCGCACCGACCGGCGCGCCCATCTCATTCGAGGCGCCGACCGACGTTCGGCCACCCGAGATCTATCGTCCCCGCCCGGCGCCGCTCGGGCCCTCTGCGCCGCCGATCGTGGTCGGAGCCGCCGCACCCACCAGGGCGGTGGATCCGGAGCTCCCCTCCGTCGCCAAGCAGGGACTGCGCTGGAGCATGACGACCCTCCTCGCCTTCGCGGCCGCCTGCGCCGTCTCCGTCGCCGGTCTCGTCACCCTCGGCTTCGTCGTCTTCGCCTGAAGCCTCGTCCGCGCCGGCGGAGCGGTCGCCGTCGACTTCGACTGAGGGCTAGGCGCGTCCGACCTGACGGCTAGGCGCGTCCGACCTGGCGGCTCAACCGACTCTGTCGGAATCGGCGCCGGTGTCCGGCGTGTGCAGCAGTCCGCCCTCGCGCTCGATCTCGCTCGGATCGTCGACGGGGGCTTCCCTGCGGCGTCGCAGCACGATGAGGATGCCGAGCACGCCGAGCAGGCTCGCGCCGCCGATCGCGGTGAACAGCGCGGCCTCGCGGGTGAGCAGGAACGGCGAGGCTCCGTGATCGGGGTCCACCGTGGCGACGGGTGGTCGGGCTGCGCTCTCCGTCGTGTCGAAGTACGGGCTCACCGGTCCGCGTGTGGTCTCATCAGGGAGCAGCTCGATCGCGGCGAACGGCTGGATGAAGCCCCACCCGTTCACGTCGTCGCGGTTGTCAGCGTCTGCTCGCAGCGCCGTGGCGGTGAGCCGGTAGGCCCATCCCGCCGGCGGATCCTCCGGATGCGCCTCGGCGACGAGGGCTGCGGCCGCACTGGCGTATCCGGTGGCATAGCTCGATGCCGGGGCGTCGCCGGCGAAGATGCAGTCCCCGCCGCCGGCCGCCGCCGTCAGCACGTTGCCTCCAGGAGCCGTCACGTCGACCTGGGGGCCGTGGATCGAGCTCTCGGTGGCACGGCCGCTGCTGTCGGCTGCGCTGACCCCGAGCGCCTGCTCATAGGCTGCGGGATAACGGGCGGCGTCCGCCGCATCGGCGTCCGACGCCCGGTTGCCGCCGCTCGCCACGACCAGGGCGCCGACCGCGGCCGCGTGCTCGACGGCGGCACGGAGCTCGGCGGAGTCGCTGTCCTGTGACATCGAGACGTTGATGATGTCGGCGCCGTTGTCTGCCGCCCAGTGGATGCCGTCCGCGAGGCGCTGCGAGGTCGGTCCGTAGCCCTTGTCGACATCCTGCTGCTGGGTGCTGCGGAATGCCCGCACCGACAGCAGTCGCGCGTCGGGTGCGAGTCCGACCACGCCCGAACCCGGGACGGGCTGCGCCGCGATCTGACCGGCGATGGCGGTGCCGTGTCCCGTCGTGTCACTCATGCCGTCGGCGCGCTCACCGTCGCCGACGAGATCGACGCCGCCGATCACGACGCCGGCGAGGTGCGGATTGCTCGCGTCGATCCCCGAGTCGACGATCGCGACGACGATGCCCTTGCCCGTGGCGAGCCGGTTCGCGTCTTCGGCGCCGAGCTCAGCCAGAGCGACCGGAGCCTCGGGGCTGAAGACCACGGTGCCCGGGGTGCACGCCTGCCCCGCCGTCGCGGTCGAGACGATCGATGACGAGGTGGCGGTCGACGCCAGCGCCGTCGCCGGTGCTCCGAGCACTGCGGTTCCGAGCACTGCGGTGCCGAGCATGACGGCCGCGAGGGCGGCGCTGCGACGACGCATCAGTTCGTCCCGGAGCCGGGCGACTCTCTCGCGGCCTCGGTGGTCAGGGCGGGGCCTGCGGCGAAGAACTCGAGCCACGCGTCGGACACACGTCCCACGTCGTCGGGGGAGTACCCGAGCTGCGCGATGGGGCCGCTCGCGGCGTCCTCTGCGCTCTGCTCGGCCACAGCCCCGGGGATCGCGTAGGCGGTGCCTGATTCGTCGATGAGCACGGCCATGCCGACCGCGTCATCCGATGCGGCGCTGACCTGCACGAGGGCTCCGCCACCGACCTTGACATCGACCGAGGAGCGCTCATCGGGCAGCGCGGTGGTGGTCGCTCCGAGCACCGTGTGAGCGTCGTCGGTGAGCACGGCGCACGGAGACTCGCCTGCCGCGAGAGGCTTCAGCGGCAGCGTGGGCCAATCTTCGCCCCCGATGTACGACACCGTCGGCACATCTCCGGTCTCGGCGGGAGAGACCTCTTTCTCGGACGCCTCCTGGCCGCTGCCGAGGAGGTACAGCTGGTAGGCGAGCGGGCTGAGGCGTGCGAGCTCGCCGGTCGCGAGAGCCACGTAGCGCTCATCGGCGGGGGTGCCCTGCGTGTGCACGATCGTCCCTGCCGTGAGGTTCGTATCGGGAACGGGCGCGCCCATCGCGTTGAGCCTGATCGGTTCGAGCTCCTCACCGGACTCGAAGAGGTTGAGCCAGCGGCCGTCGACCTCGAGGATGTCGCTGGTTCCGAGGCCGACCGCGCGGAGCACGGCGTTCGCGTCATCGGCCGAGACCGCGTAGCGCAGGCCGTCGGCGATCACGAAGAGCTCGTCGCCGCGCTGGACGACCGCGCCCGTGCCCGTCGAGACGTCGGCGATGGGGGAGGTCGAGAGAGAGACGGCGGCACCGTCGGCGTCGTCGACGCACGCGGTCCACGACGAGTTGATCAGCGCGTCCGGGGCCGGAAGGTCGTCGGGAGCACCGAGGATGCCGATCGCGGGGCCGACCGGGATCCCGTCGAGCGCGGCCTGGTCGGTGCGCACCACCTTGAACTCGCCGGCGGGGATCAGCAGGCGTGCGCTGGCGGTGTTGATCACCGGGTACAGCGTGCCGTCGACCGAGACGTAGCGGGCCCCGGTGTCGGTGGCGACGATGAGTCGGTTGTTCTGCCAGTCGCCCGGAAGACCCGGCTGCATGATGCCCCAGAACACCCCGACCAGGATGACGCCGACCGTGAGCGCGACGCCGGCGACGACCGCGCGCAACGGCTTCGCAGGGTCGAGCTCCTTGCCGCCGGGGGCGCCCCCGGTGAACGCAGAGAGCAGACGGCGCCGGCTGAAGCCCTGCGCCTCGATCAGATCCTTCTTGGTCGCCATAGGTCAGACGAGCCCCGCCGTGGTGACGCCGAGCGGCAGCAGGAGCGCGAGAGCGATGACCTCGACGGTGTCGCCGAGGCGGGTCAGCCGCAGTCGGGCCTTCGGGGTCAGCAGCGTCAGTCCGACGAGGATGACGGTCGCGACGACGAGGATGAGGAGCATCCAGGTGCGCACGTCGGGAAGCGCGAGCGCCACCGTCACGCCCGTCGTCGCGAGGCCGATGGCTCCGATCGCCATGAGCACGAGCACGCCGAGGCGGGCGTGGATCTGCCGCGACTGGAACATCATCCCGATGAAGGCGAGAACACAGAGCAGGGCGCCGAAGACGCCGCTGGCGGCGACCAGGGGAGTCGCGATCAGGGCCGCGAGGCCGAGCGCGGCCCGCAGGGCGATGAGAGTGCGCGTGCCTGCCGCCGCGCGGCGCTTGACCTCGTCGGCGTCGATCGGCTCGGGGGCGGCGAACATGTCGGCGTCGCTCTGCGGAGAGATCACGCGGATGCGGGTGGAGGTGAGAGCGAGCCACGGGATGCCGTTGGCGAGCAGCGCCGTGGTCGCGAGCATGATCGCGTACGGCGCGAGCGCGTCTCCGAAGATCGCGGCGCTCGTCGCTGTGATGCCGATGGACGCGCCGAGGGCGATGGGCACCAGGTGGATCTCGGGCTTGTCCTGGGTGACCGCGAGCCCGACGCCGCCGACGATGACGAGTCCGAGGCCCAGAGCGGCGAGCGGCCAGCCCCAGATGCTCTGCACCGGCACGGCGAGGTACCCGGCGAGTCCTCCGTAGGCCGCGGCGGCGAGCCCGAGTGCGTGTCCGGCCTCCGGCTGGCGGAGGCGCATGAGGACGGCTGCGGCGACGCTGAGCACGATGGCGCCCGCTCCCGCGATGATCGACGGCAGGAGCGACGTCGGAGGCGTGGCCACGAGCAGGAGCGCGCAGAGCGCGAGGAACGTGAGGCTGACGAAGAGAGCCGTGCGAGAGCTGTCTGCAGGGGTCCACGACCCGTGCTGCTCGGCGGTGGCGTCGATCACGGCCTCGACGACGTCGTCGTAGACCCGGGGCTCCTTCATCAGCCCGCCGCGGACGAGAGTCAGAAGTTCGCCGTCGTGCACGCCCTGCGCAGCAGCCCCGCGCGCGGGGTCGAGAGGGGTGCCGTCCGCCCTCTGCAGCGAGTACCCGCCGTGGGTGAGGGTGGGGTCGAGCACGCCGAGGCTCCGGGCGAAGCCGGGGATGATCTCGACGAGCGGGACCTGCGAAGGCACGCCGACGTCGAGCCGTCGGTCGTCGCTGACGACGGAAAGCCGCAACACGGTGCCTGCCGCTGTGCTGCTCTGAGTCATGGAACGATGCCCCCTCCATGGTGTGCCGCCGATCGGGAGGAGACCCGTGGCTGCGCATTCCGCCTTTCACCCTAGTTGAGGCATGCGACAACACGTAGTCGTCGGTCATGACGATTTCTCCATCGATCGGACGATCTCGCGACGGATGCGCCTGCTGTTCTGGTGATTCCGGTCGATCTGATCTAGCCTGTCACCTGAAACGAATCGTGGGGGGTTGTTTCGAAGTCGTCCCAACACAGGGATGCGCTCCCCGCACGTGTGTCCGCAAGGACCGGAGGGAGTGAGTTATGGCTGATGTCATCTCCGCAGAAGAAGGGGCTCTGCGCCGCGGAGCCCAGGCGGTGCGGGAGACCAAGTCCGGGATCGACCAGCAGACCAAGAAGGTCCGCAGCGAGATCGAGCAGCTGCGTGGCTTCTGGACGGGTGCGGCTGCCGCATCGTTCTCGACGCTGATGTCCCGCTGGGACGAGCAGGCTCGTCAGCTCAACGAGGTCCTCGTGACGCTCGAAGATGCCCTCGCCGGCACCGAGCGCGACCAGGCTGCGACCGAAGAAGCTCACCAGCAGACCATCTCGGGCCTCGGCTCGATGATGGGTTCCTGAGCACAGACCACAGAGATTTCAAGGAGAACATGATGCAGTCGATGTCAGTTCGCCCGGAGCAGGTCAACGCTCTGGCAGCGCAGATCCGCAGCGGGTCGCAGGGTATCCGTTCAGAGCTCGACCGTCTCGAGTCCGAGGTCGGCAAGCTGCGTGCGGCGTGGGATGGTTCCGCGCAGCAGGCCTACGACCAGGCTCAGGCCAAGTGGAACCGCTCGCTGAGTGAGATGCAGCAGCTTCTCACCCAGATCGCGGGCAAGACCGAGGAGATCTCGGGCCAGTACGTCCAGACCGACAAGTCGGCCGCCGGACGCTTCGGAGCCTGATCCCGTGGCGCGGGCCCGACGCAGAGATGCGCCGGGTCCGCGCCGTCTGCTGTGCCTTCCGGCCACGGAGCCGGACAGCAGTGCAGGCGTCACTGGTCAGGGCAGCAGGAGGGTCCACGGCTTCGGCCGTGCAGGTCGATAGGGTGCAGGTGTGTCAGTCGATATCGTAGAGCGCCGCCGCATCGTGCTCCAGAGCGAGGATCGTCGCTTCGATCTCTCGCTTCCGTTCGACGAGACCCTCGACGACGCTCTCGTCCTCAGCGGGCTGTCGACCGCCGATCGCTTCGTGACGATCGGCCCCGGGGGCTTTGAGATCCCCGGTGAGACCGAGTGCGAAGACCTCATCGACGGAGGGCTGTACGCGCTGATCGACCGCACAGCGCTGGCCCCGCAGGCCCGACGTGCAGGTGCGACCGCAGGGCCCTCGCGCGCGGATCACGGCGCCAGATGGTGGATGCTGGCTGTCAGCGGTCTGCTGCTCGTCGCGATCTTCGCGCAGGGAGCAGGCGATCCGCTGCTCAGACTGCTGATCGGGCTGCTGCTCGTCCTCGGTGCCATCAGCGGAGCGGTGGCGTGGGCGCGTCGGGATTCGGCGGCAGGCGTGCGCGGCATCCTCGGTGTTCTCGCTCCGATTCTGCTGTCGTTCGCGGCAGGGGCGCTCCTGATCCCGGCGGGGCTGGAAGCGAGTGCTCATCTCTCCGCAGCCACCGGCTTCCTCGCGGCAGGCATCACCACCGCGGTGATCGCCGTGTCCGCCCGAGCCCGTCCGATGCGCGCCGCCGCCGGCACGGCGACAGTGCTGCTCGTCGCCCTCGCCTCCATCTGGGGTCTTGCGCTGCTGCTCCGATGGGGACAGGCCGAGGCTGCGGCCATCTCGCTCGGACTCGTCCCGTTGGGGCTCCGAGCTCTGCCGAGCAGTCTGGTGAACCTCCCCGAGGGCTATTTCATCGACTACAAGCACTTCATGACCAGCCGCTGGACGGTGCGCGGAGCCATTCCGGAGTCCGTCGGTCTGCTGCGCCCTGAGCGCATCACGGCCGTCGTCGACGATTCCTCCGCACGACTCATCGCCGGCACCGCGGTGCTCAGCCTGGTCGCCGTGCTGATGACACCGCTCGCGTTCCTGCGTGAGTGGCCGGACGACCCGATCGTGGTCTCCGGGGGCATCGCCCTCCTCATCTGCGTCGGCCTCGCGCTGCTGCTGACTCCGCGGCACACCACCTCGCGCATCCTGCGCTGGCTTCCCCGTGCGGCTGCCGCGGCCGTGTTCGTGGTCGCCGGCATCCAGGCGTCGGTTGCTCTCGGCGCAGGTTTCCAGGTGCTCGGCGCGGCAGTGCTGTTCGCCGTCGGCCTCACCGCTGTCGCTGTCATCATCCCGATCTCGCGCGGCGCGAGCTCGCTCATCTGGTCGCGGTTCGGTGACGCCTTCGAGTGGCTCGCCGTCGCACTGGCGCTGCCGGCGGCCCTGCTCTATGCGAATGCACTGTCGCTCGTTCGTGGAATGATGGCGGGATGAGCGGGAACGGCGAACCACAGCCCTGGCCGGCGGGTGGACTGATCCCCCCGGTGCAGCCAGGACCCGGTCAGCCGGGCGAGATCCCGGCGCTTCCTCCGGCGCTCATCGCGGCGCCGCCCGGCGTCGACGGAGCGCCGCTGCGCTCTGCACCCACTCCTCCCGCACCGACGCCGATCGTCGCGACGCGCGCACGGACGAGGCAGCCCGCAGACGGCCTGGGGCCCGCATTCGTCGGCTCGCCGGCGGGCACAGGGCTGCGGATCGCGGCCTTCACCCTCGATGTGGCCGCGGTGATCCTCATCGCGGCCATCGTGCTCGTCACCACGCGCAGCATGCTCCTCGCAGGCCTCACGGTCGCCGAGCTCGCGATCTTCCTCTGGGTGCTCGAGGCCCGCACGGGTCTCACCCTCGGCAACGCCGTGCTCAGGCTGCGCGCGGCGCGAGCCGACCGCCCGTACTCTCCCGGCATCGGCCGCCAGTTCGTGCGAGGCGTCGTCACCGGTGCGGGATTCCTGGTCGCCGTGGGCAGCTGGGTCGTCGTCGCATCCACAGCCTGGGACCGCGGCGGGCGCCGTCAGTCCTGGGCCGACCGCATGGCGGGAACAGTGGTGGTGTCGGTTCCGCGCGCGGCCGCAGACGTCGCCGCGGTGGTGCCGGTTCCGCAGGCGGCAGCGCCGCTCGCGCCCCCTCAGGTCGTGCCGCTGGGTGCGCACCCCTCGGCGGTCGACGAGGACTCCGAGCCCACCGATGCCCGCGCGGCCTCGCACCGCACCGAGACGCCCGCCCCCGTGCCGCAGGGTGAGGACCGCCCGCTCTTCACGGTGGCACCTGCCCCGGCGCAGCAGTCCGGCGGCGACGCTGCAGGCCCTGCATCCGAGTCCGGCGCCCTGCTGCTCATCTTCGACACCGGTCAGCGGGTGCAGCTCGGGCTTCCGGTCGCCGTGAACCTCGGTCGGGCCCCCGTGGCGAGCGTCCATGACGACCGGCTCGTCACCGTGACCGATCCTGATTCCTCGGTGTCCAAGACGCACCTGCGCATCGAGCACTCTCGAGGCCGCACCTGGGTCACGGACTTCGGATCCACCAACGGTTCCGACATCCGCTCCGACGACGGGCAGATGACGGAGCTCGTCGCGGGCGAGCGGGTGCTCCTCGATGACGCCGACCGCGTCCGCATCGGCAACCGCAGCTTCACCATCAGCCTCCTGCTGGCCACAGACAGCAGCGCCGGAGAGAGAGCATGACAGGACCCCGCCTCGCGCCGCCCCGCGTCCCCTCCGGAAAGCTCCCCGTCCAGGCGCCGCCCGAGCTGCAGCCGAACGACGGCGGCATGGGGATTCTCGGATCCCTCCTGCCGATGCTCGGAAGCGTCGGCGCGATCGTCATGGTCACCATGTCGAACCAGTCGGTGACGGGCCTCCTCACCGGTGGCATGTTCCTGCTGTCTTCGCTGGGCTTCGTCGCCGTGAACGGCTGGCGTCAGCGGTCGCAGCGGCAGGCGGCCACGCTCGGCTCGCGCCGCGAGTACCTGGCCTACCTCACCGAGCTGCGCCAGACCGTGCGCGTCGCCGCGAGGCAGCAGCGGAGAGCGGCGAACTGGCACCTCCCCGCGCCCTCGGCGCTGCCGTACATCGCCGAGGAGCGCACCCGCGTGTGGGAGCGCGGGATGAACGACCCCGACTTCCTCACGGTGCGGGTCGGCACGAGCGACCAGCCGCTGTGCATCACGCTCGAGGCACCCGAGCTCCCCCCGCTCGCGCAGCTCGACCCGGTTGCGGCCTCCGCCGCGCATCGATTCATGCTGACCCACGAGCTTCAGAAGAACCTCTCGCTCGGCGTCACCCTGCGCGACTACGCGCGCATCGAGATCACCGGCGACGAGAACGAATCCCGGGGCCTCGCGCGAGCCATGCTGCTGCACCTCGCCACGATGCACGACCCGGACATCGTGCAGATCGTGATCGCCGCAGACTCCGCCGTCCTGCCGCAGTGGGAGTGGGCCAAGTGGATGCCGCACACGCACTCGCGCACCGTGAGAGACGGTCTCGGTGCTGCGCGCATGATCGGGTCGCAGCTGTCCGAGCTCGAGGACATGCTCCCGGCCGAGGTGCGGGAGCGGTCGCGCTTCTCACGTGACGGGTCCGGCGCCAAGGTTCCCCACATCGTGATCCTCACCGACGGCGTCAGCACGTCGTTCAACGACATGCTGGTCAGCGGTGACGGAGTGCAGGGTGTGACGGTGATCGACCTCCCCTCCCGGTGGAGCGACCTCGACGACCCGAACGCGCTCCGCATCGCCTTCGAGCCCGGAGACAGGGGCAGTCGTGCCGAACTCGTGAGCCTCCAGGTCCCTGCGCGGCCGTTCGAGGCCGACGCGATCAGCATCGTCGAGGCCGAGGCGACCGCGCGGCGACTCATCGCCCTGTACTCCGGTGGCACGACCATCACGAAGAAGAAGAGCGCGACCGATCAGGCCGAGCTCGTCGAGCTGCTCGGTCTCCCTGACGTGCGCGACCTCGACCTCGACGCGGCCTGGGCTCCTCGGCTCGAACGCGACCGGCTGCGTGTGCCGATCGGTCAGACGGAGGATGGCAGCCCGCTGATCCTCGACATCAAGGAATCCGCGCAGCAGGGTATGGGGCCGCACGGTCTCATCATCGGTGCGACCGGGTCGGGCAAGTCCGAGGTGCTGCGCACGCTCGTGCTCGCCCTCGCGATGACCCATTCACCCGAGCAGCTCAACTTCGTGCTCGTCGACTTCAAGGGTGGCGCGACGTTCGCCGGCATGGCGGATATGCCCCACGTCTCGGCGATCATCACGAACCTCGGCGAGGAGATCTCGCTCGTCGACCGCATGCAGGACGCCCTGCAGGGCGAGATGGTCCGTCGGCAGGAGCTCCTCCGTGCGACCGGTCCGTTCGCGAACGTCGCCGACTACGAGAAGGCACGTCGTGGCGGACGCACCGACCTCGCTCCTCTTCCCGCTCTGCTCATCGTCGCGGATGAGTTCTCCGAGCTGCTGTCGGCCAAGCCGGAGTTCGTCGACACGTTCGTCAACATCGGCCGACTCGGCCGTTCGCTCCAGGTGCACCTGCTGCTCTCCTCGCAGCGTCTGGAGGAGGGCAAGCTCCGCGGCCTCGACACGCATCTGTCGTACCGCATCGGCCTGCGCACGTTCTCGGCGGCGGAGTCCCGCACGGTGCTCGGCGTGCCCGACGCGTACCACCTGCCCACGCAGCCGGGTGCCGGAATCCTGAAGTCCGACACCGAGACCATGACCCAGTTCCGTGCCTCCTACGTGTCGGGGCCGCCGCCCCGCCGCAGGCGCCGCGCGGCGACAGGCTCGACTCAGAGCACAGGGTCGACCGCGGTCGAGCTGTTCACCGCTGCTCCGGTCTGGCGCGCGGAGGCTCCCGCCGACGAACCCGAGGTCGTGGTCGACGCCGAGCCTGAAGAGAAGCGCAACACGTTCGAGATCGCCGTCGAGATGATGAGCGGCCGCGGTCCGTCTGCCCACCAGGTCTGGTTGCCGCCGCTCGAGACCCCGGCCACGCTCGACCAGCTGTTCGGCGACCTCGTCGAAGATCCTGCCCTCGGTCTGATCTCGCCGCGATGGAGGGGCGCCGGTGCACTCACCGTTCCGCTCGGAATCGTCGACGTGCCGCTCGAGCAGCGCCGTGAGAACCTCGCGATCTCGCTCGGCGGTGCCGCGGGGCACATGGCGATCGTCGGTGCGCCGCTCAGCGGCAAGAGCACTCTCGCGCGCACGGCGCTGGTCGCCCTGGCGCTCACGCACACCCCGCAGGAGGTGCAGTTCTTCGTCATCGACTTCGGCGGCGGCAGCTTCACCGGCCTGCAGAGGTTCACGCACGTCAGCGGCGTCGCGACGCGTTCGGAGCCCGACATCGTGCGACGCACGGTCGCCGAGGTCACGAGCCTGCTCAACGCCCGCGAGGTCTACTTCCGCCAGAACGGCATCGACTCGATCGACACCTACCGTCAGCGCCGTGCCCAGGGGCTGGCCGACGACGGCTACGGCGACATCTTCCTGATGATCGACGGCTGGGGCACGCTGCGAGCCGAGTTCGAGATGCTCGAACCGCAGATCCAGGCGATCGCCGCCCGCGGTCTGACCTACGGCGTGCACGTCGTGATCACGGCGGCTCGCTGGATGGAGATCCGCGCCAACATCAAGGACCTCATCGGCACGCGCATCGAGCTGCGGCTCGGCGACCCGACGGACTCCGAGGTCAACCGCAAGGCGGCCGAGAACGTCACGGCGATCCCCGGTCGCGGCCTGAACGAGAACGGTCTGCAGATGCTCACGGCGCTGCCGCGCATCGACGGCGTCGACGAGGCATCCTCGCTCGCGGGCGGCATCGACGATCTCGTCGCGCGAGTCGCATCGGCGTGGCACGGCCCCGCCGGACCCAAGCTGCGCCTGCTGCCCTCGCGCATCGGTCACGCCGACCTGCGCGGAGTCGCCGCGGCCGCATCGGCAGACGGTTCGGAGCCCCGCGAGATCCTCCTCGGCATCGACGAGGCGAACCTCGCTCCGTTCTCGATCGATCCTCTCGAAGAGCCGCTGCTCTACCTCTACGGCGACGCCGACTCGGGCAAGTCCTCGATGCTCCGCGGTGTCGTGCACGAGATCACCCGCCTGTACGGCCCGTCCGAGGCGAAGATCTTCGTGGTCGACTACCGCCGTGCGCTGCTCGGAGAGATCCCGCAGGAGTACCTCGGCGCCTACCTCACGTCGCACGAGATGACGGAGGGCGGCATGAGCGAGCTCGCCCAGTTCTTCCAGAGCCGCATCCCCGGCGCCGACGTCACTCCCGACCAGCTGCGCACGCGGTCGTGGTGGAAGGGCGCTGAGGGCTTCGTGCTCATCGACGACTACGACCTCGTGTCCACGTCGCAGGGCAACCCGGTGGCCGTGCTCGCCCCGCTGCTCGCGCAGGCGGCCGACCTCGGCCTGCACGTGATCCTCACGCGTCGCACCGGTGGAGCGAGCCGTGCGGCCTATGACCCGATCATCCAGCGCATGACCGACCTGGGTGCCACCGGCATCCTGCTCTCGGGCAGCCCGGAGGAGGGCCAGCTCATCGGCAAGGTCAAGGCGATCCCGGCCATCCCCGGTCGTGCGCAGATCGTGAGCCGTGACCGCGGCCTCGTCGCCGCGCAGCTGCTGTGGGTGCCGCCGAGCTACCAGTGACGGACACGCAGAAGACCGGGACTCAGACCGTCTGGGTCCCGGGTCTCGCCGGCTGGCAGGGTCAGCAGCGGTCGACGACCGGGCTGATCGCGCTCGGCGTCGTGCTGGCCGCCGCGATCCTCTTCTACGCGGCGACGCTGCTGGCCGACCCCGCCCCGGCCATGAAGGTTCTCGGAGCGGCAGTCGTGGTGGCCGTCGGTATCGCCGTCTGGCTGCAGGCGGCCCACGTCAGGGTCGCACGCGTGAGGGTCGTTCGCCTGGTCGTCGACGGAACGAGCGTCGTGTTCGGTGGGGCCGAGCAGATCATCTGGCCCTTGCGCACTCTCGTCCTGGCGGGACTCCTCCTCCTCGCCGGGTGGGCATGGAGTGTCTTCACGGTTCCCGCAGAGCGGATGACGATGCTCACCCTGCTGGGCGTGCCCGTGATCGGGGCGATCCTGCTCATCGCGGGCGCTCGCTCGTGGTTCCGGCCGCCTTCTCGCCATCGACTGTCGATGCGCCCCGACGGACTCGAGCTGCGAATCCCCCGCAACGATGTGAGCGCGACCTGGGACGAGATCGAGGATGCATCGCTGGAGGGCGACCGCGTCGTGGTCCGCACGACCACGACGCGTCCCTCGTCGTGGGCGGCTCGTGATCTCGCGAGTGATCCGGTGATCCTCGCCGAGCTCGTGTCGTTCTACGCGCGGCATCCCGCGGCGCGAGCCGAGATCGGCGCCGCGACGCTCGCGCGTCTCCGGTCCGGAGATCTCTGAGGCCGGGCCTCAGCGACCCACTGTTCCTGCCCCGAAATCAGCGTGTGGCGTCGGCCAGGTGGCGCGCGTCGTGGCTCAGCACCTTGACGATGATGCCGTGGCGGCGCAGCTCCTGCGCGGTGCGGGCGCCTTCGTCGGCGTCGCGGCCCAGGGCATGGATGTTCGCGACGACGAGCACGTCACCCGTCTTCAGGGTGCCGATGAGGCGCGAGAGCCGGTCGCTCCAGCTCTCGAGGATGTCGGGCGAGGGGTGACGGAACCCCTCGATCGGCACGCCGAAGCGGGTGAGGTCGTCACGCTGCTCGACCACCGAGGGCATGCCCTCGCGCGAGACGACGAGTCCGACAAGGCGGGAGCCGTCCGGGCGGGCGAGCCAGAAATCGCGGTTCTGCTGCAGCTCGGTGAAGCACTTCGGGCACTCCGCTGCCGCATGCGGCAGGTGCAGCGGACTCGTCAGGGCCTCGTCGACGGATGCCGTCGCCTTCATGGGATCGATCGTCTCGCTCATCGCGCACCTCCGGCATCCATTCTGCCCTGATCCGAGGCCGCGCGGTGACCTTTCAGAGCATCCCGAGGGCTCGCACCGCTTCGCGCTCGTCGACCAGCTCAGCGACGGAGGCATCGATGCGGGCGCGCGCCCAGTCGCTGACCTCGAGCCCCTCGACAATCTGCCACTCTCCGTCGATCGAGCGCACCGGGAACGACGAGATCAGCCCAGCCGGAACCCCGTACTCGCCGTGCGAGACCACGCCCGCGGACGTCCAGTCGTCGGTCCCGCGCACCCAGTCGCGCACGTGCTCGATCGTCGCGTTCGCGGCGGAGGCCACCGACGACGATCCGCGCACCTGGATGATCTCGGCCCCGCGCTTCGCGACCCGCGGGATGAACGTCTCGTCGAGCCACGCGGGCACGTCGCCGACGATGGCCTCGAGGGCATCGGCCACCGGAGCGCCGCCGACCGTCGCATGCGAGACATCGGGGAACTGCGTCGCCGAGTGGTTTCCCCAGATCGGCACCCGTCGCACGGTGTCGACGGGCGCTGCCAGAGTCTGCGCGAGTTGAGCCCTCGCCCGGTTCTCGTCGAGGCGCGTCAGCGCCGTGAACCGCTCGGCGGGAACTCCGTCCGCGGATGCGGCGGCGATGAGGGCGTTCGTGTTCGCCGGGTTGCCGACCACGGTCACTCGTACGTCGGGTGATGCGTGCGCGGCGATCGCCGCTCCCTGGGGCCCGAAGATGCCCGCGTTGGCGGCCAGCAGGTCTCCCCGTTCCATGCCAGGGCCGCGCGGACGCGCCCCGACCAGGAGCGCGAGGTCGGCGCCGTCGAAGCCGACAGCGGGGTCGTCGGTCACCTCGACGTGCTCGAGCAGCCCGAAGGCGCCGTCCTGCAGTTCGAGCGCAGCGCCCTCGGCGGCACCGAGACCCTGGGGGATCTCGAGCAGTCGCAGCCGCACCTTCTCCTCAGGGCCGAGCAGGTCTCCGGCTGCGATGCGGAAGAGCAGCGCGTATCCGATCTGTCCGCCTGCACCGGTCAGCGTGATCGTGGTCGTCATGACTCGAGCCTACGACCGTGACGTGCCCTCGGTGCAGAGTACCCTCGTGGCATGACCTTCAACCCAGATGCCGATGTCTCCGGCAACACCGCCCGCCGCCGCGGTCGCGGCGCCGTCGTCGCCGGAGCCGGCGGCGTGGGCCTCCTCGGCATCATCGCCCTCATCGCGGGGCCGCTGCTGGGGATCGACCTGACGGGCCTGCTCGGCGGCGGGGGAGCCACCGGCGGCGGATCGGAACCCGAGGGCGGCAGCGTGATCGAGAACTGCCTCACGGGTGAGGACGCGAACGAGAACGTCGACTGCCGGGTGGCGAGCTCCCAGCTGGCGCTCGACGGCTACTGGGAGGACCACGTCGACCCGTATCGGGCTCCCGAGCTGATCATCGTCGACGGCGCGACCTCGACCGCGTGCGGTACGGCCTCCAATGCGGTCGGCCCCTTCTACTGCCCGCCGGATGAGACGGTGTACATCGACCCGACGTTCTTCCAGCTCATGCAACAGCAGTTCGGAGCATCCGCCGGGAATCTCGCCCAGCTCTACATCGTGGGCCACGAGTGGGGACACCATATTCAGTACATCACCGGCGTGATGGATCGATACCCGAACAACGGCACGGGGCCGGACAGCAACGGCGTGCGCATCGAACTGCAGGCGGACTGCTATGCCGGCGCGTGGATCGGGCAGATGACGCAGGAGAAGGATCCGGACGGCGTCCCGTATCTGCAGGAGACGACGGAGGCCGAGCGCCAGGATGCGCTGAACGCGGCGAACACGGTCGGCGACGACAACATCCAGCAGCAGTCGTCGGGTTCGGTGAACCCCGAGAGCTTCACGCACGGCACGAGCGAACAGCGCAAGTTCTGGTTCGCGAGCGGCTACGAGAACGGGCTCGACGTGTGCGAGCAGCCCCTGACACTGCCGGGAGACCAGCTCTGATCACGCCGACGTGATCACGACGGGCTTCTGAGGGAGGAAAGACGATGGACCTTGACGCGCTGTATCCGCCGATCGAGCCGCACGAGACCGGTGAGCTGCTCGTCGGCGACGGTCACCGCATGTATTGGGAGGTCAGCGGCAACCCCGACGGCAAGCCCGTGGTGTTCCTGCACGGCGGACCGGGAAGCGGAACATCCGCCTGGCAGCGTCGGTTCTTCGACCCCGACGTGTATCGGATCGTGCTCCTCGACCAGCGCGGCTGCGGGCGCAGCACCCCGCACGCGAGCGCGCCTGACACAGATCTTCGCTTCGTCACCACCGCGCACCTGATCGCCGACATCGAGCTGCTTCGCCGCAACCTCGGCATCGAGAAATGGCAGGTGTTCGGCGGATCGTGGGGGAGCGCGCTCGCGCTCGCCTATGCGCAGGCGCATCCGGATGCCGTCAGCGAACTGATCCTCCGGGGAATCTTCACGCTGCGCCGCGAGGAGCTGGAGTGGTTCTACGAGGGCGGTGCGGCGGCGCTGTTCCCCGACCTCTGGGAGGAGTTCCTCGCTCCCATCCCCGTTATCGAGCGGTCGCACATGATCGAGGCGTATCACCGGCGGCTGTTCGACCCCGACCCGGCAGTCCACGAGCCGGCGGCGGTCGCCTGGTCGCGGTGGGAGGCGTCGACGGTCACCCTGCGACCGGATGCCGCCCAGATCGAGGCGATGTCGGATCCGCGCACAGCGACCGCGTTCGCCCGCATCGAGAACCACTTCTTCGTGAACCGCGGCTGGTGGTCGGAGGGCCAGCTGATCGCCGGAGTCGACGGCATCCGTCACATCCCGACCGTCATCGTGCAGGGGCGCCACGACGTGTGCACCCCGATGATGACCGCGTGGGACCTGCACGTGGCGTGGCCCGAGGCGGACTTCGTCGTGGTCGACGATGCCGGCCACTCGGCCACCGAACCCGGCACCCAGCGGGCATTGCGCGCGGCGACCGACCGCTTCGCGAGCTGAGACCCCGCGGCGGACGGAACGCTCGGAGGCGGAGGCAGACGCGGAGGCGCCTCAGGCGCGCAGCGCCTGCGTCAGCGTCTTCAGCAGCCCGACGATGCCGCCGTTCGCACGGAACCGCGTGAGGCCCTCGCTCACCGCGGCACCTGTGCGTGCCGATGCGAACCACGGCGGCTTCGGAAGGATCGTGAGGCGCCCACCGCCGTTGACGATCGGCAGCGAACGCGGGAACGGCCGGAAGGGGCCGCGGATCACCGAACGCTCGACGCCGTCGAGCAGCAGTGCGTTGTGGACGACCCCGATGCCGCTGCCGACGTCGTCGATCGTGCTGCCGGGGAAGGCCCCCCAGGTCAGGGTCGGTGTGATGAAGCCGAAGGCGGTCCACCCGTTGATCGCGATCGAGCCGTAGCGCAGCGCCGCGATGGCCCGGTCGAATCCGGCCCCGAGCTTCTTCTCGGTCGACGGATCGATCAGCAGGTTGGCGCCCAGAGTGCCCTGCAGTCGATCGTTCGCGTAGGCCACCGCGGAGTCGAGGAACTCCTGCCCGGTGCCGGGGATCGCGACGACCCCGAGGACGGGAGCGAAGTACTCGGTGCTCTGCAGCGCTGCGGCGTCGTCGCCCTGCTCGATCTCGACCAGCAGGCGGTCGCCGAGCACGAGGGCGTCGGGGTATGCCTCGGTCGCGAGGTCCATCCGCGAGGGCGAGCCGGGGTACCAGATCGGCCGCTCGGGGGCGTTGGCGTAGGCGCGGCGCAGGGCCGCCCGGAAGTCGTCGGCCTGCGTCCAATCCGACGACATGATGACGACCTGGCCGGCGATGCAGTTGTGGCCGCTGTTCTGCAGGCGCATGGTCGCGACATGCTCGGCCTGATACGTCAGGTCGGCGGCCGTCCAGTCGCCCGGCACGATGATGATCGGCGACACGCCGCCGAGCTCGGCGGTGATGGGCTTCTTCAGCTGCGGCCGGTTCTCGCGGCGCCGACGTGTGGCGGCCGATCCGGTGCCCCAGACGATCGCGTCGAACGTCGCGGCGGAACCGGTGATGTGCACGTGCGCGAGATCGGGGTGACCCGTCAGGTAGACGCCCACCGCAGGCCCTCCGCGCACGATGCGCAGCAGGCCGAGGGCGATGAGCGGGGCGAATGCGCGCTTGTACACCGGTACGAGAGCATCCTGGGTCGGGTTGACCTTGAGCAGTGCGGTGCGGTTGTGGGCGAGCAGCTCGTAGAGCACGTCGAGCACGGGGATCGAGGTGATGTTGCCGGCGCCGAGCACGAGACCCACGCCGCCGGATTCCGAAGGCGTGCGCTGGGCGAGACCGGCCGCGGCCCGCGCGCCGTTGGGGGTGATCCCCGGTTCCAGCCACACCTCGCCCGTGTAGCCGGAGAGGAGGAACCGGTCGATGCCCGTGAGCGGGAAGGCATGCACGCGAGAGCGTCCACCGGGCGCCCGGTCGATCCTGACGCCGTCGAGAGGATTGGTGCCGTTCGCGAGGCGCGAGAGGGTCTCGATGTACGCATCGAGCGCGCCGAGGACGCTGTACGGTCCGCTGAGCCATTCCTCGCCGCGCAGCGGATGCCGGTCGTCGAGGCCCTTGGAGGCGGCGGCGGTGTTCGCCCAGTCCTCGGCCGTCGCGGCGACGCTCGTGCGCACGCCGTGCAGCAGGGTGACGCGCTGCGCGAGGGTCAGGGCCGACCACGTGCGGCTGCCGATGTGGAGCTCGGCGATCGCGGCGTCGAGGCGTTCGCGTTCGCCCTCCGGCAGGTCGGTGGTCGTCGTCGTGGCGGCGGGCGTGGTCGCAGAAGTCATCGGCGTCTCCTTCGGACGGGATCCCAGCTTAGGCCGGGCATCCGGTCACGCGTCGATGTCGGCGCGACGCAGCCGGTACCGGCGAAGTGTCAGCAGACTCGCCGTCATCAGGAGGGCGGGAAGGATGCTGAAGCTCAGCACGATCCCCGTGATCGCCGCGTCCGGCTGCTCCGCCGTCGCGCCGGCGACCGTCGACACGTACCCGGTCGCCGCGAGGGTGAGTGAGACCGCGGTGGCGCCGAGGGCGAAACCGACGGTCTCGCCCGCCGTCCACACCCCCGTGAACGTGCCCGCCTGGCCCCTGCCGCTGATGCGCTCGTCGTGCGAGATGACATCGGGAAGCATCGCCATGGGCAGAGACTGCAGCCCGGCGTACGCGACGCCGGCGAACCCGATCGCGCCGTACATCCAGGTGCCCGGCATCCAGGCGGCCAGGACGAGGGTCGCAGCGGCAGCAGTGAACAGGATGCTCGCGATGGCGAAGGCCCGTTCCTTGCCGATCCGCCGCGCCACGATGGTCCAGACGGGGGTGGCGACCAGGGCGGGGCCGACGAGCGCCAGGAACACCAGGGTGACGGCATCCTCGCTGCGCAGCACCCAGGTGGCTACGTACTGTGCGGCGGCGAGCATGGTTCCCGTCGCCAGGGCCTGCAGCAGGAACGTGCCGAGCAGCGCGCGGAAGGGCTGGCTGCGGCGCAGAGTGCGCACGCCGGCCGCGTACTGCTCGCGGATTCCGGCCGGCGCCGCGAGCGTGGGGCGATCGGCCTCGTCGGGGTGGTGCGCTGCCGCTGCGCGGTGCGCGGCAGCATCCGCCGTGCGCGAGGCGATGAGCATGCCGACGCCGATCGTGAGGCCCGCGACGACGCCCATCAGCAGGTATCCCGCGACCGGGTCCGGCCCGGCGCTGCGCAGCTCGGGCCCGCCGGCGCCGAAGAGCAGGATCGCCGCGGTGAGCACGACCACGCGCCACCCGAGCAGGCGGGTGCGCTCGTCGTAGCCCGAGGTGAGCTCGGCGGGCAGGGCGACGTACGGCACTTGGAACAGGCTGAACGACGTGGCCGTGGCGAGGAACGCGAGAAGCACGCAGATCGCGCCCGCTGTCGGTCCCCACGACGGGGGCACAGCGAACGTGAGTGCGAAGAACAGCGGGAGCGTGAGGGCGCCCACCATCATGAGGCCACGACGGGAGCCCGTCTTCGCGTACTGGCGGTCGGATGCCGCACCGATCAGCGGATCGATGATGACGTCCCAGATCTTCGCCGCGGTCACGATGAGACCGGCGGCGAGGGCCGCCACACCGAGGTTGTCGGTGAGGAAGTACGTCAGCACGAGCCCCGGGAGGGTCGCGTAACCGCCCGTGCCCAGCGAGCCGATCGCGTACAGCGCGACCGTGCGGGCGGACAGGCGGGCGGATGCTCGTTCAGGCCGAGCCGCGGTGCTCATCGCGCCAGTGTATCGGTGCGCGAAGTGCCCCCAGCGGGGTCAGATGAGCGAGAGCTCGCGCAGCTTCGACTCGACGTCGGCGTTCGACGGCTCGACGTGGTGCGAGGAGTCGGGGTAGAGCACGACGGGGATGTTCGTGCGTCCCGAGATCTCCTTCGCGACGTCGGCGGCCGACGGGTCGGCGACGAGGTCGACATAGGTGTACTCGACACCGAGGCCGTCGAGCTGCTTCTTGGTGCGGATGCAGTCGCGGCACCAGTCGGCGCCGAACAGTGTGATCGCGGATTCTGCAGGAGAAGTCATGTATCCAGGGTAGAGCCGCATGGCTGGACGGGCGCCGAGTCGGGAGCGGCGAGAGGTCCGCATTGCTAAGTAAGGGTAGCCTTACCTATAGTTGGTCACATGAACACTGCGTGCGAGCATCTCGAGGATCCGGACTGGGAGCACATCGAGGGAGTCGTGCTGATCGCCGGGGACTCGACCGATGCCGGGGCGATCGCGGCCATCGCCGCTCGCCTCCCCTGGGATGCGGAGGGGGTCATCATGCTCGAAGCGGCCGCACGCATCCAGTTCCGCCACATCGATGTACCCGAGGGCGTCTCGGTGCGATGGCTGTTGCGAGGCGACGGCATCCGCCAGCACGCGAAAGGCGAGCGTCTCGCCACCGCGGTGCACTCGTGGTGCGTCGAATGGACGTGTTCGGAGCCGCCGCTGCAGTGGACCGTCTGGCTCGGTGCGCACACTCCGCCCCATGTCGCGCGAATGGCTCGCAGCCTGCTCGGTGTGGCCAACTGACCACGCCATCCGAGAAACGCGCGAACCGTCACGCCCGCGCCCGCGACGTTGAGGGCGCGGGCGCGCGGAGTCAGCGCGTCGCGAGCGCCGGAGTGCCGGTGGCTGTGGCGCCGGCCGTGATCGCATCGAGCGCGCGCCGCAGCGACGAGCTCGACGTGTGCGCCGTGTACGGGAAGTAGACGACCTCGACGCCGACCTCGGCGAATTCGCGTTCGAGCCGCAGGCCCTTCTCGGTGCCGCGCCAGTCGTCGCCCTTGAAGAAGTGCGTGAACTGCACGTCACGCCACGAATCCAGCTTCGACGGAGTCGTCTCGACGTATACATCGTCGACGAATGAGATGTGGCGGACGATCTCCGCCCGCTCTGCGGTCGGGATGACGGGCTCGATGCCCTTCACCTGCCGCAGCATCTCATCGCTGACGACACCGGCGACAAGGATGTCGCAGTGCTGCTTGGCGTGACGAAGAAGGTTGAGATGCCCGACGTGAAACAGGTCGAAAGCACCCACGGCGTAGCCGATGCGCGTCCCCATGATCTCCCCAGATCAGTAATTCCCCAGAAGGCGGATCCCCATCCGCCCAGCGACTCCCACAGCCGCATCCGCACAGCCTAGCAGGTGCCGGGTTTCCCGCCCATAGGAACACATGGAACTATGGAAGCCGCAGGAGTCGCCGGCGCACGTGAAGGGGGAGAGTCCGTGGGTACACCGGTCACCGTCATCGTGCCGACCTTCAATGAGCGCGACAACGTCGCGGAGCTCGTCGCCAGGACCGCCGTCGCGCTCGCCGCGTACGACGCCGAGATCCTGTTCGTCGACGACAGCTCCGACGACACCGCTGCCGAGGTCGAGCGCATCGCGGCGGATGCTCCTCTTCCCGTCCGCGTCATCCACCGAGCAGACAACACCGGTGGACTCGGGGGAGCGGTCGTCGTGGGGCTCGAGGCCGCGGCATCCGACCTCTGCATCGTGATGGACGGCGATCTGCAGCATCCGCCCGAGCTGCTCCCCGCCCTGCTGGCCCGTCACGAGGAGGGGGAAGCCGACGTGGTCGCCGCCTCGCGATACATCGGCGGCGGCGACACCAGCGGCCTCGGCACGGCCATGCGCTTCGGAGTGTCTCGGACGGCGACCTGGCTCACGCGCGCGATGTTCCCGATCCGTCTCGCCCGCAGCTCCGACCCGATGACGGGCTTCTTCCTCGTCGACCGCACCAGACTCGACCTCGCGGCCCTCAAGCCCCAGGGCTTCAAGATCCTCCTCGAGATCCTCGCCCGTACGGATCTGCGCATCGCCGAGATCCCCATGGAGTTCGCCGAGCGAAGGCACGGCACGTCCAAGGCGAGCCTGCGGCAGGGTGCGACGTTCCTCGCGCACCTGACCCGACTGCGCTTCGGCAAGATGTCGCTCTTCGCGCTGATCGGCGCGATCGGAGCCGTGGCGAACCTCGGCATCATGTGGCTGCTCACGCTGGCCGGTGTGCCCTACATCTGGGCGGCCATCATCGGTGCCGAGATCACCATCATCGGCAACTTCATCCTGCAGGAGCGGTTCGTCTTCGCCGACATGCGCACGGATGCACGCGGTCTGGGCGGGCGCTTCGCCGCCTCGTTCACGTTCAACAACGTCGAGGCGGCGCTGCGCATCCCGGTGATGGCGCTGATGGTCGAGACCTGGCACATCTCGAGTGTGCTCGCCACGGGGCTGTCGCTCATCGTGGCCTTCTTCGCGCGCTTCCTCTTCCACTCGCTCGTCGTCTATGCGCCGAAGAGGCGCCGGCATACGAAGACGGCGGTGTCCGAGCCGAAGCCGGACACCGCCGCGATCCGTGTCCTCCGCGCGATAGACGCGGAGGCTCTGAAACCGGGAGAGCTCTAACGCAGCTGGGCGCTCAGCTCCGACCAGCGGGCGGTGACAGCGTTGGGCGCGACCTTCGACAGGTAGCCGAGGATACGGATGCCGTCGCCCGTGGATGCGGTCGCACCGCCTGAAACGGTGACTTGCCAGTCGGGCTCGTTGGCGTCGGCGGCCCAGGCCTTTGCGAGCACCGTGCCGTCGATGACGCGGATCGAGACGCGCACGTCGTCACCGGGCTCGTACGTCCCGCGGCCCGCGACGACCACGTCCTTCAGCGTCACGCTCCGGTTGGCGGTCACCTTCGCGAGCGTCAGGCGGATGCTTCCCGAGGCCTTGAGGGTCACGGTCGCACGGTAGCCGTTCTTTCCGTCATCCGATGAGAGCGCCTGCAGCGAGTGGTACATCACCCCGGTGCCGATGTTCTCGGGAACGCTGAACGTGACGGAGGCCTCGGTCCCCGCTGTCTCCGCACCCGTGTAGTCGTGACGGATCTCCTGCCCGGGGCGCAACGCGAATGCACCTGCCTCCTCGGCGGGAGGTTCGACGACAGGCGGTTCGACGACAGGCGGTTCGACGACCGGCGGTTCGACGACCGGCGGCTCCACGACCGGCGGCTCGACGACCGGCGGTTCGACCACCGGCGGTTCGACGACCGGGGGCTGCTCGCCGGGGTTGGCCATGCGCCAGACCTTGAGGCTTTCGAGCTTCATCTCGCCGCCCTTCCACCCGGAGGCGGGAAGGCCGATACCGCAGTCGGGTTCTGCCGGCGGGCAGCCGATCTGCAGGGTCACGCGCGGATACCACGTGGCGGTGGGTCGCTCGAAGATCGCCTTCCAGTCGAACCCGGGACGCACGTCCTCTGGGCCCGCGTCGAGCATGACGTGACCGTCGACGCTGATCACGATGCGATTCGGGGTCTTCTCCATCACATACGTGTGCGTGCCGGTCGGATCCGAGTGGGGAAGCTGCTCCCAGCGAACCGAGCCCTGCAGGCTGCGGTGGGTGGATCCGTATTCGTTATGGAGAGTCGCGGCGGGACGAGCGTCGTCGCCGAAGACCTCCATGAGGTCGATCTCGCCATGGGCGCTGTCGAGCGGGCGCAGCCACATCAGTGCGGGCCAGAGGCCCGGACCGAAAGGCACGGAGCCCACGGCCTCGACACGCGAGTAATTGGGGATCACGATGTCGAGCCCCTTCGCGTCGCCAGAGGTGTACGCCGCGCTCGAGCGGTTCTCGGCTGCGCCGCGCACCGTCAGCCCCGTGGAGCCGAACGACACGTTGCTCGGGATGTCGTACGACGACGTGTTCGACGACTGACCGGTCTCGAGCGTCCAGCGGCTCGAGTCGGAAAGATCGACGTCCTCCTGGAAAACCCATCCGGGAAGATCGTCATCTGCGGCGGTGGCCGGAGCCCCGCTCAGTAAGGAAAGTGTGAGTATGGCGGCGCCCAGGGCACCGAGAGACGTCTTTCGGGAGATGCTCATTATTCGGAAAACTCATTCCGTCGGAACCCCCTCCGCGGAAAATAACCTTTTCATCACAGCATGATCTGACGGTGGGGTCAAATCACGGCGGTCCCGAATAACGATATACTGCGGCCCCGGATGGCGCGACGGGCACTCAGGCGCGTATCTCGCTGAGCGGTGACATCACCACGGCGCCGGCCGGAACATCTTTGAATACGACCGCATTCGGGCCGATCCGTGCGCCCGCGCCCACGGTCACTGCGCCGATCACGACGGCGCCCACGCCGATCTCCACGTCGTCCTCGATGATCGGGCAGTCGTCAGATGTTCGGCGGTTTCCCAGCGTCACGCCCTGCCGGAGCATCACGTTGGCTCCGATCCTGCTGGCCGGATTGACGACCACCCCGACCCCGTGACGAAGTCTCAGCCCGGGACCGACCGGAGTGCTGACCGGCAACTCGATCCCCATGAATCCCTCGGTCACCAGCTTGTACGAGCCGCCGACCATGATGAACATGAGCCTCGAAAGAGGACCACGGCCGGCCTTCCACCGCTGCGCGAGGCGGAACCATCGCATCACGAAGCGACTCTTGGGATACGACCCGTTCGCTCTGCGGTCCGCAGCCCATGCGATGCGGAACGCCTGACGGGCATCGGGTGCGGTCATCGCGATCTCACGGCTCCTTCGGCGATGCGGGCGGACAGCCACGTCCGGCGTTCCCCGAGCTTACGCTCGAGAGCCCGGCGCGCGGCAGGCGCATGCGCGCGCATGGCACGCTCGAACAGTGCCGTGAACCGGTCGAGCTCCTCGATCTTCGCGGCGTCGGAGCGGGTGTCGTCGATCGACAGCGACGTGATGCGCACGGCCGGAGCTCCGAGCAGCTGCTCGGCGAGCTCGGAGTAGGACGCCGCGAGCTCCGGGCTCTCCCATGACGCGCGTCGCCACGTCACGGAGGCCGTGACCTGAGCCGCATGCACGCGGTAGGCGAGACCCGGAAGGGCGAGACGCTGCATGCGCGCGCCGCGGGTCGCCATCCGCAACCAGAGGTCGTAGTCCTCGGTCGGGAGGTCGCGGTAGCCCCCTGCGTCCTCGATGGCGGCGCGGCGGCCGAGGAACGTCGAATGGGCGACCGGGTTCGTCAGAAGCAGGTGGAGTCCGAAGTCGTCGGCGGCGATGCCTGACGGGCGGGGCAGGCCCGGTCTCCCCGATCCCCACGTCACGACCGTGCTGAACACCGCATCCGCGCCTCGGTCGATCGCGCGGAGTTGGCGGACGAAGCGTCCGGGAAGCACGAGGTCGTCGGCGTCCATCCGAGCGACGAGATCGCTGTCGGTCGCGTCGAGGAGGTCGTTGAGCGTCGCTGCCACGCCGCGGTTCGGGCGCGAGATCACCCGCACGCGCGCGTCGTCGAGAGCGCGGATCGCATCCGCTGTCCCGTCCGTGCTGCCGTCGTCGAGGACGACGACCTCGGCATCCCGGGGCAGCGCGCGGGTGGTGGAGCGGATCGCGGACGCGATCGTCCCTGCGGCGTTGTACGCCGGGACGATCACAGACAGGCGCGGCATCTACATGCCTCTGCCGCGCTTGTTCAGCGTCGCCACGACACGTTCGCCGGAGACCACGCCCATGCCGACCAGCAGCGCCAGGTAAGCGCGAGGCTGCCGCACGTCGTGACCGATCGCGCGGCGGGCCCAGGAGCGGGCACGGGGACGATCGCCGAGCGCGCCGTGTGCGAAGGCGATCTGGCCTTCGATGCGGGCCTGACCCTCGCCACTGCGCACGAACTCGGGATGCTTGTCGAGAAGATAGCTCAGGCCGTCGGCGATGCCCTGCCACTTTTCACTGAAGTACGAGGTGCGGTCCCAGTGGATGATGGTGTGTGCCTCCGGCACGGCCACGACGCGTCCGACCTTCGCGGCGCGGAGCAGCAGGTCGTAGTCCTCGCCGTACGAGGCCGGCAGCTCTTCGTCTACGAGGCCGAGCTCACCGCGGAGGGCCTCTGCGCGGACGACGAACGAGCTGGGGTGCAGCTCCGTGATGCGCGAGCGCAGCAGGTCGTCGAGATCGACCGACTGCGGAGACAGCCGTGCGTGTGTGCCGCCGGCCGAATGGATCTCGATCCCGGTGGCGGTCAGGACGACCGAGGGATCCTCGAACAGCGGCAGCTGGGCCGCGAGCTTCGTGGGCTTCCACTCGTCGTCGTCGTCGCAGAAGGCGATGAGCGGAGCGGATGCCTCGAGGATGCCGGTGTTGCGCGCTCCCGCGAGACCCGGAGTCCTCGAGTTGTTGACGGCACGCAGCGTGTGCGGTCCGCGCTCGAGATCGTTCAACTCGTCGATCTCGGTGCCGTCGTAGACGAGCACCACCTCGATGGGCTGGACGGTCTCCTGCGCGAAGACGGAAGAGACAGCGCGTCGAAGCAGCTGCGGACGGTCTCGCGTCGCCATGACGACGCTGATGATCGGTTGCACCATTGACTCCCCAAAGTCGTGGTAGAAAGTCGCGCTTCCCCAAGCGCGATCTCTGCAGTCTACCGGGTCGACACCGGTGGCGACAACGGCTTGGTCCGCAGCTCACGCATGGCGAGTGCCGCGGCGGGGAAAGTGAGGATCAGCCCGTTCGGGAGGACGCCGTAGAAGAACACCTCGACCAGGATCACGAGCTGCACGGTGTGCAGCACCAGCATCGCCGTACTGCTCGCCCGCGCGGTCGCGAAGAACATCCACACCAGCGCGAGGAGGAAGCAGATGAGGGCGGGGAAGCCGTGCGAGAACATGACCATCCACAGGTGGCCCTGGGTTCCCGCAGAAGGCGCGCCGTCGGTGAACGAGGGCCGGGGTGCACCGTAGCCGAAGAGCGGGGACTGCAGCGTCCGGACGAAGGTCTCCTCGTAGAGGTTGGCCCGATCCTCGGTCGATGAGCTGGTCTCCACCCGATCGGTGAGCTTGCTGCCCACGTCGAGCGCCACGGCGGCGATCCCCGCGATCACTCCGATGACGCTGAGGAGCGCGACGGCTCGCAGTCTTCCTGCGAGGGCGAAACGGAAGAAGAGGTACGCCGCGGCGACCGCGAGACCGATGAACATCCCGCGGTTGAGCGTGAGGAACGCCGGGATCAGCGACAGCGGGATCGCCGCGATGAGAAGCCAGAAGCGGCGTCCACGGGGGATCAGCGTGAGGTACGCGACCACCATCGGCAGGGTGATCGAATAGACGTTGCCCCAGCCGTTCGTGTACAGGAACGGCGCGGACGGCCGCGGGTCGAGCGCGAGCCAGCTGTCGGGGTTGTACTGCGTGAGGCGGCGCACCACCATCTCGCCGATCAGCTCATTGGCCTGCAGCCCCTGCGGAAGCACGTACGACATCGGAGTGCGGAATGAGAACTCCGGGGCGATGATTCCCGCGAACCCGCCGAGCACCGCCCACAGCCAGAAAAGGGTGAGGACGCCGAGCACGTACCGCATGGTCAGTGTCTCGCGGGCGTTGTACACGTACACGAACACGACCGTGATCATGATGTACAGCAGCGCGCGGTAGACGAAGCCGATGAGGCGACCAGACGTGTCGATCCCGATGACGGACGCGCACATGAGCACGATGAACATCAACCAGATCGCGAAGCCGCGCGGGACCTGGATGCCGCCGCGGCGCACCATGAGCACGACCATGCAGCCGGCGAGGGGGATCCAGGCCATCTCGGCGAAGCCGAGCACCCACCAGAGGGGGAAGAACGCGAGCATCGCGGTGAACGGCCATCGCGGCAGCGCGGTGCGCACGGGGTCGCCGACGGGCACGCCGGCGCGCGCTCCTCCCGCCACAGCGAAATGCGTGTCCACCCGTCCTCCGTGTTCCCCCAGGGTTCGCCCCTAGGATATGTGCACAGGCTGTTAGATGGCGGGAAGTACTGGGGACGATTCCGCGGCAGTGTTAGGCGAGGGGGAATCGTCCATGGACGACAACGATCAGGCAGGTTCGGCGACGCTGGGCTTCGAGCACTACGTCTTCGTGCTGAAGAGGCAGTGGCGGATCCTCGTCGCGGCGACCGTCCTCGGAGCCATCGCGTCTGCGGGATACCTGCTCCTGGCGCCACAGACGGTGACGGCGACCACGACCATCAACCTCAACGTCATCACGACCGAGCCGTTCAGCGCGCAGCGCGCGGCATCCGGCCTGCTCGACGACGCCACCGAGACGGCGATCGCGCGCTCGCACGTCGTCGCCACACGCGCTTCCGAGCTCCTCGACGGAGAGTCGACGCCCGGCGAGATCCGCGCGGCGTCGACGGTCGCGACCTCATCCGGCGCAGCGGTCGTGACGGTCGACTACGACGCACCCACCGCCGCCGCGGCCGTGAAGGGAGCGGACGCCGTGGCATCCGCCTACCTGTCCTTCCGCAGCGACCAGGCGCAGGAGCGCATCGGCGTGATGGTGACGAACCTCAACGAGCGCATCGATGCGCTCAACACGACTCTGGGTGAGGTCAACCAGCAGTTGGTGTCGGCTGACCCGAGCAGCGCCGCCTACGCGCAGGCGACGACGCAGCGGCAGCAGATCATCACGGAGCTCGACGGGTTGCTCACGCAGCGCAACGGCCTGCAGAGCGTCGACACCACCGGTGGCATCGTCCTCTCCGCGGCGGAGGACAACGAGCTCGGCTATGCACCGGGACGCACCGTGACGCTGCTCACCGGTCTCGCGGGCGGTCTGGTGCTCGGGATCATCGCGGCCTTCATCTGGAATCCGCTCGACCGACGCCTTCGCAGCGCTGCGGAGATCTCGCGGTCTCTGCGCGCACCTGTGTTCGCGACCGTCGACGCGAAGCGCGAGGACGTGCCGGCCAAGGGCGCGGCCGCCGATTCGCTGCGCGTCACCAGAGAGCGGCTGCTGGTCGACATCTACCTCGGCACGACCGTGCTGGTCATCGACGCCACGCACTCGGATGAGACCTCGCCGACGGCGGTGAACCTCGCCGTCGTGACGGCGCAGGTGGGCCACGACGTGCAGTTGATCGTTCCCGCCGGCAGCGACGACTTCCGCGAGCACCTCGGCACGGCGCTCGAGCTCGATGACGCCGAAGAGGGGCGTGCCGTCTCGTCGACCATTCCCACGCTCCGCGTCTTCACCGCGTCCGACAGCGGAGACGAGCGTCAGGGTGACCTCCTGTTGACGGAGCAGACGCACGCGGCCATCGCGGATGCCGGTGATGAGACGCTGACGTTCGTCGTGCTCCCCTCGTCGGCGCACCCTGCGAGCATCCTCGCGGGTCTCCGCGTCGCGCAGGCGGTCGTCGTGGTCGCGCGCGAGCACGATACGACCACCACGGAGATCCGGTGGCTCAAAGAAGAGGCGGACGCCATCGAGACTCCGCTGCTCGGAGCCGTCGCCGAGCGCGGCCTGCGACGTGCGCAGCGTGCGGAGCGTGGCATCTCCTGGCCGTTCGTGTCGCGCTCCGAACACGCGAAAGCCGCCCGCGCGAAGGCGCGGACGGCGATCGAGTCCAAGGCCACGGCCGACGCCAAGGCCTGACAGTCAGCTGGCCGCGAGCTTGCGGTACTTCCGGCGCATCGATGCAGCGGTGTGCACGGTGTTGATGATGAAGAGTGCCGCGTAGACCACGAAGAAGACCGCGGGAGCGGCCCAGAAAGCGAAGCTCCAGCACAGGATGCCGGTGTCCGTCGGCAGCAGCAGCAGCGACTTGCGGGCGCCGGACGCTTCTGCGGCCTCTCCGCCGCGATTGCGGACGAGTTGCTCCGCGAGGATCTGGCTCATGAACTGTCCGACGCTCATCACCGTGAACAGCAGTGCGACGATGGCGAGCCAGATCAGGTCAGGGCGGTGGAGCATGACGGCCACTGCCACGCTCAGGTGGATGGCCGGAGTGCGGATCGCATCGACCACGTGATCCAGCCACTCGCCCGCCGGGCTTGATGCACCGGTGAGTCGTGCGACCTGGCCGTCGGCCGAGTCGAAGACGTAGCCGGCGGCGAGCAGTGCGGCCGTCACCAGGGCCGACCACCAGGAGGGCTCGAAGACGATCATCACAGCGAGGCCTACGGCGGACAGCCCGGCGCTCAGGATGGTGACGGCGTTCGGGGTGAGCCCGAGGGCCGCCGCGGATGCGGCGACGCCTCGGGCCAGTCTGCGGTTCACCCAGCGCGTGTACGCGGGCACACCGGCCCCGCTCTTCTGTGCGCGATTCAGGTCGGCGAGATACTCGCTGAATCCCGGTCGAGTCGGAGCGGCCACACCGGTCATGATGCCACCGCGGACAGCTCGAAGCTGTGGCTCGGGGTCGAGCGGTAGTTCGAGTGCACCTCGACGGCGATCACGTTGGCGCCCACCTGGAAGGCCGAGACCGGGACGTCGAACACGAACGGGGTGTTGACCGCGTTGGTCGCCGACACCGCTGTGTTCGCATAGGTGCTCTGGCCCACCGCCCCGGCGCTCATGTTCTGCCGTGCGACCTCCACACCGTTCACGTAGACCACGATCCCGTCGTCCGCACGGGTCGTGACCGTCACCTTGCTGAAGTTCAGCGACTCGAGGTTCACCGGCTGCCGGTAGTAGCTCGTGATCGGGCGGGGCGACACCGAGGTGTCGTATGCCGTCGCGAGCCCGGTGTGGCCCCAGCCGAACGCTCCCGCGCCGGTCGCCCAGGCGGTGGCGTCGAAGTTCGCCGCGGCCCAGTCGGCGGGGGTGGCGTCGTTCGTGAAACGGTACGACCACGTGGATCCTGCCGTGACGACCGGGGTCGTGACCGCGGGCTCCGGCTCCGGCTCGGGCTCCGGCTCGGGCTCCGGCTCCGGGTCCGCGGGCGGAGCGGGAGGCTGAGTCCCGATCGTGGCGACCGCCTCGAGCTCGAAGCTGTGGCTCGGGGTCGAGCGGTAGTTCGAGTGGACCGAGGCGGAGATCACGTTCGTGCCCGTGGTGAACATGTAGCCGGGCACGGTGACCGTCTGCGGTGCCGCGAGCGCTGCAGCAGCGCCGACCGCGGTGTTCGCATAGGTCCCGATGCCGGCGGCGACGCCCGCATCGACGTTCTTGCGCAGCACCTCGGTGCCGTTGACGTAGAGCACGATGCCGTCATCCGCTCGGGTGGTGATCTTCACCGACTCGAGCTGTGATGCGTTGGCGACGTCGAACGTCTGTCGGTAGAACGAGGCCAGCGGCTTCGGCGTGACCGTCGTCGTGAGGGTCGTGCCGAGGGTCGCCTGTCCCCATCCGAGGGGGGCCAGGCCGGTCTGCCACGCCGAGGCGTCGTAGGCCGGTGTCGTCCACGCACCGGACGGACCGGCTGCGTTGTAGAGATATGACCAGGTCGATCCTGCGGCGATGAGGGTCGCGTACGTCGGCTGAGCCGGCGGCGCGACGGCCTTGACGGCCGCAGTGGATGCCGAGGCATTGCCGCGTGCATCGATCGCTCGCACGAAGTACTGCGTGTCGGCCGGCGCTGCAGGCAGCGTCGCCGTGGTGCCGGTCACCGTGGCGACCACGCGGTCGTGGCGGAGCACCTGGTAGGCCGTGACTCCGCGGTCGTCGGTCGATGCACCCCAGGTCAGAGAGACGCCGTCCGTCGTGGTGTTCACGACGAGGCCTGCCGGAGTCGTCGGAGCGACCGTGTCGCGCTGTGCGTGTCGGACGAACCCACCGGACCACTGCCGTACGTATCCGGGCTGCGTCGAGTACGTCCAGTCGCCGCCCTGCCACAGCGTTCCCTTCGAGTCGACGAAGAGCGCCCAGGATCCGGCTCCGCGATTCGTGTCGAAGTCGCCGTTGAAGCTCGGGATGCGCGTGCCGGTCGTGGCACTCCACGCGCCGGAGCCGTACACCGCGTTGGCGGCGGTCCACGCCGTTCCGACCGGGTTCCACGTGGTGGATCCGTCGTACTGCGTCTCGAAGCAGTGGCATCCGCCGTAGACGGCGTTGCCGTCGGTGGCGATGGCCTGGAAGTCGCCGCCGGCGTTGCCGACGGACGAGCTCACCAGCGTGAGGTTGTCGCGCGAGTAGCTGAACAGAGAGTGCTCCGACCCGCCGAGCCACACCTTGTCGCCGACCTCGAGCACGGCCTGCTGGTAGCCGGTGCGTCCGCTGTTGCGGTTGGAGAAGACGACCGACCAGTTGAACAGATCGGTGTTGGCCGCCGACATCGCCGCAGCCTTGTCGGCGGGGCGGGACTTCGACATCGTGAAGAAGCCGGCGAAGTAGACGCGATCACCCTGCGCCGAGGCGTCGACGCTCATGACGGTTCCGTTGAACTCCGGGTTCCACGTGGCGTCGGGTGTGCCGTTGGTGACGTTGAGTCGCACAGCGCCACGCGTGTAGTTCTGCACGCTCGAGGTGCCGCCGGTCGAGTGCGTGAACACTCCGGCCGCGTACAGCCAGCCGCCCTGCACGTCGAGTGTGCGCACGATCGGCACGCCGCCGCTGAGCGCGTTGCTCAGTCGCCCTGTGAACGTCGGATCGATCTCGCCGGTCGTGGCGTTGAGGACCACGAGCCCTGCGACGTTCTGGCCGTTGACCTGGGTGAAGAATCCACCCACAGCGATGCGGTTGCCCGGGAGCGGCGCGAGGGCCTTGATCTGGTTGTTGAAGGTCGGGCGGAACGTCGGCACGAACTCCGCGGAGTCGCGCTGGAACGCGGCCAGGTACGCCTGCGGCTGCGAGCTTCCGCCGCCGGCCGTCTTCTGTACGGTGGTGAAATTGCCACCCACGAACACGGTGCTGCCGACCTCGGCGAACGCCGAGACCTCGTTGCTGCCCTCGGTGCTGGCAGCTCCGGCGCCGAGCCCCGCGACGCCCCAGTTCTGCGTCTGCGCGAAGCTGTCGACCACGGCTTCGTTCGTGACCGCCGCGGTCCCGGATGCCGGGAGAGCGGTCAGCGACGAGGTCGAGATCTGCGGACGGATGTAGACCTGGGTGAACGGACGTGCATACCCCGTGTTGGTGTCCTTCGACCACAGGTAGCTCGTCGACGCGGGGTTGCCGCGGATGTTGCTGCCGAACCCGAAGCCCATCGCCCAGCCCTCTGTGGCGCCGGTGATGGTGCGCACGCGCACGTAGTTGTTGTCGTTGCCGAAGTTCGACGTCTGACCCCCACTGCGGGTGGTGTTGCCGATCTTGTACTGCGACACGCGCTGCTCGTTGTTGAACATCCAGGTCCACTTGTCACGCGGGCTGGAGAAGGTGAACGTCAGGTCCTGCCAGGTCGTTCCGGCCTGGTTCGTCGCGCGGACGAGACGGACACCCTCTGCGAGGTTCTTGATCGGCTGGTTGTTGTTGAGCTGGTCGATCAGCTCGCCCGACAGCTGGCGTGGCGTGAACGCCGCCGTGCCCGTGACGTCGGTGCGGACCTGCTCAGGCGAGCCGGAGCCGTTTGTCGACGTCGCCCAGGCCTCGCGACCGCGGCCGACGAGCAGCCAGCCACCGCCGTTGGTGGTCTGGTCGCAGTAGAACTGGTCTGCGGCGACCATGGCGGGAGTCTTGAGCCAGTAGACGCCGTCGGCGGACTGAGGATTGCGCTGCTTGATCTCCCAGCAGGACGCGGCCGCGGTCAGCTCGGACAGGCCGTCCGCCGTCGGCAGCGGTACCTCGGCGGCGCTTGCGCTCGTGACCGGCACGAACAGGGCGGCGAGAGTCAGCGCCGCGGTGGCCGCGGCGAGCGCGATCCTTCCGCGGCGGCGGGTGGTGTTCGTGGTCATTTCAGGGCGCCTTTCGTCAGCGGCCAGGTTCAGCATGTCGGGTCGTTCGGAAAACTGTGGTTGGCGATCCGCCAGATGTCGTCGGCTCCCTGCACCAGGGTGAACAGGTGCAAGGCGCGAGGCATCTTCGCGGTGTCGTCGCCGATCGGAGCGCCCTTGGCATCGAGGATCGACACGGCGGAGGAGTCGATGCAGGCGGTCACTTCGGCTGTCGCCGGTTCGGTGTCGGTGCTCACGGCGGTCACATCGCTCGACACGAGCGTGGGGGAGCCGGCGATGCTCCAGCCCTGTGAGATGAGCTCCTGCCATTGGGCCTCGAGCTCGGCCGCGTACGAGTCGACCGCCACGTCCTTCAGGAGTGCGGCGAGGTCTGCCGATGTCCCGACGGTGCTGATCGGCGCCGCGAGCGCGGTCTCGATCGTGGCGAGCGCCTCGTCATCGGCGAGTTCGCCCGTGACGGTCGGCGGAGCGGCCGGTGCCGGCGTCGCCGTGACGGTCGGCGTCGGCTCCGCGCCCGGTGTGGAGCTGCGGTCACCGCTCGTGGTGACGAGCGCGATCAGCACGCCCACCACGATGACGGTCGCCGCAGCGAGTGAAATCCATAGCGCCCTGCGCTTGCGCGCGTCGGGCGTCGTCAAAACGTCCCCAGACATCCCCTATTTTCCCCAGATAGTAGTAGCTCGTCCCACCGAGCGGCCTTCCGACACTAAGAGGTCGGAAGCTTTCCCCAAGCGGCAGAATATCACACTGCCCGAAGTCGCACCACTGACTATCGCATCGATGTCCCGGGAGGTCGGCGCAATTCGTGCAGGTGCAGTCGCCGCCTGTCCAGGCGGCACCACACGAGGAACAGCGCGGCGCCGATCAGAGCGGCGAGGATGAGGCCTGCCCAGGTCGGACCGAGGAGCAGTCGCAGCGCGATCGCGGGGATCCCGAATGTCATCAGCGCCACGAGCAACGGGTAGAGCCCCGGGAGGGGCGAGACCCTCAGGCCCAGGACGAAGCGCACCTGGACCGACGCGAGCGCCGCATCGAGCGCGCAGGCGATCGCCCACGCGACGGCTGCGCCGGTGATGCCCCAGATCGGGACCAGCAGGTAGATCAGTGCCACGTTCACGCCCACCGCGATGGCCTTGTTCATCGCGGCGAGGCCGCTGCGGCCGCTCATGAGCAGGACCGAATGGATGTTGCCCGCGAGGAAGGTGACGATCGAGCCGATGGACATCGCGATCAGCACGGACTGCCCGTCGGCGAACGACTCGCCCAGCAACGACAGCGCGACGGGTGCGAAGACGGCGAGGAGCACGTACACGGGCGAGCTGAACAGCACGAGCCACACCGTCGCGGTGCGGTACACCGTCTCGAGCTCCTTCGTGTCCTCGCGGTGCAGCATCTTGCTGAACATCGGGGAGACGACGACCCGCAAGGCGGTATCGACGATCATGCCGGCCGCGACGAACCGGCTCGCCGAGCCGTACACGCCGGCTGCGGCGGGGCCTGCGATCGCACCGACGATGATCACGGCGAGCCAGATGAGGAGCTGCTCGAGGCCCGACGACAGCACGCGTGGGAGCGCGTAGCGGATGGTTCGGCCCGGCACTCCGGAGCGGAGGTAGCCGGGGGTCGCCTGGTCGCCGAGGCGGCGCAGCTGGAACACCATGACGACGATCGCCGCGATGGCGGCGGGGAGCATAGGAAGGGCCCAGGCGAATGCGGCGCCCACGGCGCCGGCGCCGATGCCGACGGCTGCGGCGATCGCGACGGGACGCAACGATGGGAGCAGCACGTTGCCCACGAGCACGTAGGCGTTGACCTTGCCCAGCGCTCTCGTCGCCGACAGGGCGGTGAGCATGACCGAGGCGACCGGCAGGAACCAGACGACCGATCGGATGGCGGCGGTGACAGGGTCGCCGGGGTTCTGGGCCTCTGCGACGAGCACACCGACGAAGAGCACCCCCGCGCACGCGAGCCCGGCGACCGCCGAGACGAGGATCAGGAATGCGCCGGTCGGCCGCAGCAGTGCGCGACCGTCCTCGAGCTGTCGCGGAAGGATCCAGATCGCGGCGGAGTCCATGCCGAAGCGGGCGACGCCGAGCGCGATCGAGAACACGCCGACCGCCTGAAGGACGACGCCGGAGCCCGTGTCACCGAGCATCTGCCCGAGCACGATGATCAGGATCAGTCCCATGACGGCACTGATCGCCGATCCGACGAAGCTCAGCGCGCCACCTCGCGCGAGCTCTCCGCGCGCTGTGGCGGTGGAGCTCATGCCCGGCGCCCGCGCAGCTTCTGCGCCGCGACCGCGGCCATGAAGCTCGGGTTGCCCAGGAGATAGCGCTTGGCGAGACGGCGCGGTTCGATCATCAGGCGCCACAGCCACTCCAGACCCGCGCGGATCATCCACTCGGGTGCCCGCCGGTTCGAGCCGCTCAGCCAGTCGAAGAGTCCGCCGCAGGTCAGGACGGCCGGGGGCAGTCGGTCGCGGTGCGCATCGACCCAGAGCTGCTGGGCAGGGTCGCCCATCCCGACGAAGAGCATGCGCGTGCCATGCGTGGCGATGTCGTCGAGCACCGCCCCGACCTGCTCCGTCGAGACGTAGCCGTGGTGGGTGCGGAGGCTGAGCCCGGGGATCCTCGCCCTGAGAAGTTCCGCAGCCTTCTCTGCGACCCCATCAGCCGCCCCGAAGAAGTAGACCGGATGCCCCGCCTCCGCGGCCGCCCGCAGCAGCGGCTCGGCGATGTCGGTGGTCGCGAGTCGTTCGGGAACGGATCCTCCGAGGAGGTTCGCGGCCCACACGACCGACTGTCCATCGGCGTAGGTCGTGCTCGTCGAGAGCAGACGGCTCAGCTGTCGGTCGCGTCGGGCGAGGTTGCAGACATGCGCGTTCACGCCCACGGCGACCTGGGTCTGCCGGCCTGCGGCCATGGTCATGATGTGCTCGATCAGCGACGCTTCCGTGAACGAGTCGACGCGCACTCCTGCTACCTCGACGGACACATCGGTGCCGGTCGGATTTCCCTCGCTCATTCGTTCAGTATGCCCCGCTGGGCTGCACCATGACCTTGGCGGTGCGCCACATGATCTGCAGGTCGTTCATCACGGACCAGTTCTCGACGTAGCGGAGGTCGAGGCGCACGCTCTCGTCCCACGAGAGGTCGCTGCGGCCGGAGACCTGCCACAGACCCGTGATGCCGGGCTTGATGTAGAGGCGGCGGAAGACCGTGCCGTCGTAGGCGGTGACCTCTGCGGGAAGCGGCGGGCGGGGGCCCACGACGCTCATGTCGCCGATGAGGACGTTCCAGAACTGCGGCAGCTCGTCGAGCGAGAGCTTGCGCAGGATCCTGCCGACGCGGGTGACCCGGGGGTCGTCCTTCATCTTGAACAGGAGGCCGGCTCCTTCGTTCTGCTCCTTGAGCGCGGCGAGCTGCTGCTCGGCGTCGGTCTTCATGGAGCGGAACTTCATGATCTTGAAAGTGCGGCCGTCGCGCCCGACGCGCTCCTGAGAGAAGAACAGCGGCCCAGGCGAGTCGAGCTTGACGAGCAGCGCGAGCACCGGGGTGATGAGGGCGATCGGGATCAGAGCGACGGCGGCGACCATGACGTCGAGAGCGCGCTTCAGTACGTGCACGCCGCCCTCGTAGGTCGGGATCTTCACCTGGATGAGCGGCAGCCCGTCGACCTGACGCAGTGAGACGCGAGGCCCGGCCACGTCGGTCAGCCGGCTCGAGAGCACGAGCTCGGCGGCGGTGCCCTCGAGCTGCCAGCTCAGGTGCTTCACGAAATCGGGATCCCCCTCGGGGCGGCTCGCCACGATGATGGTGTCCGCCCCGAGTTCCACCGCCGCCCCAGCGACGGTGTGGAGGTTCCCCACGCTCGGGTAGGTGCTCTCCCCGAGCGTGAGCGTGCCGGCATCGCGATCGAACAGCGTCGTCCCCACGACGTTGTACCCGTTCTCTCCACCCTTCTGGAGAGAGTTGATCACGTACTCGACATCTTCGGTCGCGCCGACCACGAGGGTTCGCGACGCGTACTGGCCGCCGAGGCGTCTGCGCTGCAGCCATCGCCTCCAGCTCCAGCGCCCGAACAGCAGCCCCAGCATGCCGATCGGGAGAGCGATGAAGAACAGCGGCTGCAGTCCTTCCCACTCGAACAGGACGCCGACGATCGCGGTGATGCCGAAGGCGAGGCCTGCGGCATGCGCGACACGGCGGTACTCCGTCGCACCCGATCCGAGGATCGTGGCGGCCCGGGTGTTCAGCGCGGACAGCGTCAGGTACCACGCGAGCGTCAGAAGGATGCCGTTACGCAGGGCCTCTTCCCCTGCGATGCCGGTCATCAGCTGAACCGCTGCCGTGGCTGCGGCCGCGAACAGGATGACCCCGGCATCCGTGATCCGCAGGCGCATGCGGTAGCGCCGCTCCCACTGTCGGCGTCGCTCCAGCGTCGCCGACACGCGCGGTGTCACGACCGTCTGCATGACCGCCTTGGCGGCTCGCGGTGCAGCGACCGGCGTGAAGACCGAACCCGTGCGAGTGATGCTCAGAGCATCCTCGACGGAAGTCATGCCGAGGCTCCTTGAGCCGTATAGGTACGCAGAAATCCCCAGTGCGCCATTGTATTCCCCAGTGTTTCCCCAGACCACGGACCCCACGTCCATGGCATCGTCTGCATCCCGACCCCTCGGGTTCCTGCTGCATCCGTGATCCCACATCACGGGTTGCGACCACCGTCCCACACGGTGGTGCTGGCAGCAGGTGCTGCAGACTTCGTTCACTCTAGCGGAACCAGACGTTCAGCGGAAGATAATTCACGCGAGTGGACGAACCGATATTCCGATACGCGCGCTCTACCCCGGAATCACGCCGATATTCTGACCGCGTGACCACAACTTCCGCACCTCGATTCCACCTGAGTCGCATGCTGCCGCGCGACCCCGCCCAGCCGCATCGCGCAGCGAGCATGCTCGAGCTCTTCTTCGACCTGGTCTTCGTCGTCGCCGTGAGCATCGCCTCGGCGCAGCTGCACCACGCACTGAGTCATGGCGACTTCGTGCACGGCATCACGTCGTATGCGATGGTCTTCTTCGCGCTGTGGTGGGCGTGGATGAACTTCACGTGGTTCGCCACCTCGTTCGACACCGACGACTGGCTGTATCGGGTCACCACCATCGTCCAGATGGGTGGCGTGCTCGCCTTCGCCTCCGGCATCCCCGCCGCATTCGAGTACGGCGACTTCACCGTGCCCGTTCTCGGCTACATCGTGATGCGCGTCGCGATGGTCGCGCAGTGGCTCCGAGCGTCGAGGGGCGCGGGCGAGCTGCGGTCGGCGACCCGTCGATACGCCTTCGGGATCGCCGCGGTGCAGGTGCTGTGGGTCGTGTTCCTGCTCATCCCCGCAGGCGCCGCGCAGCTCGTCGCCTTCGTGGTGTTCGCGCTGATCGAGGTCAGCGTGCCGGTCTTCGCGGAGTACCGGCATCAGACGCCGTGGCATCCGCATCACATCACCGAGCGGTACGGCCTCTTCACTCTGATCGTGCTCGGCGAGAGCCTGCTCGCTTCGGCGAACGCGATCATCGACGCGAGCCACGAGCTGGAATCCTTCGTCCCTCTCATCTCGATCTCCGTCCTGACGCTCGCAGTGACCGCTTCGCTGTGGTGGATCTACTTCTGGCCGCCGCACCACCGGGCCATCACGACATTCGGCCGCTCGCTCCGCTACGGCTACACGCACTACGTGGTGTTCGCCGCCGCTGCCGCGTTCTCGGCCGGCATCGAGGTCGAGCTCGACGTGCTCACCGGTGAGAGCCACCTCTCCCAGGTCGTCGCCTCGTTCACCGTGACGATCCCGATCGCGATATTCCTGCTGGGGGTCTGGTGGGTCGCGATCCGCGAGAACGCCGACCGCGTCGTGAACGCCGTGGTCCCGATCGGGGCCGTCGTGGTGCTCCTCGACCCGATCCTGCCGATCCCGGTCGCCATCACGGCGCTGGTGCTCGTGGCGATCGTCGTCGTGCTCGTGCTGCATCCACCCGTCGACAAGAGGTCATAGCTTTCGCATAGACGAGGCATAGCTCGCTGATCGGCTCCTCCGTGACCATGGGTACATCGACAACCACATCGACATCCCGAACCCACCGAGAGGAGCACGATCATGAGCCGCATCCCCGAACCCGTCCACACCCCTGAGGGCCCCACCTACGAAGGGCGGCTGCTCGACCGGATCGACGAGGAGGTCGTCGATCAGGGCGCCGCCTTCGACATCCGCACCCTCGTGACCCGTCGCGGGGTGCTCGGTCTCGCCGGTCTCGGCGTCGGCGCCATCGTCCTGGCCGCCTGCGCCCCCGCTGCGACCGGCACGTCGAGCACGAGCAGCAGCGACCCCACGGCGACGACAGAGAGCGACGCGTCGACCGGTACCGCGACAGCGGCGGGGGAGATCCCCGACGAGACTGCCGGCCCCTACCCCGGAGACGGATCCAACGGCCCAGACGTGCTCGAGGAGTCCGGCATCGTTCGTCAGGACATCACGACCTCGATCGACGGCTCGGCCACGGCCGACGGCATCCCGCTCACCTTCGAGTTCGAGGTGCTCGACCTGGCGAACGGCGGAGTGCCCTTCGCGGGTGTGGCCGTCTACGCCTGGCACTGCACCGCTCAGGGGGAGTACTCGATGTACTCGTCGGGGCTCGAGGACGTCACGTATCTGCGCGGCGTGCAGGTGGCAGATGCCGACGGGAAGGTCTCGTTCGCATCGATCTTCCCCGGGTGCTACTCGGGACGCTGGCCGCACATCCACTTCGAGGTGTATCCGGACGTCGACTCGATCACCGACTCCGCCAACGCGATCGCCACCTCGCAGATGGCGCTCCCGGAGGACGCCTGCGCTGCGGTGTATGCGGACTCCCGCTACGACGGCTCATCGCAGAACCTGTCGCAGACGAGCCTCTCCGGAGACAACGTCTTCGGCGACGACTCCGCGGCCCTGCAACTGCCCACCATCACGGGAGACGTGGCCGGTGGCTACTCGACCACCCTCGTGGTCGGCGTCGACACGACGACCACCCCCACCGCAGGCGCCGCCCCCTCGGGTGGCGACGGCGGCCCCGGCGGCGGTCAGCCGCCGTCCAACTGACGCTCTCACGAAAGGAGAGAAGACATGCTTCAGAACCTCACAGGGTGGCACGCCCTGATCATCCTCGCGATCGTCGTCCTCATCTTCGGCGCCGCCAAGCTCCCCGCCCTCGCCAAGAGCGTCGGGCAGTCCATGCGCATCCTCAAGTCCGAGGTCTCCGAGCCTGCGGGCGACACCGCGGCCGAACCGCACGCCGAGTCGCGGCCGGTGACCACTCGAGACGCCCGTGCGTACGTGGACGCCGTCGGGTCGGACGACCTCGCCCGACCCGTCGCGCGTACCGCGGAGTAGATCATGACCGCGCTCGCTCCCGACGTGGTCGGGGCCTCGGCCCCGGCCACGGCGACCGGCCCCTCTGCCGGGATGCCGCTGTCGGCACATCTGCGGGAGGCGCGCACGCGCTCCCTGCGAGCGGTGGTGGCGCTCCTCATCGGGGTGATGACCGGCTACCTCCTCTCCGACCAGGTCATGGAGATCGTTCGGGCCCCGATCACCGCGCTCGCCGAGTCCCGCGACGCGAGCCTGAACTACGACAGCATCACGGGGGCGTTCGATCTCAAGCTCAAGATCGCCCTCTTCTCCGGCATCGCGCTGTCGAGTCCGATCTGGATGTACGAACTGCTGGCGTTCCTCGCCCCCGGACTCGACCGGCGCGAGAAGAAGTACACGTTCGGGTTCCTCGCAGCAGCCGTCCCCCTCTTCGCCGCCGGCTGCACGGCGGGTCTCCTTCTCTTCCCGCACATGGTCGAGCTGCTGGCGGGCTTCGCCTCGACCGAGGACAGCACGCTGCTACAGGCTTCCTACTACGTCGACTTCATCCTGAAGATCGTGCTCGCGACCGGTGTCGCCTTCGTGCTGCCGGCGTTCCTCGTGATGCTCAACCTGCTTGGCATCCTCCCCGCGCGCGCGATCGCCCGCAGCTGGCGCATCGTCATCGTGGCGATCGTCCTCTTCAGCGCGATCGTGACTCCGGCCGCCGACGTGCTGTCGATGTTCCTGATCGCCGTGCCCATGACCGCGCTGTTCCTCGTGGCGCTGCTCATCGCCTGGCTCCACGATCGCGCGGTGGATCGTCGGCTCTCGGCGGGCACTGTGCGGACGGCTGTGCGGACGGCCGTGTGCACGACGGCGACCACGACGGAAGGATGACCCGTGTTCGGACTCACGGTCGAGAAGCTGTTCCTGGTCGCCCTGCTGGCCGCGGTGATCATCGGTCCCCGCCGTCTTCCGGAGTACGCCCGGAGGCTCGGCGGGCTGATCCGGCGGCTCACCGTGCTCGCGGGCGATGCCACCCGTCGCGCCGAGCAGGAGACCGGGGTCGCGACGATCCGACAGGACTGGACTGCCCTGGACCCTCGGCAGTACGACCCTCGGCGCATCATCCGGGAGGCATGGGCCGCGGCCGAGACCGCGGAAGACGCGGCCCCGCAACCGGAAGCATCCGTCGACGACGCCCGTGCCTCTGCCGGCCCCGGTGCTCCCGCCGGCACCTGGGTCATCGCCGGATCGTCCGGCCATCCGCGTCGCGTCTGGATGCCCGCGGAAACTGATTCTCGCCCTGTGGATGCCGATCTGCTAAGCTGATGGTGCAACGTGTGTTCTGGCCCCCCTCTAGGCCACCACGAAGCCACTGATCAGGGCCATCACGGACCAAGCGCATCGATGCGCGCGGCATCCGCCCTCGATCTCATCATCTTGCGGGCCGCGACAGCACGCCCGCCGCACAGCAATGAGTATCACCATGAGTACGACCACTTTTCCGCCTTCCGACCCGTTGACCTGGAAACAGGCCGACACCGACGTGCACGTCGCGACCCGAGCCGGCGAGTTCGCCGGATTCGTCGAGTTCGACGGCACCACCCACCTCGCCCGCGACCAGCGGGGCACCGATCTCGGCTCGTTCGAGTCCCTCGACGACGCCCGTGACGCCCTCGAGGGTGCGAACACGCCGGAACGGCGTCCGTCGGCATTCTCGCGGCGGCTTCGTCAGGTGCTGCGGCGGGGCCCGCATCGGGCGCGCGCCTGACCATCGCCTGTGACGTCACACAGAGTCGACACAGAGTCCGCGACGTATTCCCCACAGCGCATGTGAGGGGGGTTAGGTTGAGGTAAGCGTTGGGCGATCTGCCTTGGGCTTACCACAGCTCAAGGGCTCCAATCGACGGGAGAGCAACATCTCCATTTATCAGGTCGAAAAGACCGCAGCCACGCTCGGACCGGTACGTCAGACGTATTCGGGCAATGCAGACATCCCCCCGATGACCCACGCCTACAAGCAGGTCTCGCAGGTCATCCGCGAGACCGGCCTGCTGCAGCGGGCAGGCTGGTTCTACATCTTCGTCGCCGCCGGCCTCGCCGTCGCCCTCGGAGGACTCATCACCGGCTTCATCCTGCTCGGCGACAGCTGGTTCCAGCTGCTGATCGCCGCCGGGCTCGGTCTCGTCCTCACGCAGGTGGCATTCCTCGCCCATGAGGCAGCCCACCGCCAGATCCTCTCCTCGGGGCCTGCGAACTTCCGTCTCGCTCGCATCCTCGCCGCCGGTGTCGTCGGCATCAGCTACTCCTGGTGGGATTCGAAGCACACCAAGCACCACGGGAATCCGAACCAGGTCGGCAAGGATCCTGACATCGAGGTCGACACGATCTCGTTCCTCGAGACGGATGCTGCGCAGTCGCGCGGCCTGGTCCGCCTGATCACGCGCAAGCAGGGATGGTTCTTCTTCCCGCTGCTCACGCTCGAAGGCCTGAACCTCCACTACCTCGGCGTCAAGCACCTCGTGACCAGCAAGAAGGCCAAGGGCCGCTGGATCGAGCTCGGCCTCATCGCCCTGCGCTTCGCGATCGTGCTCGTCCCGGTCTTCATGATGCTGCCGCTCGGCATGGCGTTCGCCTTCATGGGCGTCCAGCTCGCCGTCTTCGGCGTCTACATGGGTGCGTCGTTCGCACCGAACCATAAGGGCATGCCGATCATCGACCCGAGCGCTCGCCTCGACTTCTTCTCGAAGCAGGTGCGCACCTCGCGCAACATCCGTGGCGGATGGTGGGCCACCTGGCTCATGGGCGGGCTCAACTACCAGGTCGAGCACCACCTGTTCCCGAACATGCCCCGCCCGCACCTCTCGAAGGCCCGCGAGGTCGTGCGCGACTACTGCGCAGCCAACAACGTGCCGTACACCGAGACCAGCCTCGGCCGGTCGTACGCGATCGTCATCGAGTACCTCAACCGCGTCGGTCTCGCCGCAGGCGCTGATCCGTTCGACTGCCCCGCTGCCGCGCAGTTCGTCCGCGCGTAGCCAGTCCGCGCGTAGCCAGTCCACGGCGTCGATTCGAACGGCCTTCATCCTTCGGGGTGGGGGCCGTTCGTGCTCTGTGTCGTCGTTTAGATCAGGCCGAGTTCGAGCGCGAGTGTCACCGCACGCGTGCGGTCCGAGACCTCGAGCTTCTCGAAGACGTGGATCAGGTGCGTCTTCACCGTGGCCTCGCCGATGAACAGCTCTCGAGCGATCTCCGGGTTGCTGCGACCCGCCGCGACGAGGCGGAGCACCTCGCGTTCCCGCGGACTCAGCTGAGGCCTTGACGGTCGGTCGCCACGCATCCGCGCGACGAGCGTGGCAGCGATCGTCGGCGCGAGGACCGTATGGCCTTCGGCGACGGAGCGGATCCCCGCGACGATCTCCTCCTGCGGCGCGGCCTTGAGGAGGTAGCCGCTCGCCCCCGCCTCGATCGCACCGAGGATGTCGTCGTCGGTCTCGTAGGTCGTCAGCACGAGCACTCGCACGTCGGGCAGCTCAGCAGTGATGCGCGACGTAGCCTCGATGCCCGAGATGCCAGGCATCCGGAGATCCATCAGCACCACATCGGGTCGCAGGCGAGCGGTCAGGTCGACGGCCTCGGCGCCGTTCGCCGCCTGCGCGACGACCTCGAGCCCCGGATCGAGGTCGATGAGTCCCACGATGCCGGACCGCACGATCGGATGGTCGTCGGCCACGATGACTCGGATCATGGCGTCGTCTCCTTCTCGGCCTCGGCCTCGGCAAGCAGCGGTATGCGCACGGTGAGGTCCGTGCCTGCCTGCGCTCCGTCTGCGACGATCAGGGTGCCGCCGACGAGCGCGACCCGCTCCCGCATTCCCGCAAGACCGAATCCGCGGTCGTCGTCGATCGAGATTCCACCGAGTCCGCGGCCGTCATCGCGGATGCGGAGCTCGGCGGAACCGGCGATCGTGAGTGTGACCTGAGCGGATGCAGCACCTGAGTGCTTGCGCACGTTCGCGAGCCCCTCCTGAGCGCAGCGCAGCAGGACGACCTGGACGTCTCGCGCCAGCACGGCATCCGATGCCGTCACGTCGACGTGCACGCCGGTCTCCCGTGCGAAGCGGTCTCCGAGGCGGCGGAGCGCGTCACCGAGCGAGTCGGCGGACGGCGTGGGCGAGGTCACGGCCACGAGGGCTCTGGCCTCGACGAGCCCCTCTCGCGCTGCGCTCTCGATCAGCTCGATCGCAGCGGGGGAGCCGTCGAGGCGTGCGCGTTCGGCGAGCATGACGATGCTCGCGAGGCTCTGGGCGATCGTGTCGTGGACGTCGCGAGCGAGACGAGCGCGCTCTTCGATCGCCCCGGCCTCTCGGCTGGCCGTCTCCAGGCCCGCCTGCGCCGCGGTCAGATCCGCGAGCAGATGCTGGCGCTCCACGCCCCATTCTGCGATGCGGGTGATCCAGAGGCCGAGAGCCAGGCTGAACGCGGTCGACAACCCGGATGAGACGAAGCCGGTGCTGAGGGCGTCAGCGGTGAAGCCGCCCCAATAGCCGTAGGCGAGGCCGAGTACGACGCCGTTGCCCACCGTGACCAGCACCGCCTGCAAGGTCGATCGCGATGTCATCCAGATGAGGGGCAGCACCAGGGTCTGGAGCAGCAGCATGTTCGGCTCGATCGCCACGCCCACCGCGAGAAGAGAGATCATCCCGACCTGAAGCAGCGCCGAGACAGCGGGGGCAGGGTCCTCGATGCCCTCGTGGATCCCCACGTAGGGCCGGGCGCCGAACGCGTAGAGGAGGAAGACGCCGAGCGTGATGGCGACGAGCACCCAGCGCGATCCGGCGAAGTTCTGCGGGAGGCTGAGGGCGAGCCCGGCCACCGTGAGCAGCAGCGCGGTCGCGGCGATGTCCCACCCCAGGCGCTCTCGGCGGATCACACGGCTCATGCGCACCACTCTCCCACTGTTCCGCGCGCCCCGACGTGCGTCCGGACGCCGCGCAGACGTCGATCCGCGTCACGGAAGGCCAGGGATGCCGGTGTCATCCGTCGCGGCGGATCCAGCGGAAGGTGGCGCGGCTGAGGATCACGCCGACGACGAGCCAGACGCCCAGCATGATCGCCACCATGCCGAGCGCCCACTCTCCACCCGGTTCTGCGGCCTTGAACGAATCGGGCAGGATCGCGGCGCGCATCCCCTGCGCGATCCACTTGAGCGGGAAGATGGCGGCGACGTTCTGCAGCCACTCGGGCAGGGCCGAGAAGGCGATGTAGACGCCCGAGACGAACTGCAGCAGCAGGACGACCGGGATCACGACCGCCGATGCGGTCTTGCCCGAACGCGGGAGCGCCGACAGGGCGATGCCGAGCAGAGTGCACGAGAGCAGACCGAGCACGAAGACCCAGGCGAACAGGCCCCACGACTCAGCATCCGAGGGCAGCTGCACCTTGTAGATCACTACCGCGACGGTGAGGAGCAGCGCCATCTGCAGGATCGCCGTCACGAAGACCTCTCCGATCTTGCCGATGAAGTAGGTGGCGGGCGATATCGGGGTGCTGCCGAGGCGCTTCAGCGTGCCGTCGCTCTTCTCCACGGCGATCTCGATCGACAGGCCCTGCACTCCGGAGAGGAAGATGCCACCCGCGATGAGTCCTGGGAGGTAGTAGGTCGCCATGCTGACCTTGTCGGCGCCCTCGCCGATGTCACCGGTGAAGATCGTCGCGAAGATCAGATACATCACCGTGGGGAACAGGAACGTGAAGAAGACCTGGTCGCCGGCTCGGAAGTACTGTCGCAGCTCGAAGCCGATGCGTCGCACGCCGAGCCGGATCGTGCGGGGGAGTCCGAACCGCGCCGGTGCGGTGGTGGTGCTCATGCCGGCTCCTTCAGATCGGTGCGGCTGTCGTCTGTCGTGGGGTCGGCGGCCGATGCGGCGTCGTGCTGCCGGATGAGGCCGAGGTAGATGTCCTCGAGGGTGGGGCGCATGACCTCCAGGGCGTCCGGTTCGCCGATCGTCCTCTGCAGTTCCGAGACGAACGCTCCGGGGGCCGCCGTGCGCTGCTCATGACGGCTGCCGGCAGCATCCCGCCAGCGGACCAGCGGCGTGCGTGCGTCGGGACCGCCGATCTCGTCGATCGGTCCGATCGCCGCTATGCGCCCAGCGGTGATGACCGCGGCGCGGTCGCCGAGCTGAGCCGCCTCATCGAGGTAGTGGGTGGTCAGCAGGATGCTGGTTCCCTCCGCCTTGAGCGAGCGGATGAGATCCCAGAACTGACGTCGGGCTTCGGGGTCGAATCCGGTGGTCGGTTCGTCGAGGAACAGCATCTCCGGTCGACCGATGATCCCCAGGGCGACGTCGAGGCGGCGCTGCTGGCCGCCGGACAGCTTTCCCGCGCGGGAGCGCTGCTTCTGCTCGAGGCCCACCGCCGCGATCACCTCGTCGATGTCTCGGGGACGCGGGTAGTACCCGGCGAACTCGGTGAGCAGTTCACGGACGGTGAAGTTGCCCGCTTCGCCGGTCGACTGCAGCACGATACCCAGGCGTGTCTTCCAGTCCAGGCCGCCACGCTGCGGGTCGACGCCGAGCACGCGTACCTCGCCGGACGTGCGGTGCCTGTATCCCTCGAGGATCTCGATGGTCGTCGACTTTCCCGCACCGTTCGGGCCGAGCAGTGCGAAGGTCTCTCCGCGGCGGATGTCGAAGCTGATGCCGTCGACCGCGACCGCGCCGCCGTATTCTTTGCGGAGGTCCCGTACCTCGATCACGCTGTCTGTCATGTCCCCAGCGTGCCCGCAGAAGAGCTTGCGCGGTAGCCGTGAAGCGACGGACTCAGGCATCAACCGATCGGTGGATGCCTGGCGTGGACAGAACAGGGGCGTGGGCGGATGTCCGCCCACG
>NZ_JAVTIZ010000016.1:0-9761 GCF_031843845.1 Microbacterium sp. WCS2018Hpa-23
CGGCCGACGGGGATGCCGGTCCACGCCGCGATCACGGCGGCGATGTCCTCGTCAGTGACCTGCTCGTTGACCATGCGACCCTCGCTCGAGACCGCGGCTTCGGCCTGCTCGGCCTCGGCGATCTCGCGCTCGAGGCGCTTGATGGTCTCGTACTCGAGCTTCGAGGCACGGGTGTAGTCGGCCTCGCGCATCGCGAGGTCGCGCTGCGTGACCGCATCGTCGAGCTTCTTCTTCAGATCACCGACCCGGTTGAGCCCCTGCCGCTCGCGCGCCCAGCGGGCCTCGAGGTCGGCGAGCTGCGCCTCCATGCCGACGAGTTGCTCCCGGAGCGCCGCGAGACGCTCCTTCGAGGCAGCATCCTTCTCGCGCTTGAGAGCCAGCTCTTCGAGCTTCATGCGGTCGACCTGGCGCTTGAGCTGGTCGATCTCGACGGGGGACGAATCGATCTCCATCTTGAGCCGCGACATCGACTCGTCGATCAGGTCGATCGCCTTGTCGGGCAACTGCCGGGCGGGGAGATACCGGTTCGAGAGCGCAGCAGCGGCGACCAGGGCGCTGTCCGAGATCGTCACACCGTGATGCGCCTCGTACCGCCCCTTGAGCCCGCGCAGGATCGCGATCGTGTCCTCGACCGTGGGTTCGCCGACGTAGACCTGCTGGAAACGGCGCTCGAGAGCGGCATCCTTCTCGATGAACTCGCGGTACTCGTTGAGAGTCGTCGCGCCGATCAGGCGCAGCTCGCCGCGGGCCAGCATGGGCTTGAGCATGTTCGACGCCGCCACCGAGCCTTCGCCGCCGCCCGCACCCATGAGCACGTGGAGCTCGTCGATGAAGGTGATGATCTGCCCGTCGGACTCGGTGATCTCTTTGAGGACGCTCTTCAGGCGCTCCTCGAACTGGCCGCGGTACATCGCACCGGCGACGAGCGCGGAGATGTCGAGCGACACCAGCTCTTTGTCCTTGAGGGACTCGGCGACATCGCCCGCGACGATCCGCTGCGCGAGCCCTTCGACGACGGCGGTCTTGCCGACGCCGGGCTCGCCGATCAGAACCGGGTTGTTCTTGGTGCGGCGGGTGAGCACCTGGCTGACGCGTCGGATCTCACTGTCCCGTCCGATGACGGGGTCGAGCTTGCCCTGACGGGCGCGGTCGGTGAGATTGATCCCGAACTGCTCGAGGGCAGACTGCTGGTCGTCGTTCTGTGCGCTCTGTGGGCCTGGCATGCGTTCCTCCTGGGAGACTCCTTCTGATCACGTTCTCGTGGATGCAGTCCTCAAAGTTGAGTGGACTTGGCTCAAGTTTACCTCAGAGTCAGCGCGGCGTCCAGGATCACTCGGGCCACCTCGCGCTTGGTCCCTGCGGCAGAGGCCACGACCTCGCCGCCCTCCCCGACGATCTCGACCGCGTTGTCGGGCCTCTCGAAGCCCTGCTCCGCGTTCGCGCGATTGACGGCGAGCAGGTCGACGCCTTTGCGCTCACGTTTGCGGCGAGCGCGGTCGCGCCGTTCGTCGGCATTCTCTGAGGTCTCGGCGGCGAAGGCGACGATCGTCTGACCCTCCGGGGCTCCCCCGTCCGCCCTCGACACCGCCAGAGAGGAGACGACATCCTCGTTCTCGACGAGCTCGAGATGCGTCAGCAGCCCCTGCTCCTTCGTGAGCTTCTGGTCCGAGACCGATGCCGGTCGATAGTCGGCGACCGCGGCGGCCATGATCACGATGTCCGCCGAGCGGGCGGCATCCTTCATCGCCGTCGAGAGCTCGGCGGCCGTCCCCACGGAGACCACCCGGACCGACGGATGCCGCGCAGCGGCCAGCACATCGGCCGAGACGTTCGCCGCGACCACGGTCACATCCGCGCCTCGCGCTGCCGCGTCGGCGGCCAACGCGACGCCCTGCCGCCCGCTCGAGCGGTTGCCGAGGAACCGCACGGGGTCGATCGGCTCGCGGGTGCCGCCGGCCGAGATCACCACGCGCAGTCCGTCGAGGTCGCGCGGTGAGAGCAGAGCGACCGCGGCGTCGAAGATCGCCTCGGGTTCGGACATGCGTCCCGGTCCGCTGTCACCTCCGGCGAGTTCGCCGTCCGCGGGGCCGACCAGATGGATGCCGCGCGAGACGAGGGTCGCGATGTTCGCCTGCGTGGCTGCGTTGCGCCACATCTCGGCGTGCATGGCGGGCGCGAGGAGCACGGGCGCCTCGGTCGCGAGCAGCGTGGTGCCCAGCAGGTCATCGGCGATGCCCGCGGTGATCTTCGCGATCGAGTTCGCGGTCGCGGGGGCGACGATCACCAGATCGGCCCCCTGACCGAGCGCCACGTGGCGGACGCGCGCGACGTCGTCGTGCACGCTCGTCGTGACCGGATGCCTGCTCAGCGCCTCCCACGTCGGCGTGCCCACGAAGCGCAATGCGTCTTCCGTCGGCACAACGGTCACGTCGTGACCCGCCTTTGTCAGCAGTCGCACCAGGTGCACTGTCTTGTATGCGGCGATGCCACCCGTAACTCCGACGACGATGTTCACGGTTCGATTCTGCCGCAGCATCCGGCGCCGCGGGCCCGGGAGTGCGACGCGCTCCTAGACTTGGAGCCGTGTGCACCGTGGTGATCGATGTGGCAGGACCCGACACCGCGCGTCTGCTCGCGGTGCGCGATGAGGATCCTCAGCGCGAGTGGGATGCTCTCGGCGAATGGTGGCCGGACGCGCACCCCGGGGTCTCGGGTATCCGCGACCGGCGAGCCGGCGGCGCCTGGCTCGCGGTGAACCCGGCTGAGCGCCGTCTCGCCGTGCTGCTCAACCGCGCCGACGTGGTCGATCTCGCCGACGAGGTCGCCGTGTCACGCGGTTCGCTCGCACTCGAGTCGGTGGCCGGCAGGTCGCCGATCGCACCGCTGCCCATGCACGGGTTCAACCTGCTCGAGGTGCGCCCCGAGGGATCGCGGGTGCTGAGCTGGGACGGCGCCCATCTGCGCGAGACGCCGATCAGTGACGGCATCCACATGATCGCGCACGACGATCTCGATGACTCCGAAACACCGCGCATCGCCGCCTGGCTTCCGGAGTTCCGCGCTCTGGGTCCGGCTGCCGCGAGCGCTGACTGGACCGGCGAGTGGATCGCGCTGCTCGCCTCGTCCGCCCGGCTGGACCCCGAGGACGACCGGGCGATCATCCGCGACAACCGCCCGCACGGGTATCCCACGCAGTCACTGCTGTACTGCACGGCATCCGTCACCCCTGCAGGCGTCGAGATCGATTACCGCGCACTCCTGAGCCCCGGGCACTGGGACCACTGAGAGCACCGGGACCGCTGAGAGCGCGCCGATCGGGCCCTGAGAGGCCCGTGCGCTGAGTCCGGTCGGGCGGTCAGGCAGTCAGGGCGGTCAGCCGGTCATCCGGTCAGGCCGCGGTGGTCTCCGCGTCGTCGACGCACGAGAAGCGCGCCCGATAAGCGGTCGGCGTCGTGCCGAGCACGCGCGAGAAGTTCTGTCGCAGCACCGCCGCCGATCCGAAGCCGCATTCGTCGGCGATCTGCTCGAGCGAGAGGTCGCTGCGCTCGAGCAGCCGCTGGGCGTGCAGCACCCGCTGTCGGGCGAGCCAGGCCGCGGGGGTCGCGCCGTATTCGGCCTTGAAGCGGCGCGCGAAGGTGCGAGGGGACATGAGCGCCCGTGCCGCGAGCTGATCGACGCCCAGGTCGTCGCGGAGGTGCTCGACGGCCCAGTCGGCGACCGAAGCGAGCGAATCGCTCGGAACCACCGGGATCGGGCGATCGATGAACTGCGCCTGACCGCCGTCGCGCTGCGGCGGCACCACCATGCGTCGAGCGATGCGGTTCGTCAGCTCGGCGCCGAGCTCCTGGCGCAGCAGGTGCAGGCAGGCGTCGATCCCGGCGGCCGTGCCGGCGCTCGTGATGATCCGTCCGTCCTGCACGAAGAGCACATCGGGGTCGATGTCGATCTGCGGGTACATCTCGGCCATGATGTCGGAGTACATCCAGTGCGTGGTCGCGCGGCGACCGTCGAGTACCCCGGCAGCGCCGAGGATGAACGAGGCACTGCAGATGGTCAGCAGCCATGCACCGCGCGCCACGGCGTCGCGGGCGACGTCGAGCAGCAGCGGATCGATGTTCTGCCAGTACTCCCGCGGCACCGGGCAGAGCACCACGAGGTCGGCCTCATACGCGAACGACAGGTCATTCTCGACATTGATCGAGAATCCGAGCTTGGACTTCACGACACCCGGATGCGGCGCGATCACGCGGAAGTCGAAGTTGGGCACCCCGTCGTTCGATCGGTCGAGACCGAAGGCTTCGCAGGCGAGCCCGAACTCGAACGGAGCGAATCCGTCCTGGACGACGCAGGCAACGGTCTTCATCATGATGCTCTCCCGAAGTCGGCAGTCAGGTTGGCAGTTTTCATACGCTCGCAGTCTATTCTGCCACTCGTGGCAGATCAAGGGCGATCGTAGCGTTTCTGCCATGATCCTTCTCATCGCACTTCTCGCACTCGGCGCGTGGGCGCTGACCGCCACCATCGTCGAACTCCGCCGCGACGGATACCGTCACGTGCCCACCGATTGGTCACGCGTCGCCGACCACGACGCGCTCGACCGCGCCGAGGCCGGGCACACGTACCGCTGACCTCCGCCGGAGGGTTCCGTCCGAGCCTCGCTCGTACGAGGCTTCCCCGCTGGTCGGATGCGCGGCTACGCTCGACACCATGAGCGAGCCGCAGCAGCCTCCCGCGCAGCCGTACGGAACTTCCCCGCAGAGCCAGGGGCATCGAGCGCCGCAGCCTCCCGGCGTGCACCACTCTGCTCAGCCGTACTCCGGGAGTGAGCACTCCGAGCCTCCGCAGAACGCCGGGCAGTCGCATCCGGGCCAGCCGCATCCGGGGCAGTCGCTTCCGGCGCAGTCGCATCCTGGCTCTGGCGGCTACCCATCCTCCGCGCCGTCTCGGGCGTCCTCCGGCACACCCGTCGGCCGCATCGCGTTGATCGTGGCACTGGCTGCGCTCCTCATCGGCCTCATCGTCACCATCTCGTACCCGGTGATGATCCGGACCCTCGCCGATCCGTCGTCGATAGGCGTCTTCGGAACGATCGGCAGCGGACTTGTGCTCGTGGTCTCGATCGTGGCGCTCATCCTCGGACTGATGTCCGTACGGCGACCGGATCAGCAGGTTCTCGCGGGCATCGCCATCGGCATCTCCGCCGGCCAGATCCTCGGCATCGTGGTCTCGTGGATGTCGAACCTCTTCTACGCCCTGTCCTACTGAGCGTCCGGAGCCCTCATGAGCGAACCGCAGCAGCCCGCACAGCAACCCCAGCAGCAGCCCCACCCGGCGCAGCCCGCACAGCCCGCACAGCCCGGCCAGCCCCACGGAGCGCCCGCACAGCCGTACTCGCAGCCGGGCCAGCCGTACGGAGCACCCGCACAGCCTTACGGAGCACCGAGCCAGCCCTACGGCGCCCCCAGCCAGCCGTACGGAACACCCGGCCAGCCCTACGCCCAGCCCGGCCAGCCCTACGCCCAGCCGGGCCAGCCCTATGGCGCCCCAGGCCAGCCTTACGCCCCGCCCGGCCAGCAGCACGCGCCGAGCCAGCCCGCCCGGTCCGCGGCACTCGGACGTCTGGCATTCCTCCTCGCGGTGGTCGGGGCCGGAATGGCGCTGATCTTCCAACTCCTCACTCCGCTCATGTACATGAGCATGGGATTCGGGATCGTCGACTTCCTATCGAATCTCGTGAACCTGGTCGTCTTGGGCTTGGCCGCGATAGGCCTGGTGCTCGGCATCATCGCAGTGCAGCGCCCGGCACCACGTCTGCTGGCGGCGATCGCGATCGGTGTGGCAGGAAGCACCGTCGTCGGCTCGTCCGTCGCGTGGGTGACCAGCGTGTCGCACTACTTCGGGTACTGAAGAGACGGACTCCGAGAGACGGACTCCGAGAGACGGACTCCGAGAGCCGGACTCTGAGGGCCCGCTTCTGAGCGCAGTGCCTCAGCTGGCGAGCACGCGTTCGTAGACCTCGATCATCGCGGCGGTGCGCGACGACTGCCGGAACGCCTCCGAGACCTCGCGCATCGGCACCGGTGCGGTGCCGGCGGCGATGTCGGATGCCGCGCGGCGCAACGTCTCGACGAGACCGGCTTTGCGCTGCGCCTCGGTGCCCGCAGCTCCGGGAACCGCCCAGAGTCCGCCGCCGAGCTCGGCCGCGATGTCGGGATCGCTGATCACCGACGGCGTACCGAGGGTCGCGGCCTCGAAAGGCGTCATGCCCTGGGTCTCGAAGCCGATGGAGGTCTGCACGAGCGCGTCTGCGGCGGCGATGCGCGCGAGGGTGTCGGAGTAGCTGAGCTTGCCGGCGAACCGCACACTCGCCGAGCCCGCGACGATCTTCTCCGCGGCCGGCCGCTGTGCCCCTCCGCCGATGATCTCGAGGTCCGCGTCGACACCCGAGGCGACGAACGCCTCGAGGAACGGCAGCAGTCGCTTCTCGGGACTCATGCGTCCGAGCCATACGAAACGGGGCCGACCAGGCGTGCGAGCTGTCGGTGCCGCATCGAGCGTCGCCTCGCGCACGTCGTCGTCGATTCCGTTCCAGACGACGTCGACCGGGCTGAAGACCCCGTGCTCTTCGAGACGGCGAGCGAAGTGGGTCGACGGCGCGGTCACTGCCGACGCGCCGATCGCAATGCCGCGCAGGAACGCCCAGCCGTCGTACCCACTCACCGGCGCCGCGACACCGCGCAGCGCTCGGCGCCGCCAGAGGTTCAACGCTCCGAGCGCGGGGCGGTGCAGCGGCGTGACCGCGGCGATGCCGACATCGACCCTGTTGTGCAGGGTGTGCACGACGGGGATGCCGTGGCGGGCGGCGTACCGGTGACCGATGAATGCGCCCCAGAAGTCGGCCTGCACGTGCACGAGATCGACCGGCGGACGATGCGTCATCGCGCGATCGAGGAAGCGGTCGGTCGCCCGCCCCGGCCAGCTCATCGAGTACTCGCGGTCGACGGTGATCGGCACCGACGGCAGGTCGACGTTCGCGGGGTCCGCGACGTCCGAGGCGCGCGACCCGTGCATCCTCGGCGCGACCACGGTCACAGTGTGGCCTGCGCGCTCGAGGAACTCGCGCTGCAGCCGCATCGACACCTGCGCCCCGCCGAGAGAGTCGAGGTGCTGATCGCCGAAGAAGACGATGTGCATGACGCGGGCCGTCACTCGGGCAGCGGCTCGTCGCGGTACAGCGCCTCGAACGTGTCGAGCGTGCGGTTGATGTCGTGTATCGCGACGCCGTCGAGCGAGGCCTGCTGCATCCGCGCGTATTCGCCGGGCGATGCGGTGAGCACGTCGGTCAGTCGCGCGGCGAGGGCATCGGCGTTGCCGGGCTCGAACAGGTAGCCGTTCTCGCCGTCGTGCACGAGGTGCGGCAGTGCGACGGCATCCGCTGCGACGATCGGCAGAGCCGAGGCCATGGCCTCCATGGTCGCGATCGACTGCAGCTCGGCGATCGAGGCGATCGTGAAGACGGAGGCGCGCGACAGCAGCGCCCGCAGGTCCTCGTCGGTCGTGCGACCGTGGAAGGTCACTCGGTCAGCGAGACCCAGCTGGGTCGCGAGGCTCTCGAGCTGCTTGCGCTGGTCGCCGCCGCCGACGATGTCGAAGGTCGCGTCCAGTGCGGGGTCGAGCTTCGTCATGGCGTCGAGGATCACCTCGACCTGCTTCTCGGCCGTCAGGCGTCCGACGAAGATGATGCGGTTCTTCTCGCGAGGGGCGACCACGGGGGTGTACTGGGTACGGTCGATGCCGCAGCTGACGGGGATCACGTTCTCGACGGCGACGGTGCGCTCGAGGAAGTCGGCCGCACGACGCGTCGGTGTGGTGATCGCGCGCGTCAGAGCGAACGTGCGCTTCGCGTCGCCCCAGGCCCAGCGCAGCACCAGGTCGTCGACCCATTTGGGCATGGTCGTGTGGTCGAGGATGTTCTCGGCCATCACGTGGTTCGTGGCGATCACGGGGATGCCTCGCTCATGCGCGATGCGGGCGAGGCCGCGGCCGATCACGATGTGCGACTGGATGTGCACGACGTCGGGCTGCACGCTGTCGAAGATCTTTCGGGCGTAGTGCTTCACACGCCACGGCCAGACGAAGCGCAGCCAGTCGTGGGGCGCCCAGCGCACCGACGGAAGCCTGTGCATCGTCATCGGCTCGCCCTCGATGACCTCGGTCTGCGCGGGCGTGCGGCGGTACGCGATGTTCGGCGCGACCACATGCACGTCTTCGCCCCGCTGCACGAGACCCGCCGCGAGGCGTTCGGCGAAGCGGGCGGCACCGTTGATGTCAGGAGCGAAAGTGTCGCATCCGATCAGGATGCGCAGAGGACGCTGCCCGCGGTCAGGGGCGACGTCGGGCGCACTCGTCGGATCGGAGGTAGAGGAGGACATTCTGCCTTACGGTACGGCGGTCAAAGAGCCCGATCGGGCGCTGGCCACTCTACCCGAGGGGCCTGATCGAGCCGCCGAGGCATACCGGCATCCTTCAGCCTCACCCCCTAGCGTGGAGGCATGCGACTGACAGCCGACGCCGACCCCCAGCAATGGATCCCCGTCACGGACTCGCTCGGCTGGAGGGGACGGCGGCACCGCAAGGCCGCCATCCGGATGCTGTTGGGACAGGTGAATTCGGCGATCGGCGTCACGGAACGCCCGGGTTCCCGGTTCGGCGCGTGGGCGATGAGCCAGGCCGCTCCGCTGCTGATGCGCAGGGCCGCCGGTCGCGTTCTCGTGTGGACGTGGAAGGCCGACCCGGAGCTGATCGTCGCGATGGCCACCGTGCAGACACTCACTCCAGAGGTGCGAATCGCTCGCGCATCCATGCCCATGGACTACGACGACACCGTATCGTTCTCGAGCCGGTGGTTGGGGGCAGGCGAGAAGCTCGTCGTGGCGATGCCGCCGTCGCCCGCGAGCCCTCCGTTCGCGACGTACACGTGGGACACCGGCACACATCTGGTGACGCTGACTGCGGTCTGCAGCGAACGCGAGCGTTTCGGCACTCTCGACAGCGCGCTCGATGACCTCGCCCGCAGCATCCGTATCGCCGATGAGCTGACCGGCGGCGAGTCGCCCGAGGTGCTCCGCCTCGGACCTGCCTGAGCGCGGCTCTGCTGAGCGCGGTTCTCCTGAGCGCGGCTCTCCTACCCGGCGGGTGGTTGCCAGAGTTCGATCGCGAGGCCTTCGGGATCATGGATGCGGGCGAAGGTGCCGTATTCGGCGGTGTTCCACTCGTCGCGGCGCTCGACCGGAACCCCTGAGGCGGCCAGCCGTGTGGTGAGCTCTTCGATGTTCGACACTCTGAGATTGAGCATGAACTGCTGGTCGGCGGCGAAGTAATCGCTGTCTGCCGCGAACGGCGCGAACACGGTCATGCCGGCCTCCTGCTGCCACATGCCGTCATGTCCAGCCCCGATTCCCAGGTGCTCTCGGTACCAGCCGGCACGAGCCTCCGGGTCTCTGCTGCGGAAGAAGAGGCCGCCGATGCCTGTGACGTCTGTGCTCATGATCCTGTTCTACTCCTGTCGACGCCGTCGGGTCAGACCCGTATCGGGGCAGCTCGAACGTGCACGTCCCGCGGGAGGCTGAGTCTCGGTGTGCGCCATCGCTGTTCCGGGTCCCACCATCTCGGACCCCGCACCTGTGGGAGACCGTCGTCCATCCGGATCTCCCACCCGGAGGTGCCGAGGGATCGGTGGTGCCACCAGCACAACGGCACAC
>NZ_JAVTIZ010000017.1:0-5528 GCF_031843845.1 Microbacterium sp. WCS2018Hpa-23
TTAAAAGAAGTCCGGCGGTGTCCTACTCTCCCACAGGGTCCCCCCTGCAGTACCATCGGCGCTGTGAGGCTTAGCTTCCGGGTTCGGAATGTAACCGGGCGTTTCCCTCACGCTATGGCCGCCGAAACACTATAGATGTTTCAATCAAAACACATAACAAAGTCATTGTCATGCGGTTCTCGACCGTACATCGAGAACCACTCAGTGGACGCGTAGCACCAACAAACGGTGTGTTATCAAGTCATCGGCTTATTAGTACCAGTCAGCTGCATGCATTACTGCACTTCCACATCTGGCCTATCAACCCAGTAGTCTGGCTGGGAGCCTCTCACCCGAAGGTATGGAAATCTCATCTTGAGGCCGGCTTCCCGCTTAGATGCTTTCAGCGGTTATCCATCCCGAACGTAGCTAATCAGCGGTGCTCCTGGCGGAACAACTGACACACCAGAGGTTCGTCCAACCCGGTCCTCTCGTACTAGGGTCAGATCCTCTCAAATTTCCTACGCGCGCAGCGGATAGGGACCGAACTGTCTCACGACGTTCTAAACCCAGCTCGCGTACCGCTTTAATGGGCGAACAGCCCAACCCTTGGGACCTACTCCAGCCCCAGGATGCGACGAGCCGACATCGAGGTGCCAAACCATGCCGTCGATATGGACTCTTGGGCAAGATCAGCCTGTTATCCCCGAGGTACCTTTTATCCGTTGAGCGACAGCGCTTCCACAAGCCACTGCCGGATCACTAGTCCCGACTTTCGTCCCTGCTCGACCTGTCAGTCTCACAGTCAAGCTCCCTTGTGCACTTACACTCGACACCTGATTGCCAACCAGGTTGAGGGAACCTTTGGGCGCCTCCGTTACTTTTTGGGAGGCAACCGCCCCAGTTAAACTACCCACCAGGCACTGTCCCTGAACCGGATTACGGTTCGAAGTTAGATATCCAGAGTGACCAGAGTGGTATTTCAACAATGACTCCACATGAACTGGCGTCCATGCTTCACAGTCTCCCACCTATCCTACACAAGCCACACCGAACACCAATACCAAGCTGTAGTAAAGGTCACGGGGTCTTTCCGTCCTGCTGCGCGTAACGAGCATCTTTACTCGTAATGCAATTTCGCCGAGTTCGCGGTTGAGACAGTTGGGAAGTCGTTACGCCATTCGTGCAGGTCGGAACTTACCCGACAAGGAATTTCGCTACCTTAGGATGGTTATAGTTACCACCGCCGTTTACTGGGGCTTAAATTCTCAGCTTCGCCTTGCGGCTAACCGGTCCTCTTAACCTTCCAGCACCGGGCAGGCGTCAGTCCGTATACATCGTCTTGCGACTTGGCACGGACCTGTGTTTTTAGTAAACAGTCGCTACCCACTAGTCTCTGCGGCCTCCAAACGCTTTCGGAGCAAGTCCTAATACGTCGAAGGCCCCCCTTCTCCCGAAGTTACGGGGGCATTTTGCCGAGTTCCTTAACCACGATTCTCTCGATCTCCTTGGTATTCTCTACCTGACCACCTGAGTCGGTTTGGGGTACGGGCGGCTAGAACCTCGCGTCGATGCTTTTCTTGGCAGCATAGGATCACCCACTTTTTATCCGCATCGTGTCTCAGCCTATGTGAGTCGCGGATTTGCCTACGACTCGGCCTACGCACTTGCACCAGGACAACCATCGCCTGGCTTGGGCTACCTTCCTGCGTCACACCTGTTAATACGCTAACCGCACCAGAATGGGGTCGTGCGCTAGGCCCAGAGCGTCACCCCGAAGGGATCAGTCACTGGGATTCAGACACTTAGCACTACTGGATTAGCTTGGGCGGTTCTTCGCCGGTACGGGAATATCAACCCGTTGTCCATCGACTACGCCTGTCGGCCTCGCCTTAGGTCCCGACTTACCCAGGGAAGATTAGCTTGACCCTGGAACCCTTGGTCTTTCGGAGGACGTGTTTCTCACACGTCTTTCGCTACTCATGCCTGCATTCTCACTCGTGTAGCCTCCACGGCTGGTTTACACCGCCGCTTCGCTGGCCACACGACGCTCTCCTACCCATCAACACGGCTGGACCACGAAGGCCTACCAATAATGTCAATGCCACAACTTCGGTGGCGTGCTTGAGCCCCGTTACATTGTCGGCGCGGAATCACTTGACCAGTGAGCTATTACGCACTCTTTCAAGGGTGGCTGCTTCTAAGCCAACCTCCTGGTTGTCAAGGCAACTCCACATCCTTTCCCACTTAGCACGCGCTTTGGGACCTTAGTTGGTGGTCTGGGTTGTTTCCCTCTCGACTATGAAGCTTATCCCCCACAGTCTCACTGCTGCGCTCTCACTTACCGGCATTCGGAGTTTGGCTGACGTCAGTAACCTTGTAGGGCCCATCGGCCATCCAGTAGCTCTACCTCCGGCAAGAAACACGCAACGCTGCACCTAAATGCATTTCGGAGAGAACCAGCTATCACGAAGTTTGATTGGCCTTTCACCCCTATCCACAGCTCATCCCCTCAGTTTTCAACCTAAGTGGGTTCGGTCCTCCACGACGTCTTACCGTCGCTTCAACCTGGCCATGGATAGATCACTTCGCTTCGGGTCTAGGACATGCGACTGAATCGCCCTATTCAGACTCGCTTTCGCTACGGCTACCCCACACGGGTTAACCTCGCCACATATCGCTAACTCGCAGGCTCATTCTTCAAAAGGCACGCTGTCACAGCTACTAAGGCTGCTCCAACGGTTTGTAAGCAAACGGTTTCAGGTACTATTTCACTCCCCTCCCGGGGTACTTTTCACCTTTCCCTCACGGTACTTGTCCGCTATCGGTCATCTGGGAGTATTTAGGCTTATCAGGTGGTCCTGACAGATTCACACGGGATTTCACGGGCCCCGTGCTACTTGGGATACTCTTCGCGCCACGGTTGGCATTTCGACTACGGGGTTGGCACCCTCTATGACCGGCCTTTCAAGACCGTTCGTCTATACCATCGTGTAACGCCGCCATCTCGGCAGAGATGACTGAAAAGTCCCACAACCCCCAACGTGCAACGCCTGCCGGCTATCACACACGCTAGGTTTAGCCTGTTCCGGTTTCGCTCGCCACTACTAACGGAATCGCGGTTGCTTTCTCTTCCTGTGGGTACTGAGATGTTTCACTTCCCCACGTTCCCTCTACCCGCCCTATATATTCAGGCGGGAGTCACTAGGTCGGCACGCCGCCCAGCGGGGTTTCCCCATTCGGACACCCTCGGATCAAAACTTGCTTATCAGTTCCCCGAGGCTTATCGCAGATTGCTACGTCCTTCTTCGGCTCCAGATGCCAAGGCATCCACCGTTTGCTCTTAAAGACTTGAAATCACATGAGTTTGAATCAGAATCGACACCAGACACAAGGCCTGGCATGAAATTGACTAATGATCTTTAAGATCATCTTGTGCAACCGACCGAAGCCGGCTGCAAGATGCTCGCGTCCACTGTGTAGTTCTCAAAGTACGGGCGGTACCCCTTCTCGCATCCCCCACAGGGGAAACAACAAGAGGCCCAGAGGTACAGAAACGAATCCTTGCGGATCCGCATCCGGTCCCTCAGGACCCAACAGCGTGCAGACACCGGCCCCCTCACCCAGACCGTTCCAACAACCGAAGTTGCGTACTAGCTCCAAGATCAGATCTCGATGTCATGTCAAATGTTCCACCCATGAGCTCCCAGCGAAGAACGTATGCCTTCGATCTGGGTTCTGGACTCCGAAGAGTCAGATGCTCCTTAGAAAGGAGGTGATCCAGCCGCACCTTCCGGTACGGCTACCTTGTTACGACTTAGTCCTAATTACCGATCCCACCTTCGACGGCTCCCTCCACAAGGGTTAGGCCACCGGCTTCAGGTGTTACCGACTTTCATGACTTGACGGGCGGTGTGTACAAGACCCGGGAACGTATTCACCGCAGCGTTGCTGATCTGCGATTACTAGCGACTCCGACTTCATGAGGTCGAGTTGCAGACCTCAATCCGAACTGGGACCGGCTTTTTGGGATTCGCTCCACCTCGCGGTATTGCAGCCCTTTGTACCGGCCATTGTAGCATGCGTGAAGCCCAAGACATAAGGGGCATGATGATTTGACGTCATCCCCACCTTCCTCCGAGTTGACCCCGGCAGTATCCCATGAGTTCCCACCATTACGTGCTGGCAACATAGAACGAGGGTTGCGCTCGTTGCGGGACTTAACCCAACATCTCACGACACGAGCTGACGACAACCATGCACCACCTGTTTACGAGTGTCCAAAGAGTTGACCATTTCTGGCCCGTTCTCGTATATGTCAAGCCTTGGTAAGGTTCTTCGCGTTGCATCGAATTAATCCGCATGCTCCGCCGCTTGTGCGGGTCCCCGTCAATTCCTTTGAGTTTTAGCCTTGCGGCCGTACTCCCCAGGCGGGGAACTTAATGCGTTAGCTGCGTCACGGAATCCGTGGAATGGACCCCACAACTAGTTCCCAACGTTTACGGGGTGGACTACCAGGGTATCTAAGCCTGTTTGCTCCCCACCCTTTCGCTCCTCAGCGTCAGTTACGGCCCAGAGATCTGCCTTCGCCATCGGTGTTCCTCCTGATATCTGCGCATTCCACCGCTACACCAGGAATTCCAATCTCCCCTACCGCACTCTAGTCTGCCCGTACCCACTGCAGGCCGGAGGTTGAGCCTCCGGATTTCACAGCAGACGCGACAAACCGCCTACGAGCTCTTTACGCCCAATAATTCCGGATAACGCTTGCGCCCTACGTATTACCGCGGCTGCTGGCACGTAGTTAGCCGGCGCTTTTTCTGCAGGTACCGTCACTTTCGCTTCTTCCCTGCTAAAAGAGGTTTACAACCCGAAGGCCGTCATCCCTCACGCGGCGTTGCTGCATCAGGCTTGCGCCCATTGTGCAATATTCCCCACTGCTGCCTCCCGTAGGAGTCTGGGCCGTGTCTCAGTCCCAGTGTGGCCGGTCACCCTCTCAGGCCGGCTACCCGTCGACGCCTTGGTGAGCCATTACCTCACCAACAAGCTGATAGGCCGCGAGCCCATCCCCAACCAATAAATCTTTCCAGTAACTGACCATGCGGTCGCTACTCGTATCCAGTATTAGACGCCGTTTCCAGCGCTTATCCCAGAGTCAGGGGCAGGTTGCTCACGTGTTACTCACCCGTTCGCCACTGATCCACCCAGCAAGCTGGGCTTCACCGTTCGACTTGCATGTGTTAAGCACGCCGCCAGCGTTCATCCTGAGCCAGGATCAAACTCTCCGTAAAAAAGAAATGCATACGACACCGGGAAAACGGTGACGCAGCGAGTTTGATGCTGACCAAAGAGACAAATTCATTGCTGACTTTATCCGTTGCCAACCCTCCGAAGAAGGCTGGTCTTTGATCCAAAGGAATCTCATCCAGCCGAAGCTGAATCGAGGTTATTTGGCATTTGACAAGTGCACGCTGTTGAGTTCTCAAGGATCGGATGCTCCCACGACCCAGTCATCACAACCAGGCCCGAAGGGCAACTTCTCTATCTTA